>JAIFND010000162.1 GCA_020047915.1 bacterium | reverse complement strand
GCGCTCGGCGGGCGGGGCGGCGGTGACGAAGAGGCTGCGGAAGTCGGCGGCGGGATCGGGTTCGCCAGCCACGCTCCAGCCGTGCGGCCAGCGGTAAGTGACGGTGACGACGATGGTCTCGCCGACCGCGACCTGGGCCGGGTTGGCCGATAGCTCGACCAGAGGAGCGTCGAGGGCTGATAGAGTAGAGATGAGGATGGATAGGATTATTGACGTGGCAGTGACACGGGGAGGCAGCATGAAGGCGGAAGGCGGAAGGCGGAAGGCGGAAGAAATGCGGCGCCAAGCCAGAAGGCGTCGTACGATGTGTCGCGACCCTTCCGCCTTCCGCCTTCCGACTTCCGCCTTGTCTTGCCTACCCATGCACCCTCCGGCGGCGCTGGCGGAAGAAACGCTCGAGGGCTGTGACCGCACTCTCGGTGGTCGAGAGATCAACGAGATCGCAGCCAGCAGCACGGAAGATCGTGTCGGTGGCGCTGCGCGCCTCTTTCCAGGCGGCGGCGTATCGCTGCCGGGCCGCCGTACCGCCGGCGAAGACGCCGACGCTGGCACCTTCCGGATCGGCCAGGACCAGCGGAGCACTACCAGCCGGCAACGCGGCCTCGCCCGGATCGCTGATGCGCAGGCCGACGACATCGTGGCGTCGGGCCGCGCGGGCCAGCGCAGTCTTCAATGCCGGACGATCGGCGGGATCTCCGAGGAAGTCGCTAACCAGGAAGCACACCGTGCGGCGCTTGGCCACGCGGCCGAGTTCGTCGAGGGCGTGGTCGATGCGCGTCGGGCGGGAGCCGCCTGCGGGCGCAAGCACCTCGCGCACCACGCGCAGGGCGTGGCCGCGTCCACGCCGCGCCGGCAGGTGGGTTTCGGTGCGGTCGCTGAACAGCACCAGGCCGAGGCGGTCGCCGTTGCGCAGCGCGGTGACGCCGACCACGGCGGCGGCTTCGGCGGCCAGGGCCAGCTTGGCACGCGGACTGAGGCCGGGGATGGCGCCGAAGCGCATCGAACCGCTGACATCGACCAGCAGCAGGACGCTCAGTTCGCGTTCCTCGCGGAACACCTTGATGTAGGGCTTCCCGGCCCGTGCCGTCACATTCCAGTCGATCGCGCGCACATCGTCGCCGCTGGCGTACTCGCGCACCTCGTCGAACTCCATGCCCTGGCCACGGAAGGCCGAACGGTAACGCCCAGCCGCCAGCGAGCTGACCAGCTTCTCGGTGCGCAGCTCGATGCGGCGCACCTGCCTCAGGATTTCCGCTACTTCAGGCATCGCTCAGGGAACGACGACGTGTTCGAGCAGGCGGGCGACCAGCGCGTCGGTGTCCAGGCCCTCGGCCTCGGCCTCGTAGCTGGCGATGATGCGGTGGCGCAAAACATCGGGCGCGATGCTCTTGATGTCCTGCGGGGTGACGAAGGCGCGGCCGTCAAGGAAGGCATGCGCCCGGCCGGCCTGGGCCAGGGCGATGGTGGCGCGCGGGCTGGCGCCGGTCTGGATCAGGTTGGCCAGGGTCTTGACCCCGGCTGCAGCCGGATCGCGCGTCGCGCGTACCAGGTTGACGCAGTAGTCGGTCAGGCGCGGGTCCATGTGCGCGCTGTCGATCGCCGCCTTGGCGGCATCAATGTCGGCCGGGCCGGCGACCGGGCGGATCACCGCCGGGGTGCGTTCCAGGGCGCGCGCCAGGATCTGCTTCTCCTCCTCGGCGCTGGGGTAGCCGACGCGGATCTTCATCAGGAAGCGGTCGGTTTGCGCCTCGGGCAGGGGGTAGGTGCCTTCCTGCTCGATCGGATTCTGCGTCGCCAGCACCAGGAAGGGCCGCGGCAGGGGGAAGGTCTCGTCACCGATCGTCACCTGGCGCTCCTGCATCGCTTCAAGCAGCGCTGATTGCACCTTGGCCGGGGCGCGGTTGATCTCGTCGGCGAGGACGATCTGGGCGAAGATCGGACCCTTCTTCACGCTGAAGGTGCCGCCCTCGTAGATGCGCGTGCCGATGATGTCGGCGGGCAGCAGGTCGGGGGTGAACTGGATGCGGCGGAACTGCGCGTCCAGCGCCCCGGCCATCGCCTTGACCACCGTGGTCTTGGCCAGCCCGGGCAGGCCTTCGATCAGCAGATGGGCGTCGCAGACCAGGCCGATGAGCAGGCGGCGCACCAGTTCGCGCTGGCCGACCAGGATCTTGCCGACCTCGGCCTCGACCTGGCGGAGCGGGGCGACGGCATCGGCGAGCTGGGCAGGGGAAGCGGCCATGGGGATCCTCCGGGCGCCTGGAAAGACGCGCGAGGCGGGGTTATCTTACCTGGCTGCCGATAGGCAAAGCCCTGGACCCCAGGGGGTTGCTGCTGGTAGAGCCTTTGCCCAGGTCTGCATGTTGTGGTCCGATTCCTTGGCCCAACATGTCTGCGCCCGTGCCCGACCCGCAACTTCCTTGGCATGAGTGGTTCACCGCCGACACCATCGAGCGGGCGACGCCCTATGCCGACGGGGGCGAGGTGGAGCGGGTCGAGTACGATGGCCGCCAGATCATCGCCACGGTCCAGGGCCATAAATCCTACCGCACCGTGATCCTGGTCGAAGGCCTGGACTTCGATGCGGCCGAGGGCCTGGTGATGCGCGACCTCGATGCGCGTTGCTCGTGCCCGGTCGGGTCGATGTGCAAGCATGCGGCTGCAGCCTGTGTCGTGCTGGCTCGCAACCACGGCGTCCCTGATGGGATCGATGACCTGTACGATGAAGATGACGATGATGACGATCTCCCGCAGCGGGTTCATTTCTCTCTGCCGCAACCCATCACCCCGGCCCTGCCGGTGGCGGCGCCCGCCCGCGACGAGGCCTCGGCCCGGGTCGGCCAGTGGTTGAAAGGGCTCGGGGCGTTGGCCCCGACCACCCAGAGCGAACACCGCCTGATCATCCTGTTGCACGCCCCGCAGGTCGATCGCGACTCGTTCTGGCGGGTCGAGGCGGTGCTGGCCAAGCGACTGAAATCCGGCAACTGGGGTATCGGCAAGCGCCTGGGCGATCCCGGCCAGGCCCTCGACCTGCTCGCCAGCACCCTGCCCCAGCCGGAACTGCATCTGCTGCGCCGACTCGCCACCCTGCGCCACCCACGCCATGCCTGGGAACCGGGCTGGCTCGACGGTTCGTGCGGCGCGACCGGCGAACTGCTCGCCGAACTGATCGGTTCCGGGCGCTGCCATCTTGAAGTGCCGGGCAGCCCGCCGATCCGGCCCGGTCCCGAGCGCTCGGTCACCCTGCGCTGGCGCGAGCAGCGCGGCGGCTGGCGACTGGAGTTCGCCGGCGTGCCGGGAACGCTGATCCCCAGCGATCCGCCGTGGTGGATCGATGGCGGCGAGGCCGGGCCGCTGGCCACCGGCCTGGATGCCGCCGCCTGCGAGGCGGTCCGCACCATGCCGGTGCTGCCCGCCGCCCTGCTGCCCACCGCCCTGCCGGTCCTCGCCAGCATGGTGCCGGGCCTGCCTGATCCGCCGGTGAAGCCGACCGCGGTGCCGCCGAGCGGCTACCTGCTGCGCTGCCGGGTGCGCCTGTTGCCGCTCAACGGCTATCTGCATGCCGGTTACGATGCCGACACCCTGGCGGTGTGGATGCGCTACGGCGATGTACTGGTCGAGGTCGGTGGCGGCGCCCTGGCGCGTACGCGGGCTGGAGCGGTGGTCGTGCGCGACCTGCCGGGTGAACGCGCCCTGCTTGCGCAGTTGGCGGGCTTTGGTCTGGCCACCGACAGCGAACTGAAGCTGGCGCGCGGTCCGCAGGCGCCCTCCGGGTCGGTACCGCTGGCGATCCACCGCTCCAGCCTGGAAGCAGCTGGACGGCTCGGTCAGCAGCGCGTCGAGATCCCGCCTGCCGTGATCGTCGCGGCGCGCGCTGCAGGCTGGACGGTCGAGGGCGAGGAGCAGACGGCGCTCCTCGATCTCGCCGCCGAGACCGTCGAGGTGGCGATCGGCGAGCCGCAGGGCATCGACTGGTTCGAGCTGCACCTCGGGGTCAAGGTCGGCGACGAGCGCATCGATCTGACGCCGGTGATCGCCAAGCTGGTCGCTGGTGGTGCGACGGCGCGCGCCGAACTGCCACGCGTCGAACTCGGTGGCCGCGCCTGGCTGCTCATGCCGCTGCCGGATGGTCGCCTGGTGCGCCTGCCCGAGGCCGAGGTGCTGCGCCTGGCCGCGCACATCGAGGCCCTGTTCGACGCCCAGCCGGCCAGCGGACGCGGCTGGAAGGTCGATGCCGCCCTGGCGCTGCAGCTTGATGAGCTGGCTGGCGGCCGCGCGATCGGCGGCGAACGCCTGCAACGCGCCCTCGAAGCGCTGCGCCGTCTGGCCACCCCCGAACCGGCCGAGGTGCCGCCCGGGCTCAAGGCCGAACTGCGTCCTTACCAGCGCATCGGCCTCGGCTGGATGCAGCGGCTGCGTGAAACCGGCCTGGGCGGCGTGCTGGCCGATGACATGGGTCTGGGCAAGACGGTGCAGACCATCGCCTTCCTGTGCGCCGAACAGGCGGCCGGGCGTCTCGGCCGACCGGCCCTGGTGGTCTGCCCGGCCAGCGTGGTCGGCACCTGGAAACGCGAGCTGGAGCGCTTCGCACCTGACCTGACGGTGGCGGTGCTGCATGGTCAGGACCGCGAGCGCGACGCAGCCATGCTCGGCGAACACCATGTCATCATCACCACCTACGGCACCCTGCTGCGCGACCAGGACATGCTGGAATCGGTCGAACTGCATGTCGTGGTGTGCGACGAGGCGCAGGTGATCAAGAATGCGGCGGCCAAGGCCGGTGCGGCGGTGCGTCGGCTGAAAGCGCGGCACCGCCTGGCCCTGTCTGGCACGCCGATGGAGAACCACCTCGGCGAACTACACACCATGATGCACTGGCTGGCCCCTGGCCTGCTCGGCGATCGCGCCCGTTTCGACCGCGCCTTCCGCAAGCCGATCGAGCAGTTGGGTGACAGCGAACGCATGCGCCTGCTGCGCTCGCGCATCGCGCCCTTCGTGTTGCGCCGCACCAAGGCGGCAGTCGCGCCCGAGCTGCCGCCGCGCACCGAGGCGACCGTGCCCCTCGACCTGACCCCGGCGCAGCGCGAGCTCTACGAGAGCGTGCGTCTGGCGATGGACGGCCGCATCCGCCAGGCCCTGGCCGAGAAGGGTCTGGCGCGCAGCCACATCGACATCCTCGACGCCCTGCTCAAGCTGCGTCAGGTATGCTGCGATCCACGCCTGGTGCGCGGCTCGACGCTCAAGGTCGCCTCGTCGTGCAAGCTCGACTGGCTCTCCGAGACGATCCCCGAACTGGTCGAGGACGGCCGGCGTATCCTGCTATTCAGTCAGTTCACCAGTCTGCTCGATCTGGTCGAAAGCGATGTGCTGAAGCCGGCCGGGCTCGACTGGCTGCGCATTGATGGCTCGACGCAGAACCGCCAGGCCCTGGTCGATCGGTTCCAGGCCGGCGAGGTGCCGATGTTCCTGTTGTCGCTGAAGGCTGGCGGCACCGGTTTGACCCTGACTGCCGCCGACACCGTGATCCTGCTCGACCCGTGGTGGAACCCCGCCGCCGAGGCGCAGGCAGCCGACCGTGCGCACCGCATCGGCCAGGACAAACCGGTGATGATCTACCGTCCGGTGTGCAGCGGCACGGTCGAGGAACGCATCCAGGAGATGCAGGCCCGCAAGCGCGGCCTGGCCGACGCCCTGTGGGACGGCACCGGCCAGGCCGGCGGCGAACTGACCGAGGACGACCTCACGGCGCTGATGGCCCCACTGCCCGGATGAGGCCGGCGTCAGCCGGCAGGTCGGGCAGGGCATGCGGGATCAAGGTTGTCTCGACGCGATGGATCTCGACCTCGATGCTCTCGGCGAGGCCGTCCATCGCGGTGAAGTCGTCCGAGGACAGCGAAAAATTTCCGTTGAGCGCCTGGCTCTGGGCCGCGACCAGTCCCGGATGGTCGCGTTCGATCGCCCCCAGCAGGGCGCTCTGCCGCCGCATCAGGGGCAGCAGGCGTCGGCAATGGTCGAGCACCATCTTTTGCGCCAGGGCCAGGCGGATGCTGCGATCGACTTCCGCGGCTAGGCACGGTTTGATCAGGAAACGGAATATCTCCCCATCATTGATCGCATGCACCATGCCGCCAATCGTCGTGCGGCCTGACATCATGATGCTGACCACAGCGGGGTGATGTCGGCGTATCGCGGTCAGCAGTTCGATGCCGCCCATGCCGGGCATCTGGTCATCGGACACGACCACATCGATAGGGCGCTCCTCAAGCTGTTCGAGGGCGCGCTGCGCATCAGCGACGGCGATGATGTGGTAAGGCACATTGCGCAGGGATCGGCGCAGGGCATCAAGCAGGGCGATGTCGTCATCGACGATCAGGACGGTGCTATTCATGTCGGAGTTCCCTGCCCGTTGCGGAGCGCTTGAGGTTCATCGATCAGAATACCATGCTGCAGCACGCCGAGTCTGACGAAATTGCCGAGTCGCTCGATCATCATCTCGCTGAGTTCGACCCCGGGCATCAGCAGCACGGCGCCATCGTTGGAACGGACGATCTCGCGCAGGACCATGCCAGGTTTGAGTTCGCGTGCTTCCAGACGACGGCGTGTCTGGCCGGGCGACGGTGGGGCCAGCAGGATCGGTTCCAGGGCTGCCACCAGACCGCGGGGATGGGCCGGATTCTCGGCGATGTCGGCCAGGATCGACTCCGGTCTCACCCCGGCCGCCTCACGCTTGGCGACCTCGTTCAACAGGTGAAGGGCCGCTGCTGTTTCGGTAAAATCGGGTTTGCGGCCGTCATCGGTCCCAGCGATGAGCGCCGCCACGCCTTCCAGCCTGGGTATCCCGGCGATCAGGCCGGCAGCGGTCTCCCGGGCCTGCCGACCGGTGCAGGGCAGCAGGGCTGGCAGTGGTTCCAGCAGCGAGGCGATCTCGGCCTCCCAGGTATCCGTGCGTCCACCAGAACGCAGCAGACTGCGGATCCGCCCCCGTCTGGTCTGCGAGCGGGCGAACGCCGCCGGATCGACGATGGCAAGGATCTCGCCAAGCACCCGCACCGCCCCGAGCAAGGTCTTGCCGGTCAGCTCCCGTTCGGCGGTGATCAGTTGATGCTGACGGATGGCGGCAGTGACAGCGGCGCACAGATCTTCCGGCCGGCAGGGCTTGGTGAGATAGCGGAACACCTGGCCAAGATTCACCGCGTCCACCACCGTCTGATGCGGCGTGGCGCCGGTGAGCATGATGCGCACCACATCTGGCACGGATTGGCGGGCAGCGGCCAGCAGGCGTATGCCGTCGATACGGGGCATGTTCATGTCTGCGATGACGACGCAGAATCCTTCGTGGGCGGCGAGCAGCCGCAGCGCCTCCGCCGGGTCGGTGGTGCAGGTCGCGGCGCAGACCTGGCGCAGGGTGCGCCGGCATCCGTCAAGCACAGCAGCGTCGTCATCGACCAGCAAGATGCGGGGTTGGTTCGAAGGGTCCTGGCTCATGGCTCTCCCCCTCGTCCATCCAGGGCCTCATCGACCCGCAGCGGTTCGCTGATCGCCGTCCGGCTGGCAAAGCCGGCTATGCGTTGAAGCAGCAGGGGCGTGACGATGCGTCCGCGGGGCAGCAGGCGTTCACCATCCACGGCGCACATGCCGTCGATCAGGATCTGGCCTTCCCGCAGGTTGCGCCAGCCGACCTGGCGGCGGACCATACGAGCTGAACGATCGGGCTCAGCCTCATCCTCGGCCTGCCGTGCTGCGGCATGGATCGCGGCTGGAATCTGGCCGGCGACCGAGAGCAAGGCCTCACTGCGCGGAATGCCCTCATCTTCCAGTCGTGCCAGAAGGTGCAGGAGGGCGAGCACCTCGGCACCGGCTGGTATCTCCCGGCCTGCCGCCCGTCGCTCGGCCAGTTGTCCCGGTGCGAGCAGGGCGATCAGGTCGGCGACCGGACCCAGCCGGGGAATGCCGCGCACCAGTTTGGCCGAGACGGCAGGAACCCGCTCGATCATCAGCCGACCCTCCTTCCCGGGGTCCTGGCCCGAACGCCAGAGCTGCAGCACCCCGGGCGGCACGGTGACCAGGCCGATGGGAGCGAACAGCGCAGCCAGTTCGGTCTCCCAGCGTCCCGGGGCCCCGAGGATCGCCATGATGCGCCTGGCCCGTTCCCGCATCTGCCGGGCCCGGCCGAAGCCCTCGGGAGCGATCTGCGCCAACAGGCCGGTGAGGGCGCGCACCGTGCCAGTCAGGGTGCGTTCCAGGAGTTCGCGTTCCGTGGCCGCCAGGCGATGCTGTTCCAGTCCGGCCTGGAGCGCCTCGCCCAGGCGCTCCGGGGGGCAGGGCTTCACCAGGAAACGGAAGATCTCTCCAGCATTGACCGCCGCCATGGCGACGTCCCTGTCGGCGGAACCGGTCAGCATCATGCGCGTGGCATCTGGCAGACGTGATTTGACCCGGGCCAGCAGACTCGCCCCGTCCATCGACGGCATATGCATGTCTGCGACGACGACAGCGTATTCACAGCCGGCATCCAGTTTGGCCAGCGCCTCCGCCCCGGATACCGCCGTATCGATGGCGAAGCGCCGACGGAAGTTCCGTCGCCAGGCATCAAGGACGCTGGGATCGTCATCGACGCACAGGATGCCGACAGGGGGATCGCTCATGCTGGCTGCACCAAGCGCTGGGTCGGCAGACGGATGATGAATGTCGTCCCCTTGCCCACCTCGGAATCAAAGGTGATGCCGCCACCATGCTTGCGGACGATGATGCTATGGCACAGGGCCAGTCCCTGTCCCGTGCCCTTGCCTACCGGCTTGGTGGTGAAGAAGGGGGTGAAGATGCGCGCCCGGTGTTCCGTCTTGATGCCCTGCCCGGTGTCGGCGAAGCGCAGTTCCACCGCGTCGTCCAGGCTGCGGCTGGTGATGCGGATGGTGCCGCGCCGCTCGCTGCCCTGATGCGCTGAACCGATGGCATGTGCCGCATTGACCAGAAGATTGAGGAACACCTGGTTCAGTTCGCCCTCGTGACCAGGCACGGTGGGCAGTACCGGGTCGAGATCGAGGTCGAGGTCGGCCACGTACTTGTATTCGTTCCGAGCCACGGTGCAGGTGGTCCTGAGCGCAGCGTTGAGATCGACCTGACGGACTCCGCCATCCCCATCAGGGTGGGAGAAGGCCTTCATCGCCCGGACGATGTCGGCCACCCGATTGACCCCTTCCAGCGACTGGTCGATCGCCTTGGGGATTTCCTCATGCAGGAATTCCAGATCGATGTCCTCGGCGATGCGCTGCACCGCCTCGGCTGCAACCCCATCGCCAGGCGAGGCCAGGCAGGTGGCCACAGCATCGCGATGCCGGGCGAGATCACGGAATGCATCTGCCAGGAAGCGCAGATTGTCACCGATGAACTGGATCGGGGTGTTGATCTCGTGGGCGATGCCGGCCGCCAGTTGTCCGATAGACTCCAGCTTCTGCCCCTGGGCGCGCTGCACCTCTTGCTCACGACGACGCGTGACGTCGTGACCGAGCAGCAGGACTGACGAACGGCCGCCGTCGCCGGAGGTGGGTGCGGCGATGATGTAGAGATCCAGGAATACTTCGGCACCATCCGGTCTGGTGCAACGCAGGTCGTGCAGTTCGTGGGTGGTCTGATCCGCCAGGGTGGTGATGATCAACGGCAGGATGTCCCCCCAGTCGAGGCGCAGTCCGCTTTCCTCCAGACGGCGTCCGATGACTGCCGAAGCCTGGATGCCGAACAGCCGTTCAGCAGCTGCGTTATAGCGTTGCACCCGGTCCTGGTCGTCGACCTGGATGAGGATGGTCGAGATGACGGAGAGAAGGTTTTCCGCTTCGGTCCTGGCCGCCCGGACGCGCATGTCGGTGCGGCGTCGCCCGGTGATGTCCTCGCTGATGCCGACGATCATCATCGGGTTGCCGTTCTTCGCCGGGATCGTCGCCTTGTAGGTGTGCAGCCAGACGGTGCTGCCATCCGGTGCCGTCACCGGTTCTTCCGGTACATCCCCGTGCACCTGGCCTGCCAGCACGGCGTCGTCCTTGGCGCGGAAGGCTGCCGCCTGCAAGGCGGGGAAGATGTCCTCGTCGGTGTGGCCCAGCACATCGGCCCGGGATCGTCCGTAGAGCTGTTCTGCCGCGCGGTTCCACACCCGGAAACGCCGCTCGATGGCATCCTTGCAATAGACCGCAACCGGCAGGTGGTCGATGATGGCGTCGAGAAACGCGTCGGCCCCATCCGGGCGGCCCGATACGACCTGCGGGCTCATGACGAGGTCCCGTGACGCTGTTCGATGGCTTGGCGTTCCTGCTGAGCCATGGCCTCCCATTCCTGCAGCCGATGATGCAGCCCGACCACCGAGAGCAGGCCAAGGTCGATGCAGGCCGCCTCCCCGGCACCGCTCAGCGCATCGGCCAGATGTACCGCCATCGCCGCGTCAAGCCGGCCGGGGGCTGGACGATGGTGCCAGGCGACGGCCTCGACCACGCTGTCAGGCAGACCCCAGCTCGCGAGCATAGCCGCACCTACCAAGCCATGATCGCAGCCGAAGATGCTGCGTTCCGCATGCTCCAGGTTCGGCGAGCAGCGCCGTTCGAGGGCCAAGGCTATGCGGTTGGTGTCATCCAGGGAGGTCAGTACCAGTCGGCCGCAGTCATGGAGCAGTCCGGCGGCGGTGGCCATCTCGACCTCAGGACCAGGCAGTCCAGCTGTGATGCGGCGAGCCAGCCGGCTGACCAGCAGCCCATGCCGCCAGATGGCCGTGTCGTTGCGCAGGTTGCAGGTGCGATGCAGGTGCCACGCCAGCGCGATGGCTCGCACCGTGCCCGGTGGAAGGGCCAGCAGGCCGCCGGCAGGATCCGTCCCGACCGGCATGAGACCCAACGATCCGGCCAGATCGGCCATTCCCGGCCCGATCTCTGGATCCTGGGTGATCGCCGCCAAGCTTCGTCCGGCATCCGGTTGGGCGGCACTCAGATCGGAAGCGAGGTCACGGATCGCCCGGGGCAGGCTGGTCGCCGGGACGACCCGCTCCATCACCTGTCGCACCTCCGGCATGGATATTTCGCGGCGCAGTTCGAGTGACCGCCCCACGAGCAGTTGAAGGCTGGCCAGATCACAGGGTTTGACCAGCCAGCGATGCGCTGGCCCCAGACTGCGCAGGAGATCCTCGCGCTCGCTGTACCCGGACAGGATGAATCTGACCGCGCCGGGCTGGGCCTCGGCAGCCGCCGCGAGAACGGCGATGCCGTCGATTCCCGGCATGCGCATATCAGAGACCACCACGTCGAAAGCCCCGCGTCGGAGTTCGGCAATGGCGAGTTCTCCACCGATGGCGGTGCTGACCTCCCAGCGGTCGCGCAACTGACGGAACTGCCGACGCAGGCCATCCAGCACCAGTGGTTCATCATCCACCAGCAGGATGCGCAGCCGGGACGGGGTCGAGGTATGGGTGATCATGGCTGCCTCAGGTGGCCGTTTCTCGGGCCAGAGCTAGCCATGACGGCAGGCGCGTGCTGCTGCCGATGGCGTTGATGAAAGCGGCATCGATCCGATGCAACCCTGGCAGGCCGCTGCGGGTGGCATCGAGCGCGTCCGCCGCATGCACGGCAGCCAGCGGACCGAAGGTCGTCGCTTGGGCAGAGCCAGGCTGATGATGCCAGGCCACCGCCTCGACGACTTCATCGCTGATCCCCCACAACCCCAGCAGATAGGCCCCCACTTCGGCATGGCTGGCCCCGAAGATGCGACGCTCCGCCTCATGGTCGGCCAGTTGTTCACGGTCGGCCAGGACCCGGACCTCGCGCGCCTCGACCGGGCTTTTGACGGCGAGCACGAGCCGTCCGATATCGTGCATCATGCCGGCCAGATAGGTCGCCTCGGCGTGCACCGGCAGCACGCCCTCGGCCTGGGCGATGCGCCGGGCCAGGTTCGCCACCGACAGGCTGTGATGCCACAACCGCTGCGGATCAAGGCCACCGCTGGCTACGGCCGGGAAAGAGGAAAAGGCCTGCGTGCCCAACACCAGGGCCTGGATCGTATCGACGCCCAGCAGCAGTACGGCGTCCTGCACGCGTGAGACTTCACGGCGCAGTCCGAAGAACGCCGAATTGACCAGTTGCAGCAGTCTGGCGGTCATCCCCAGGTCCTGGGCGACCAGATCTCCGATGGCCGCCATACTCGAGCGCGGTGATTGGATCAGTTCGACCAGCTTGAGGTAGAGCTCAGGCAGGCTCGGGAGGGTGTCGAGATCCCCGACCAGGGCACGCAGCCTGGCCTCGGCCAGAAGCCGGCGCAAGCGTCCGGCGCGTTCGACCGTGGCCTTGAGCATCGCGGCATCGCAGGGTTTCTGCAGATACTGATGCGTCGGCCCGACCGTGCGGTGCACCAGTTCCGCATCGGCATGACCGGACAGGATGATGCGCACGGTGGACGGCCAGCGCCGCATCACCGTCCCGAGCAGCTCGGCGCCGGTCATACCGGGCATGCGCATGTCGGAGACGACCACATCGGCCGGACGCGCGGCCAACTCGCGTAGCGCCTCGTCGCCCGAGGCGCAGTAGCGCATGGACCATTGCCCACGCAGGGGTCGCAACATGCGTTGCAGGGCGTCGAGAATGCGCGGCTCGTCATCCACGAACAGCAGCTCCAACCGTTCTGGATTGGCGATGAAGGTGGTCGTGCCATCCATGCCTGGACCATTGCAGGGTTCGTGCCAATGCCCTGGAGCATAGAGTGCCATCTCTGTTGCCGTTCGGCCACGCCAGATCAGGCATTAGTGTCGCGGATCGCAGATTTCACCGCGTTCAGCGTTGTTGCCGTCGGGCCACAAACAGCGCGCCCCTGAGTACTGGCAGGATATGGGGAAGCGTGCTAGAGTGGTCGCGTGGTGGATGCCAACTTCCGACCTTCTCCTCTCCGGCGCGTGGCAATTCCGATCGCCATCGCGGTCGGATCCGTCCTCGTGGCTGCGCTGCTGCGCCTCTGGCCGCTGGGTGTCCTCGGCGAACGCACCGCCTGGCTCACCTTCTACCCTGCCGTCATGGTTGCTGCGCTGTCCGGCGGGTGGATCAGCGGGCTGGGGGCCACCGCCCTATCCATCGCGGTGGTGGCGTGGATGCCGCTGCCCTTCTTTGGCGCGGTCGTGCTGCGGGTTTCGGCTGATTGGATTGGCGCCTCGGTATTCCTGTTCAATGGTCTGGCGGTCTCGCTGATCACCGGAGCGATGCGTCACAGTCGAGCCACATTGGCTCGGCAGAACCAGGCGCTTGCCCAGGCGCGGGACCAGGCCCAGGCCGCCGATCAGGCGAAGAGCCGTTTCCTGGCCAGCGTCAGCCATGAACTACGCACACCCCTCAACGCCATCCTCGGCTTCTCGGATCACCTCGTTCGCCAACCGACGCTTTCTGAGCCGCAACGCGAACAGGCTCGGATTATACACACCAGTGGCACGCATCTGCTTGCCCTGATCAATGATGTCCTGGACATTGCACGCATCGAGGCTGGGAGGCAGCCGTTGCAGCTGACACCGATGTCGCTGGCCGCGGTCTTCGATGAATCCGTGACCATGCTGCGCCTGCATGCCGAGGGCAAGGGGGTCGGCTTGCGCTCGGTGGTCGCCCCGGGACTCCCCATTTTCATGCTCGGGGACGCCTTGCGCATGCGACAGGTGCTGGTCAACCTGCTCGGCAACGCACTACAGGCGACCCCGTATGGGACGGTCACCCTGCATGCAGATGAAGCCCCCACTGTTGACGGGGTCCGCCAGGTGCATCTGCGCATCAGCGATACCGGGCGTGGAATTCCGGAGGCGGATCTCAAACGGATCTTCGAGCCGTTCGTCCAGCTTGATCCCTCGGCCGGTCATGGTTCCGGACTGGGTCTGGCGGTGACCCGGGAAATCGTCGGCCTGCTCGGTGGCAGGATATGGGCAGAAAGCCAACTCGGCATCGGATCGACCTTTCATGTCGTGCTGCCCATGCCCATTGCCGAGAGCACAGCAGAGGCGGTTGCCCAATCTCCGGCGGGTGTCCGTCGGCGGGCGGGACGCGGCACCATTCACCTGCTCATCGCCGATGATGTTCCGGATAATGTCGCCCTGCTGCGCACCATGCTGGATATGCCGGGCCACGATATCAGTGTAGCAGTGGATGGGCTGGAAGCCGTCCGACTGGCCAGGTCGATGCGTCCGCAGGTGGTCTTCATGGATGTGCGCATGCCCGGCATCGATGGGTTGGAGGCGGTTCGTCGCATCCGCGCCGAAGAGTGGGGACGCACTATGCCGATCGTCGTCCTCACCGCCTCGGTTTTTGCCGAGCAACTGGCGGCAGTGCGGCTGGCCGGGGCCGACGAGGCTCTGCCCAAACCGTATCGCGTCGAGGACATCCACCAGTGCCTATGTCGCCTGCTGCCCGAAGACTACGAACCGGTAATGCACCATGACTCCGGGTCAACGGTCGCCATGTCCGTGATCAGCCCGACTGATCTGCGGATGCTGTCCGTCACCGAACGTGCCGCCCTGCACCAGGCGGTCCTGGTCCAGGACCGGGAGCGGATCCAGGCCCTCATTGACTCCGCTAGGCAGCACACCCCCGAGCTTGCCGCCCGGTTGGCGAACCACGCCGAACGGCTCGAGTATTCAGCCATCATGCGAGCGCTCGCATCTGTCCAGGAAGGCAGCCCATGAGCAATGACGGCTCGGTGATGATCGTCGATGATACCCACGAGATCCTGATCGTCCTGGCTCATGTGCTGGGCGAGGCCGGCTATCGCGTCCGCCCGGCCGACACCGGCGAACTGGCCCTGGCCGCTGTGGCAGCAGAACCGCCGGAACTGATCCTGCTCGACGTCAATCTGGACGGTATCAGTGGCTACGAAGTCTGCCGCAGGCTCAAAGCCGATCCTGCCAGCCGGATGATCCCGATCATCTTCCTGAGCGGACTGATTGAGGCGGATGAGCGGGTCGAAGGTCTGCGTCTCGGTGCCTGCGATTACATCTGCAAGCCTTTCCACCGCGAGGAACTTCTCACCAGGGTCGGGATTCATCTCGAGGCCTATCGCATGCGTCGGCGGGTAGCCGAGCAGATGGACGCCCTGCAAAGGGCCAATGCCCGCCTAGTGCAGGAGATGTCGGAGCGCAGGAAGGCCTCCCTGGCGCTCGGCCGCAGTGAGGCACTCCTCTCAGCGACTGCCTCGGCTGCGCACATGGGGGGATGGGAACTCGACATACGCCGCCAGGTGGTCACCTGGACCGACGAGACGGCGCGTATCCACGATCGGCCGATCGGCTATCAGCCCACTCTTGAAGAGGCCATCTCATTCTACATCCCAGCCGACCAGCCGACCATCGCGGCGGCGGTGCACCTTGAACTCGGCTTCATCACCACGCTGGGCCGCCTTCGCCGGGTCCGCGCGGTCGGCGTTGCCCGGCGGGGGCAGGACGGGGCGGTGGAGTCTCTGCTGGGCGTCTTCCAGGACGTGACCGATCTGCGCGTGATGGAAACCAACCTGCTGCAGAGTCAGGAACTCTTCCGGCGGGTCTTCCAGGCCAGCCCCTTGCCCAGTGCCCTGTCACGGCTCAACGATGGCGTCCTGCTCGAGATCAACCCCGCCTTCGCGACTATGCTCGGCAGGTCCCAGGATGCCTGCCTCGGCCGGACCAGCATTGAAGTCGGCATCTTTCCCGACTCGGCGACCCGCCAGGTCATGGCCGACAGATTGCTCGCCGAGCGGTCCATTTCCGCGCAGGAGATCGTGGTGCAACGGGCTGACGGAGAGAAGTTGGACATACTCTATTACGGCGTCACATGCCAGATCGGCAACGACCAGATCATCATCTCCAAACTGATCGATGTCACCGAGCGCAAGCGTTCCGAGGCTGCCATACGCCGGTTGCAGGAGGATCGAGCCAAGGCCATGGAGGCGGTGGTGAACAGCGAACGCGATGCCGCGGTCGGGCGTCTCGCAGCCCGCGTCGCGCATGAGGTGAACAATCCGCTTGCCGCGATGAAGGCCCACCTGGCGCCGATGCGCCGGCGGGCGGGCTCAACGAGGTCGTCGCTGGGATTGATGTGCTCGAGCGCCAGGTCGACCGTATCGCCCGTCTGGTGCGCAATCTGCTCGACTTCGAGCGCCAGCGGGCTCCGGATCGCGCCCCGGCCTGTATTGGGGAGGTGATCAGCACGGTCATCAGCCTGGCCGAGGCTCGGGCCCGGGCCGAAGGCAAGATTCTTCAGATCGACTGCGCCCCGGATCTGCCGCGCTGCAGCGTGGATGTGGATCAGATCCAGCAGGTGCTGCTCAATCTGATCGGCAATGCCTTGGATGCCGTCGCCCCTGGAGGCCATGTCGTGGTGTC
>JAIFND010000231.1 GCA_020047915.1 bacterium | reverse complement strand
AGCGCGGTCGAAGCGATCTCGACCAGGCTGTGGCGTTCGAGCACCTTGATGCGGCCGAGATCGCTGCCCTTCAGCGAGCACTGGTGGCACAGCAGCGCGACCAGGGTGCCGGGGTTGATGCCGTCGATCATGCCGATGCCGACGAACAGCGAGATCACCGCGCCGCTGGGCGGAGCGTAGCCGGCCTTGGCCGGATCGACGGTGCGCTCGGGCAGGGCGTCGGGCACCAGGCGGTGGACCAGCGCGGCGAGCACGACTTCGGCAGTGTGCTCCTTGACCAGCGCGGCGAACGAGGGCGGCAGCTTGAACTTCTCGCCCAGCGACTCGGCGACGCGCTTGGCCAGACGCTCGCGGCGCGCCTCGGTGATCTGCGCCGCAGTGGGCAGCGGCGCCTCCTCGGGACGGCAGCGCGCAGCGCCGGCCATGCGCAGGAAGCGGGCGCGCTCGACCGCGTAGAGGATGGTCCACGCCTCGCCATCGGCGCCGGCGCGCGCGGTGCGGCCGATGCGGTGGGTGTAGCTCTCGACGCCGACCGGCAGCCCGAGGTTGAACACATGCGTGACGCCGGGGACGTCGATGCCGCGCGCGGCGACGTCGGTGCCGACCAGCACCGCCAGCTTGCCCTCGCGGAAGCGCGCCAGCACGCGCTCGCGCGCATCCTGGGCCAGTTCGCCGCTGATGCCTGCCGCCTCGATGCCCTCGGCGGCGATGGCGCGCACCGCTCCATCGACCTCGTCGCGGGTACGCACGAAGACCATCGCGCGGCCGGGTTCGAGGGCATGCAGCAGGCGGGCGAGCGAAGCGATCGCGGCGCCGCGCGGGGCTACGGCGTAGCGCTGGCGCACGTGCGTGCTGGCGGTGCCGGAGTCGAGGCGCACTTCGCGCGGCTTGTCCAACCAGCGTCCGACCGCGGCCTGCATCTGCGGCGGGAAGGTGGCGCTGAACAGCCAGCGTGCGCAGCTTTCGCCGAGGTCCTTGACCAGACGTTCGAGATCCTCGGCGAAGCCGAGATCGAGCATCTGGTCGGCCTCGTCGAGGACGATGATCTCGGCGTCGGGCTTGAGCGCGAGTCGGGTGAGGTGGTCGCACATGCGACCCGGGGTGCCGATGACCAGCGGCACGCCACGACGGAGATCGGCGACCTGCGGATAGGCCGGCACACCGCCGACCAGCACCGCCGTCTTGCCCTCGCCGAGCACGGTGGCGGCCTCGCGCGCGCACTGCTGGGCCAGTTCGCGGGTCGGGCAGACGATCCAGGCGCGATGGATCTCGCCGGCCGCGATGCGCGCGGTCAGCGGCAGGAGGAAGGCCAGGGTCTTGCCCGAACCGGTGCGGGCCTGGGCGAGGATGTCGCCCTCGCCCATGGCCAGCGGGATGACCGCGGCCTGCACCGGGGTCGGGACGGAGATCCCGCGGGCCACCAGGGCGGCTGCGATCGGGGCGGGCAAGCCCAGATTGGCAAAGGCTTTGGGTGACGGAGCGGCAGCGGGGGAATCAACCATGAGTCCTACATCATCACACACGGGGCGGGATAAGCGATCGGGAAACCCTGCATAGACTGTGCGTTCCCACGGTTGTGGAAACGAGGGTCGTCGTAGCATCCCGCGCTTCGCCGCAGGCATCCCGATACGCCCACCCCAGAGCACAGCTTGAGCACAGCCGACCCCATCGCCGCCGACACCCGCCCCTGGAACAAGCCGTGGTGGTGGTGCGCCAAAGGCGAGATCCCGACCCTGGCCTGGATCGTCGCCATCCATGTCGCCGCCGTCGCCGGAGCGATCCTCCTGCCACTGCCCGCCTGGCCGATCCTGGTCGCCTCCGCCGTCCTGCTGTTCCTTGGCGGCCTGGGCACCACGGTCGCCTACCACCGCTCGCTGGCACACGCCGGCGCCAAGCTCAACCCGCTGGTCGAGCAGCCCCTGCTGTTCTTCGCCGTGCTCAACGGCAGCGGCACGCCGCGCAGCTGGGTGACCTTCCATCGTCACCACCATCGCCACAGCGACACCGACCAGGACATCAGTTCACCCGACCACGGCATGTGGTGGGCGCACCTGCGCTGGCTGTGGCAGGCGCCGCGCGTCGAGTCGAAGACCTACGCGCCGGACATGCTCAACCTGCGCTACCGCATGTGGGACACGCTGCTCTACCCGACCCTGGCGCTCAGCGTCTTCGGCGGCCTGCTGCTGACCCCGTGGATCGGTTGGGAAGCGGCGCTGGCGGCCTGCGTGTGGCTGGGCCCGGTGCGTCTGGTGTGGGCGCTGCACACCCAGTGCACGGTCAACAGCGTGTGCCATCTCGGCGCGCGTGAAGAGCACGGCACCGGCCGCAACGTGCGCTGGCTGGCCTTCATCCACCTGTTCCAGGGCGAGAACTGGCACGCCAACCACCACCGTGAACCGGGCCGCGCCCGCCTCGGCCTGGCCTGGCACCAGATCGACGTCGGCTGGTACACCCTGCTCGGCCTGAAATCCATCGGCCTCGCCAAGCGCCTGCGCGGCTAGCCCGGCCCGAGCTTTGAGCTTTGAGCTTTGAGCTTAGAGCCCGCATAACCCGCTGCGTTTGGGGGTTGCGGGGCGTCCCCGCACAAAGTGCAGCACGCAGTGCTGCCGGCCGCCGAGCGGCGGTGGCGGCATACAATCGGCGAAGCCGATGCCGCCACGGTTTCGGAGCGCAGCGACGAAACCGAGCCGAGACAAAGGCCGCGGGGTCCTAGGGGCGAAAGCCCCTAGATGCTAACAACGGCCGCCGAGCGGCGGTGGGCGGATACAATGGCGAAGCCATCCGCCCACGGTTTCGGAGCGCAGCGACGAAACCGAGACGCGACAAAGGCCGCGGGGTCCTAGGGGCATCGCCCCTAGAAGCTTCAGGTCGTGGACAAGCCCCGCGCCATCAGAATCTTGCCGCTACGCACCAACTCGACGATCTTGCAGCCCTTGAGCAGGGCGAGGAAGGCGTCGAGCTTGTCGCTCTCGCCTTCGACGCGCAGGATCAGCGAGTCGGCGCCGTAATCGACCACCTTGGCCTTGTAGTGCTCGGCGATCTGCAGCACCGCGGTGCGGTCGGCCAGGGCGACCTTGACCTTCACCAGGGCGAGTTCGCTTTCGATGACGGCCTGGCCGCTGTGGTCGATGGCGTGCACGACGTCGATCAGCTTCTCGAGCTGTTTGACGATCTGCTCGAGCACGGCCGCGTCACCCGAGCAGGTGATGGTCATGCGCGAGAACTCGTTGGCTTCCGACTTGTAGCCGGCGATCTCGGCATCGAAGGCCGGCGACACGACCAGCGATTCGATGTTGTAGCCGCGGCGCGAGAACACGAGCGCGGTACGGACCAGCACGCCCGGCTTGTTGCGGACCAGCAGGGCGATGGTGTGGAGCGGAGTAGCGGTGGTGGTCATGATGAGCTTTGAGCTTTGAGCTTTGAGCTTTGAGCCCGCGTCGCGGGACCAGAGCGCTGCTCGGTGATTCTTGAAATGAACGAGGACACCATGCGGCCTATGGCCTGGGCTTCGTCTATAAGTGGCTGCACCTGGATCTGTTTGACATAGCCGAGCCGAAGGGACATCTCCAACTGCGTTTCGGCCTCGCGTAAAGAGCCACGGGCCACAGCAAGGAATTGTTTGAAGTCAGCCGCTGTCAGACGGCCATGCCCTTCCGCGATGTTGCTGGGAACTGAGATCGCCGCCCGACGAACCTGGGCAGCCAGCCCCCACATCTCCTCGCGCGGGAAGGCCCGCGTCACAACATGCACCTCCGTCGCCCAGGCGAGCGATCGGCGCCATATCTCCAGATCACGGAAGGATGTCGGCATGGTTGTTCGGGCTCCAAGCTCGAAGCTCTCAGCTCCAAGCTCCGGATCGACCTTCAGGTCGATCCGGTCGGCTTCTCCATCTTCACCTTGGGCTTCTCGACGATCATCTGGGCATAGCCGGCGCCGGCCGGGATCATCGGGAAGACGTTGTCCTCCTTGACCACTTCGGCGTCGATGACGCAGGGGCCGTCATTGTAGGCCATCGCCTTCTTCAGCACCTTGTCGACATCGGCAGCGCGCTTGACGCGGAAGGCCTTGATGCCGTAGGCCTCGGCCAGCTTGCAGAAGTCCGGATTGCCCGGCAGATCGCAGCCCGACAGGCGGTTGTCGAAGAACAGCTCCTGCCACTGGCGGATCATGCCAAGGTAGTGGTTGTTGATGATCAGCACCTTGACCGGCACCTTCTCGACGAAGGCGGTGGCGAGTTCGCACAGGGTCATCTGGAAGCCGCCGTCGCCAACCACCGCCCACACCGGGCTGCGGTTGGTGGCGAGGCTGGCGCCGATCGCTGCGGGAAAGCCGAAGCCCATGGTGCCGGCCCCGCCACTGCTGATCCAGTGGCGGTTCTTGGTCGTGACCACATCTGGTGCTGACCGACGTCGGTGGTGATGATGCAGTCGCGGCCGCCGAGCTTGTCGAGGCGGTCGAGCACCATCTGGGCGCGCAGGCCACCCTTCTTCGGGTACTTCAGCGGGTAGGCCTTGCGCCAGCCCTCGATGTCCTTCCACCACGCCGCGGTGTCGAGCTTGGACACGCGCGGGATGAGGTCCTCGATGACCAGCTTGGCGTCGCCGGCCAGCGACACGTGCGGCTTGATGATCTTGCCGAACTCGGCGACATCGATGTCGATGTGCAGCTTGATCGCGTCGGGACAGAAGGTCGCCAGCTTGCCGGTGATGCGGTCGTCCCAGCGCGCGCCGATCGCCATGATCAGGTCGCAGTGTTCGACCGCGCGGTTGGCGTAGGCGGTGCCGTGCATGCCGAGCATGCCGAGGTTGCACGAGGCGGCCTCGCTGACCGCGCCCTTGCCGAGCAGCGTGTTGACCACCGCCGCGCCGGTCTTTTCGGCGAGCATCGCGATCGCCGGACCGGCACCGCTGATCACGGCGCCCTGACCAACGTACAGCAGCGGCCGCTTGGCCTTCATGATGTAGGCGGCGGCCTGGTCGAGCAGCTTGGCGTCGGCGCGGCCGGGGATGTGGTAGCCGGGCAGGAAGACGGAGTCGACCATCGGCGCCGTGCACGGACCCTGGGTGATGTCCTTGGGCAGGTCGAGCAGCACCGGGCCGGGACGTCCGGTGGTGGCGAGGTGGAAGGCCTCCTTCATCACGCGCGGGATGTCGTTCGACTTCTTGACCAGGTAGCTGTGCTTGACCACCGGGTAGGTGATGCCGGTGACGTCGGCTTCCTGGAAGGCATCCTTGCCGAGCATCGGCGAGATGGTCTGGCCGCACAGGACGATCATCGGCGCCGAGTCCATCAGTGCGGTGAGGCAGCCGGTGACCGTGTTGGTGGCGCCGGGACCGGAGGTGACCAGGACGATGCCGGGCTTGCCGGTGGCGCGGGCGTAGCCGTCGGCCATGTGGGTCGCGCCCTGCTCGTGGCGGACCTGCACCAGCCGGATCTTGGAGTCGTAGAGCGCATCGAAGATCGGCATCGCCGCGCCGCCGCTATAGGCGAACACGAACTCGACGCCCTCGCGCTCGAGGCACTTGACGATCATCTCGCCGCCGGTGGGGACCTTTGCATTCATGACAGACTCCGTACCCGACGGTTTTGATCTGCCGGTAGCCTGTTGTCAGGCGGGACCAGCAGAGGTGCGTCGTGGGGAGAGGCTTATAGGCATGTTCGGCAGACAAGTCAAACAGGAATATCTCGCAACGGCATAGCAAGATGAACTCCAGAAAGAAAACTTGTCGTCGATCCAAGATTTTGACCAGGCAATATCGCTTTTGGACAACGATTTGGTCCTGGACCAGCATATCCAAGCCCGGATCATAGAATTATGGACGCCACATCGCTCATCGACCGCGACCTGGCTGCCATCTGGCACCCGTGCAGCCAGATGTCCGACTACGCGGACTTCACCCCCCTGCCTATCGTATCGGCCTCTGGCTGCCGTTTGCAGCTTGCTGATGGCAGGATTGTGCTCGATGCCATCAGCAGCTGGTGGTGTAAGAGCCTTGGGCACGGCCATCCTGCCGTCATCGGCGCCATCCAGGCCCAACTTGCCCGTTTTGAGCATGTGATCCTGGCTAATACGACCAGTGAGCTGGTCGTTGGCTTTGCCGAACGACTCCTGGCTGCCGCCAACGCGCTGCCTGAACCGCGAACTCAAAGCTCAAAGCTCAAAGCTCAAAGCTATTCCAAGGTCTTCTTCGCTGACAACGGCAGCACTGCCGTCGAAGTCGCCCTCAAGATGGCCCTGCACTGGCACCAGTTGCAGGGGCAGACGGCCCGCACCCGCTATGCGACCCTGGAAAACGGCTATCACGGCGAGACGGTCGGCGCCTTGTCGGTCAGCGACCTCGGCCTCTACGCCGACCCCTACCGCCCCCTGCTGTTTCCGACCCTGACCCTGAGCGGCCTGCCCTATCGCCGTGGACCGGAAGACCCGGCCTGGCTCGACGCCGCGGCCGAGTGGCCGGCAATCGCAGCCCAGCTCGAACCACAAGCGGCCAGCCTCGCCGCCATCATCTACGAGCCGGTGCTGCAAGGTGCCGGCGGCATGCGCATCATCTCGCCCGATCTGGCGCTGGGCCGACGCGCACGGCGTGCTGCTGATCGCCGACGAGGTCGCCAGCGGCATGGGCCGCTGCGGCGCGATGCTCGCCTCGCACCTGGCGGTGGCCGGCATGCCGGATCTCGCCGTCGTGTCCAAGGGCCTGACCGGCGGCAGTCTGCCCCTCGCCTGCGTGCTGGCGCCGGACCGCATCTACGACGCCTTCCTCGGCACCTGGGCCAGCCGCCGCGCCTTCCTGCACTCGAACACCTACGCCGGTAACGCCCTGGCGGTGGCCGCCGCCGACGCCGTGCTGCGCGTCTTCGCCGAACAGGACATCTGCGGCCAGGCCGTCGCCACCGGCGCCCGCCTGCGCGCCACCCTCG
>JAIFND010000045.1 GCA_020047915.1 bacterium | reverse complement strand
ACCACCATCTGGATCGACGAGGGCTGCATCGCCTGCGGCGCCTGCGTCGATGTCGCCCCCGAGATATTCGCCATGGACGCCGGTGACGGCTGCCTGATCGCCGGCGCGGCGCGCCTCGACGGCAAGGACACCAGCAACGCCGCCGAGCGCAGCCCGCTCAAGCCCGGCTACGCCGAGACGCATGCGGCGGCGATCCAGGACGCCCGTGAGGGCTGTCCGACCGAGTGCATAAAACAACTGTAAACGCCGCTGAAACTACCCACTAGAGCCTTCATCCCCGATCATTATCATCCCCGACCCGACAAAGGACCCCTGAACATGAGCGATCACATGATCTCCGTCGACGGC
Organism: bacterium; assembly: GCA_020047915.1. Taxonomy (GTDB): domain Bacteria; phylum Planctomycetota; class UBA11346; order UBA11346; family UBA11346; genus UBA11346. The sequence continues at coordinate 16,083 of JAIFND010000045.1, read as the reverse complement.
AACGAGGCTTGCGCCATGGTTGCCCATAAGCTGTCCGAGGTGGCAGCGATCTACCCGATCACCCCGTCGTCCAACATGGGCGAATGGGCTGACGAGTGGTCGGTGCGCGGGCGCAAGAACCTGTGGGGCCAGGTGCCCGACATCATGGAGATGCAGCGCCCTGCAGGCCGGCTCGCTGGCGACGACCTTCACGGCGTCGCAGGGCCTGCTGCTGATGATCCCGAACATGTACAAGATCGCGGGTGAACTCACCGCCTTCACCATGCACGTGTCGGCGCGCAGCGTCGCCACCCACGCCCTGTCGATCTTCGGCGACCACTCGGACGTGATGGGCTGCCGCATGACCGGCTTCGCCATGCTCGCCTCGCAGAACGTCCAGGAGGCGCACGACTTCGCCGCCATCGCCCACGCCGCCACGCTCAAGGCGCGGGTGCCCTTCCTGCACTTCTTCGACGGCTTCCGCACCAGCCACGAAGTCAACAAGATCACCCCGCTCGCCGACGAGCAGCTCAAGCAGCTGGTCACCGATGAGATGGTCGCCACGCACCGCGCCCGCGCCCTCAACCCGGACAAGCCGGTGATGCGCGGCACGGCGCAGAACCCCGACACCTTCTTCCAGGCGCGCGAAGCCTGCAACAAGTGGCACGACGCGGTGCCCGGCATCGTCGCCGAGGTGATGGAGCAGTTCGCCAAGGTGGTTGGCCGCAAGTACGCCCTCGCCGAATACGCCGGCGCCGCCGATGCCGACAAGGTCATCCTGCTGATGGGCTCGGGCGCCGAGACCGCCACCGAGACGGCGAAGTTCCTCGCCGCCAAGGGTGAGAAGGTCGGCGTCCTGACCCTGCGCCTCTACCGCCCCTTCCCCACCGCCCAGCTCCTCGCCGCGCTGCCCAAGAGCGTGAAAAAGCTGGCCGTTCTCGACCGTACCAAGGAGCCGGGCGCCACTGGCGACCCGCTGTTCCAGGACGTCGCCATCGCGGTGGCCGAGGCCGGCCTGGCGATCCAGGTGGTCGCCGGCCGCTACGGCCTGTCGTCCAAGGAATTCACCCCGGCGATGGTGCAGTCGGTGTTCGCCGAGCTGGGCAAGGCCAGTCCGCGGCGCCGCTTCACCGTCGGCATCGTCGATGACATCACCAACCTCAGCCTGCCCCTGCTGCCCGACCTCGACGTCGAGCCCAAGGACACGGTCAAGGCGCTGTTCTACGGCCTCGGCGCTGACGGCACCGTGGGTGCGAACAAGAACTCGATCAAGATCATCGGCCACATGCCCGGTATGCATAGCCAGGGCTACTTCGTGTACGACTCGAAGAAGTCCGGCTCGATGACGGTCAGCCACCTGCGCTTCGGCAAGACGCCGGTCAAGGCACCCTACCTGATCGCCAAGGCCAGCTTCGTCGCCGTGCACCAGTGGCGCTTCATCGAGCGCATGGATGTGCTCGACAACGCCGCCGAAGGCGCCGTCGTCCTGATCAACGCGCCCTTCGCCAAGGATGCGGTGTGGGGCAAGCTGCCGGTCGAGTTCCAGCAGGTCGTGCTGGCCAAGAAGCTGAAGCTCTACGCCATCGACGCCATCGCGGTCGCCAAGCAGACCGGCATGGGCGGGCGCATCAACACGATCATGCAGACCTGCTTCTTCGCGCTGTCCAAGGTCCTGCCCAAGGACGAGGCGATCGCCGAGATCAAGGCCGCGATCAAGAAGACCTATGGCAAGCGTGGCGACGAGGTGGTGCAGAAGAACTGGGCCGCGGTCGATGCGACCCTGGCCAACCTCTACGAGATCAGCGGCGCGAAGGCCGACTCGAAGATCCGCCAGCTGCCGGTCGTCCCGCATGACGCGCCCGAGTTCACCAAGCAGGTCCAGGGCGTGATGCTGGCCGGCAAGGGCGACGCCCTGCCGGTGTCGGCCTTCCCGATCGACGGCACCTGGCCGACCGGCACCACGCAGTGGGAGAAGCGCGGCATCGCTGTCGAAATCCCGGTGTGGGACAACAGCATCTGCATCCAGTGCAACAAGTGCAGCTTCGTCTGCCCGCACGCGGCGATCCGCGTCAAGGCCTACGACGCCGCCGACCTGGCCAAGGCCCCGGCCACCTTCAAGAGCCAGGACGCCAAGGCGCCCGAGCTGAAGGGCCAGAAGTTCACTATCCAGGTTGCGCCCGAGGACTGCACCGGCTGCGGCCTGTGCGCTGTGGTCTGCCCGGCCAAGGACAAGACCAACCCGAAGCACAAGGCGCTCGACATGACGCCGGCGCTGAACCTGATGGCCCCCGAGGCTACGAACTACAAGTTCTTCCTCGACCTGAAGGAGATGGACCGCTCGAAGTACGCGAAGTTCGACGTCCGTACCAGCCAGTTCCTGCAGCCGCTCTTCGAATACAGCGGCGCCTGCGCGGGCTGCGGCGAGACGCCCTATGTGAAGCTGGTCAGCCAGCTGTTCGGCGACCGTGCGATCATCGCCAACGCCACCGGCTGCTCGTCGATCTACGGCGGCAACCTGCCGACCACCCCGTACAGCCAGAACAAGGACGGGCGCGGCCCGGCCTGGGCCAACAGCCTGTTCGAGGACAACGCCGAGTTCGGTCTCGGCATCCGCCTGGGTGTCGATGCGCTCAGCGAGCAGGCCCGCCTGCTGCTGCTCGCCCTGGCGCCCAAGGTCGGCGGCGAACTCGCCGCGCAGATCCTGGCCGCGACCCAGAGCTCCGAGGCCGACTTCACCGCCCAGCGTGCCCGCGTGGTGACCCTGCGCGCCAAGCTGGCGACGCTCGAAGGCGAAGAGGCCAAGCGCCTGCTCGTCCTGATCGACTACCTGGTCGAGAAGAGCGTGTGGATCTTCGGTGGCGATGGCTGGGCCTACGACATCGGCTACGGCGGCCTCGACCACGTCCTCGCCAACCGGCGCAAGGTGCGCATCCTGGTGATGGACACCGAGGTGTACTCGAACACCGGCGGCCAGGCCTCGAAGGCCACGCCGATCGGCGCCTCGGCCAAGTTCGCGGTGGCCGGCAAGTCGATCCACAAGAAGGATCTCGGCCTGATGGCGATGAGCTACGGCCACGCCTACGTCGCCTCGGTCGCCTTCGGCGCCAAGGACGCGCATACGGTCGCCGCCTTCCAGGAGGCCGAGAGCTATCCCGGCCCGGCGATCATCATCGCCTACAGCCACTGCATCGCGCACGGTTACGACCTGCGTCAGGGTCTGGAGCAGCAGAAGCTGGCCGTGTCCAGCGGCGTGTGGCCGCTCTACCGCTTCGACCCGCGCCGCACCGAGAAGGGCGAACTGCCGCTGGTCCTCGACAGCGAGGGCGGCAAGACCCCGGTCCTCGACTACCTGCGCAACGAGACGCGCTTCCGCATGGTCGAGAAGCTCGACCCGGTGCGCTTCAAGGCCCTGTCGGAGATGCAGGTCGAGCACTCGGCCCAGCGCGTCGCGCTGTACCAGAAGCTGGCCGAGATCCGCTTCCCGCTCGACAAGCAGGCGCCCGCGGCCAAGCCGCAGGCGAGCTCGGGCGCTGAAGAGTGATGGACCTGAACAACACCAACACACGACACTAGGACACCATCATGGACCTCTCCACGACCTATCTTGGCTTCAAGCTGGCCCACCCCTTCGTCCCCGGCGCTTCGCCGGTGGTCAACGACCTCGGCGCGGTGCGCGCGCTCGAGGATGCGGGTGCGCCGATGATCGTCATGCCCTCGCTGTTCGAGGAACAGATCACCGCTGAAAGCAGGGCTGCCGACTTCGCGCACGCCCAGGGTGCCGACAGCTTCGCCGAAGCGACCAGCTATCTGCCTGGCGCGGATGACTACCGCCTGGGCACCGACGAGTACCTCGAACAGATCCGTCGCATCAAGGCGGCGGTGCGCGTGCCGGTGGTCGCCTCGCTCAACGGCGTGACCCCCGGCGGCTGGACCGACTACGCCCGCCTGGTCGAACAGGCCGGCGCCGACGCCCTCGAACTGAATCTCTACGAGGTCGCGATGGACCCGGAAGAGAGTGCGGCCCAGGTCGAAGACCGCCTGCTGACCATCGTCAAGAGCGTGCGCGCATCGGTGAAGGTGCCCCTCGCCGTCAAGGTCAGCCCCTACTACACCAGCTTCGCGCACCTGGCGAAGCGCATCGAAGAGGCGGGGGCCAACGGCCTGGTGGTGTTCAACCGCTTCTTCCAGCCGGACATCGACATCGAGAACCAGGAGGTCAAGCGCACCTATCCGAGCCACCGCTCGGAGATCCTGCTGCGCCTGCACTGGCTGGCCGTTCTGTCTGCGCAGCGCAAGCTGAGCCTGGCTGCGACCGGCGGCGTGCACAGCGAGATCGAGGCGGTCAAGGCGATCATGTGCGGCGCCAACGTCGTGCAGGTGGTCAGCCGCATCATCAAGAGCGGACCCGGCTCGATCCGCGAACTGCGCCTGCGCCTGGCCGACTGGCTGGCGGCGCACGAGTACGAGAGCGTCGCGCAGATGCGCGGCAGCATGAACCTGAAGCGCTGCCCGGATCCCAAGCTGTACGAGCGCGGCAACTACATCCAGATTCTGCAAACCTGGGACCTGGCGGCCAAAGAGACCTTCTGAGGTTTGGCCAAAAAGGAACGGCCCCTGCATTGCGCAGGGGTCGTTTGCGTTTGTATGCAGGCGTGGAGGACCAGAGAAATAGAGAACGGAGCGGGCAAGGATATTTACGGCCCAGGGATGATTTCGGCCGATTTCCAGGCTGACGCCCTGGATTTACCGTGATCTTGCGTTGTGTGAATCACTTGACATACTGCTGCGCTTCATGTTCGCCGCCCCTGATATCGCACCGATCGCTGGCGCCGCCCGCGAAACCATCCTGCCCCAGAACATCACGGATGCCATCGCGCCGATCACCTGGATCGCCGGTGGACTCTATGTGCTGGCCGTCGCCGCCCTGGCGCTGTATGGCCTGCACAGCCTGTGGCTGCTGGCTTTGTTCCTGCGTCACCGCCGGGCGGCTGCCGCCCAGGCCGCCCACGAGGCGGCCACGCCGCTGCCGCCGGACGGCGAGCTGCCGCATGTCCTGATCCAGCTGCCGGTGTTCAACGAGCGCGACGTGGTGGTGCGTGTCCTCGAGGCGGTCAGCCGTCTCGATTGGCCCAAGGACCGCCTGCACATCCAGCTGCTGGACGACTCGACCGATGACAGCGTGCTGATCGGCCGTACCGCCGTGGCCAGCCTGCAGGCGCGTGGACTTGACGCGGTGTCGCTGCATCGCACCGACCGCACCGGTTACAAGGCCGGCGCGCTCGAAAACGGCATGAAGTCCTGTGACGCCCCGTTCATCGCGATTTTCGACGCCGACTTCATCCCCGAGCCCGACTTCCTGCGCATCGCGATCAAGCCCTTGCTGGCCGATCCCGGCCTGGCCCTGGTGCAGGGCCGCTGGGAGCACTGCAACCGCCGCGACAACATCCTGACCCAGGCCCAGGCGGTCGGCATCGACGGCCACTTCGCGGTCGAGCAGGGCGCCCGCGCCTGGTCCGGCCTGCCGATGAACTTCAACGGCACCTGCGGCCTCTGGCGGCGTTCGGCGATCATCGATGCCGGCGGCTGGGAACACGACACGCTGACCGAGGACATGGACCTGTCCTATCGCGCCCAGCTGGTCGGCTGGCGTTGCACCTATCGGATCGGCCTGGGCGTGCCCGGCGAGGTGCCAGCCGACGTGAATGCCTGGCGCAGCCAGCAGTTCCGCTGGGCCAAGGGTTCGATCCAGACGGCCATCAAGCTGCTGCCGCGCGTCTGGCGCAGTTCCTGGGGTATGCATGCCAAGTTGTGCAGCACCCTGCACATGACGCATTACCTGGTCCACCCGCTCATCCTGCTGTCGCTGTTCTGCGCCCCGCTTGCCCTGCTGCTGGTCGATCAGGGGTCGATCCCGACCTGGGTGCTGATGCTTGGCATCGCTTCGTTTCTGATCGGTGCCAGCGCCCCGATCGCGGTCTATATCGTCAGCCAGCTGACCCTGCATGGTCGCGCCGGCTGGCGCAACCTGCGCGCCCTGCCCATCCTGGCCGCCATCGGCACCGGCATCGCCATCAGCAACGCTACGGCGGTGTGGCAGGCGGTGCGCGGCAAGCAGTCCGCCTTCGTGCGCACCCCCAAGGCCGGTTCGAGCGGCACCGGCAGCTACCGGGCCCGCGCCCACAGCGGCCTGCCCGAGGCGCTGTGCGCCCTGTGGGCCATCGTCGGCATGACCGTCGGCTTCATCGGTGCGCACACCTGGATCACGCCCCTGCTCGCCATCTACCTCTCGGGCTTCGCCTGGATGAGCTTCCACTGCGTGCGCGAGCGTCGCGCCCGCATGCAGAGCATGGCCAAGCCTGCGGCTCCGGCCGTCGTGGCCGAGGTTCCAGCCGAGACGGTCGCTGCCCAGCCGGCCTGAATCGCGTGCAAGGCCTGGGGGCTAGCTTCTGGCGCTTACGCCAGGCGTGCCAGCATCGCCGCTCATGTACCCTTCTGAACTGACCGATCCGATCCGTGGCGAAGTCAAGGCGATGGGCCTGATCGAGGCGACCACGCCGGAACAGGTCGATGCCGAACTAGCCAAGCCAGGCTCCACCCTGGTGTTCATCAACAGCGTGTGCGGCTGCGCTGCCGGCGGAGCCCGGCCTGGATTGACCCAGGCCCTCGCCTCTGCTCCGGCCAAGCCCGGCCGCTGCGTCACCGTGTTCGCCGGGGTGGACAAAGAGGCAACCAATCGCGCCCGCGGCCATTTCGCTGAATATCCACCGAGTTCGCCCAGCGCGGCCCTGCTCAAGGACGGCGAGGTGGTGTGGATGCTGCACCGTCATCAGATCGAGGGGCGTCATCCGCAGCAGATCGCGGAACTCTTCGCCAAGGCTTTTGCGGCGCACTGCACCGGCTGACGGGCTTGCAGCCGTGCCCCGGGCTGGCTACCATGTCCGGCATGGTCACCGAACCGATGTGCATTGATCCAACCGTCCTCGGGACCTTGCGTGCAGAACTTGGCGAGGATGCCGATACGATCATCGCCGACATGATCGACTCCTTCCCCGCCGAGACTCAGACGCAGCTTGCGCGCATCATCCCGGGCGCCCCTGCGGGTGAATTGGCCAAGGCGGCACATCGCCTGCGCGGGTCGGCTCTCAATCTGGGAGCCACTGCGCTGTGCGACGTGTGCGCCCGGACCGAACTGGCCGCCAACAACGGGGACGCCGCTGGTGCGCTGGCCAATCGTGAGGACATCGTCCGTGAATTGACCCGGGTGGTCGAAGCCTTGCCGTCGTTGCGTTCGGCAGGCTGAATCGTGACCGGACCGTCCTGCCCGCATCCGCCCCTGGCCGCCGAATGGCCGCAATTCGCCGGACTCAGCGTCCTGCGACTGCTGGGAACCGGCGGCATGGCCTCGGTCTATGCCGCGCGCAGCAGCGCCGGGGTGGACGAGGTGGCCCTCAAGATCATCGATCCGGTGCGGGCGGGCGCCTACCGCGAGCGCATGCTGGCCGAGGCCCGCGCAGCGGCGGCGGTCACCCATCCCCGGCTGGTACGCTGCCTGGACGTCGGCGAACACTCCGGCTTTCCCTACCTGGTCATGGATCTGGTCGCCGGCGGAGACGGCGATGACCTGATGCGGCGCATGCGCTGTAGGGTCCCCAAAGAGGTCCTCCTGGGCATCCTGGATGACGTGGCGCAGGCCCTCTCCGCGCTGCATGCCGCAGGCATCATCCATCGCGATCTGAAGCCCTCCAATCTGCTGTTCGGCCCCGATGGACATGCCCAGGTCGCCGACTTCGGCCTGGCGCATATCGCTGACGGCGCTCCGGGGGTGACGCGTGCGGGCTACACCGTCGGCACTCCTGACTACATGCCGCCCGAGCAGGCCCGGGCCGAGCCCCTTGACGGCCGGGCCGACCTGTACGCGTTGGGAACGACGATCTACCACATCGCCACCGGCCAGACTCCGTTCCCCGGCGCCACTGCCTGGGCGGTGCTGGGTTCTCTGCTCAGCGAACCCTTCCCAGACATCCTGGCGCATCGGCCCGATCTGGGGCCGCAGGTCGCCTCGATCATCGCCAAGCTGACCGCCAAGAAGCGCGACGAACGCTATGCCGATGCAGCCGAACTGCGCGATGATATCGCCCTGGTCCAGGCCGGCAGGGCGCCGGTCCACGCCCGCTTCCGCTCGTCCATCGAACTGCTGAGCGAAGCTCCGGTGGCAGGCCCGATGATCCTGCTGATCGACGATGATCCCCTGATCCGGCGCATCTATACGGCCGGATTGAGCAGCCGGGGTCTGACCTGCGTGGTCGCCGCTGACGGTGCCACCGGCCTGGACCTGGCTTCGCGTACCCCGTTGGCCGCAGCCGTGGTGGATCTGGTCCTGCCCGATATCGATGGGGCCGAGGTGGTCCGGCGTCTGCGCCTGACGTATCCCGACCTGCCCATCCTCGTCCTGTCGAATGCCTTCGCCGAACGTCAGCTGTCCGAGGCCAAATCTTCGGGGGCGACCAGGGTGCTGATCAAGGCAGGCACCTCGCCGGCGCATCTGGCTGCCGAATTGACCAGCCTGATGCCCGGCCGGGTCATCGGTTCGCAGAACACCCCCGTCGATCCCGGGGTGGCGCTGATGGCCGCGGATACCGCCCAGGCGCGCATCCAGGTGCTGACCCGTCGGCTCGATGCGGGTGATGCCGACGATCGGGTCCTGGCCGAGATCGCGGCGGCTTCACGTGGTTTGTCCGCCGCGGCAGGCGCCGCCGCCCTTGCCGGGGTCGCCCACCTGGCTGGCGCGCTCGAAGCCCTGGCCCGCGAACTGGTAGCCCAGCCCGCCCGCCGTTCCGCCTCCAACCGTCGGACCATGCAGCAGGCGGCGACCTGCTTGCGCAGCCAGTTGCTCGAGCGCCGGCCGGCGGCCGTGTCTGGCCGCGTCCTGGCTGTGGATGACGACCGCATGGCCAGGGTTTTGCTGACCAGTGCGCTGACCAAGGTGGGCATCACCCACGACGTGGTGGCGACACCGGCCGAAGCCCTGCAGCGATTGGCGGCTGGCGGTCATGGCATGCTGGTCACCGATGTCGTGATGGACGGCATGAGTGGCCTGCAATTGGCGGCCAAGGCGCGTCAGTTGCCTGGACGCGCCCAGCTGCCGGTGATCTTCGTGACCGGCATGGATGAATTCGCGGGCTTCTTCGCCACTGGCGAGGGCACGGGTACGGATCTGATCGCCAAGCCCTTCCTACTCATGGAGCTCGGGGTCAAGACGCTGGTGATGCTGGCGTCGGCGCGCCCTGCCGCATCCTGAGTTCGTGCTCATCGCCTGCGAAGCGACCGACCGCAGCGGTTCCGCCTGTGCCTGGAATGGCGCGGCGCTGGACTTCACCGCCTGTTCCGGCTCGGCCGAAGCCCAGCTTGTGCCGCTGCTCGACCGCCTCATGCGCTGCCATGCTCCGATCGCGTCGCTGGCTGTTGCGGTCGGCCCCGGCTCGTTCACCGGGTTGCGTGCCGCGACCATGGCGGTGCGCACCCTGGCCTGGCTGGAAGGCCTGCCGGTCCACCCGATCGACAGCCTGGCCGCCTGCGCCAGGCGTCAGGGCGACGGGCTGTGGTGGGTGCTGCTGCCGCTCAAGCGTGACACCACCTTCCATGCCCTGTTCCGGATCAACGGCGGTCATCTGGAGACGATCGTCCCCACCCATGCCTGCCGTGACGACCAGCTGCCGCAGCTGCCCGAGCTGGCGGATACGGCGGTGGCGATCGGGCCGGCCCTGAGCGCCAAGCCGGGACTGGCGGAACGCTGGCGACCCGGAGTCGTCTGCGGTGATCCTTCCGGTCCTGATGCCCGCGGCGTCGCCGCCCTGGCCGGACAGGTGCCGAGCGTCGCCTGGGATGCCGTGCTGCCGCTCTACCATCAGGAGCCGGCGCCGGTCTTGCAGCGTGCGGCCGCGCGTGAAACATCGGTTCCCTGAATGGCCTGGAGGAACCGCGTCGAGGTCAGCTACGGTGCGCTGCGCCAGAATGTCGCCGCTATCCGCGCCGCTGCCGCTGGCCGGGCGGTGATCGCCGTGGTCAAGGCCGACGCTTATGGTCTCGGTCTCGAACGTTGCGCGCGCATCTACCACGAGGCTGGCGCGTCGGCGATGGCCTGCGCGACGCTGGGCGAGGCCGATAAGATCCGCCGGGTGGTACCCGAGGCGCGCGTCATCCTGCTCGGCAGTCCGCTGCCCGAAGAACGCCCATCGGTGGTCGCCGGCGGCTACGAACCGTGCCTCTCGACCCTCGATGAGGTGCATGAATTCGCCCATCTCGCCAATCCCCGTTCGCCGCTGTCGGTGCATGTCAATCTCGACACCGGCATGGGCCGCTTCGGCGCCCTTCCAGATGAGGCCGAGGCGATGATCCGCGAGGTGCTGGCGTGGAACAGCCTGCACCTGGCCGGTATCAGCACGCACTACCCGATGGCCGACCGGATCGAGGTGGCGAGCGGGCAAGAGCAGTTGATGGACGCGTTGCTCGACCGGATCGGCCCGCTGCCGGCGGACGTCTGGATCCACTGGCACAACTCGGAAGGCCTGTTGTTGCGCCCGGTCGATCGCACGAATGCGGTCCGGGTCGGCCTGTTGCTGTCGGGCACGGTCCCCGCCGGCTGCCCGGATCCCGGTCTGACTCCGGCGGTGCGCTGGGTCTCCTCGCTATCCCTGGTCAAGCGCCTGCCGCGTGGACACGGCATCAGCTACAACCGCACCCGCATACTCGACCGCGATTCGGTCACCGGCATCGTCCCGGTTGGCTATGCCGACGGGTATCCGCTCGCCCTGTCCAACAAGGGCGCGGTGCTGATCCAATCCAGGCGCTGTCCGATCCTTGGGCGGGTGACCATGGATTACATCATCGTCGATCTCACCGACCTGCCCCAGCCGGTCGGCCCGGGCGAGCCGGTGGTGCTGTTCGGCACGCAGGGCAGCGAACAGCTGTCGATCACCGAACTTGCCCGCCAGGCCGGCACCATCCCCTACGACATCCTGTGCGGCATCCGCGGCAGGTGCGAAGTGGTGGGCGTGTCGTAGATCAGGCGGGTTCCACGCACGCATCTGCCTGCTTGCCTGCATCATCGGCGACCGATCATCCACGGTCGATGCTCGCCGCCCTCGCTCCCGGTCACCTGCTGCGCCAGTGCTGGCTAGAGCGCCTGCGGCGGTGCGCTGAACCCGTGCTGTCGGCCGCTGCGGCCGGCCGATTGCGGTCCGGGATGGTGGTCGAGCGCCGGGCGGATCACGACGGGGACGGCCGGCCGAGCGCCCTCGAAGCGCTTGCCCGCACCCTGGCCGGCATCGCACCGTGGCTGGAACTGGATGGGCTCGATGGCGCCGAGGCGGCGCTCCAGGCTCGGATGCGTGGGCTGGCCACGGCGGCCATCGACCGTTGGAGCGACCCCGCATCTGGCGACCATATGCCGTTGGACGCAGGTCGGAACGCGTTGGTCGAAGCCGGATTCCTTGGACATGCGCTGGTGCGTTCGCCTTTCGTCCTGGGTGGTGGATTGGCTGCGTCGGTCCGCGACCGGGTCGTCGGCCAACTGAGCGCCTCGCGTCGGTGGCTTGCCTACCACAACAACTGGTATTGCTTTTCCGGCATGGCCGAGGCCGGCATCGCCGTCCTCGGAGGCGAAGCCGACCAACTGCGTCTCGCGGCCGCCCTGCGGCAGCATGAAGCGTGGTACCTCGGTGACGGCCATTACGGCGACGGGGAACACTTCCATGCCGACTACTACAACAGCTATGTCATGCACCCCATGCTGCTCGACCTCAGCCGGGCCACGGGTGAGAACCATCATGGCTGGCCGAAGCAGAGACCGGCGATCTTGGCCCGGGCCCGTCGCTACGCCGCCATCCAGGAGCGCATGGTGGCTCCGGACGGCTCCTTTCCGGTGATCGGCCGCTCGATCGCCTACCGTTGCGGCGCCTTCCAGCTGCTTGCCCAATGTGCGCTGCAGGACCTGTTGCCCGAAGATGTCGCCCCTGCTCAGGTTCGCACCGCCCTTGAAGCGGTGCAGGCCCGGACCCTCGATCCGGCCGGCAATTGGCGCGCCGATGGATTCCTCGCCATCGGCCTCTGCGCGGCCCAGCCGGGTCTCGGCGAGAGTTACATCAGCACGGGAAGCTGCTACCTGGCGACCACGGCCCTGCTGCCGCTGGGATTGCCGCCGGCCCACCCATTCTGGACGGATGGACCACAGCCCTACACCGGTCTGGCGATCTGGTCCGGCGAGAATCGTCCTGCCGATCACGCGCTGCATGGCCACGGGCGCCAGATGTGCTGATCGATATCGTCGTGACGGGTTCAGCGGCGGAAGCGCAGCCACACGGCGCGCCGGCCGCTCTGCACCTGGATGACGCCCTCGTCGAGGGCGGCCAGCGCCGCGGCCTGCTCGTTAGTGGTCAAGGATCCCAGCCCGCGTTCCGCCAGGATCCGGTCGCCCGGTGACATGCCGCCATCGGCGGCGAGGCCTCCGGCTTCGACCTGGACGATGATCAGCCCCTTGGGATCGGGCAGGACGCGCACGCCGAGATTGGGCAGAGGGGTGGCCTGGGCGACCAGCGCCTTGGCCGCGTCCGACAGCGCCTTGTCGATGGTCGCCCGGTCGGCGATCGGCATTTCCAGCGGCAGACGCTGGCCGTCACGCCACAGCGCCAAGGTCACACGGTCGCCAGGGCGATGCGCGGCGATGCGGGCGCGGAACTGCTGGATGCTGGCGACCGGGGTCGAGCCGACCGCCAGGATGATGTCACCGCTGCGCACCCCCGCCGTGGCGGCCGGGGTGAGCGGATCGATCCCGGCGACGCGCACCGCCTGGGCTGGCGGCAGGCCCAGGCCGCGGGCCACCGTCGCGTCGATCTCTTCGAGCCGGACGCCGACCGCGCCGCGCCGGACCTCGCCGAATTCCCGCAGATCCTCGGCGACGCGGCGGGCGATGGCCGAGGGGATGGCGAAGCCCAGGCCGATGTTGGCCCCGGTCTTCGAGACGATGTTGGCGTTCACCCCGACGATCCGGCCGTTGAGATCGACCAGCGGTCCGCCGCTGTTGCCGGGATTGATCGCGGTGTCGGTCTGGATGAAGGACTCGAAGCCGCCCACCGCCTCGTAGATGCCGGTCGAGCGGTCGGTGGCGCTGACGATTCCGGCCGAGGCGCTGTAGCCGACGCCGAGAGGATAGCCCAGGGCCACCACCCAGTCGCCGACATGCACCTGCTCGGAGTCGGCCCATTCGATCGGCGGCAATCCGCCGAACGGGATGCGCAGCAGGGCCAGGTCGGTCTGCACATCGACGCCGACGTAGGTCGCGTCGGCTTCGCGGTTGTCATGCAGCACCACACGCAACCGGTCGTAACCGGCGTAGCCGCCATCGCGGCCGCGGCTGAAGCCATTGCGTCCGTCGCCCTGCAGCACGACATGGGCGTTGGTCAGGATCCACGCCTGATCGCGATCGGCGGCGACGATGAAGCCCGAACCCTCGCCGGCATCGACCTCGCGCACCGCCCGGCCGCTCCACGTGAGGACGACCTGGCGTTCCTTGGTGCGGATCGAGACGACGCTGGGGCCGACGATCTCGTGCACCAGGTTGAAGCAGCGGGCCAGGCGCTGGCTTTCCGCCGCCAGCGAACGCAGTTCGGCCTTGGCGCGGGTCCGCGCCTCATCGTCGAGGGTCCAGGCCGCAGTGACGAGCAGGCCGAGAAGTATGGTCCGGTACACCCTCATCCCTTCAGCTTCTTCTTGACGTAGGTCAGCATCTCGGCCTCCCAGGCGCGGATCGCGGCCTCGCGGTTGCCCTTGGTCTTGATCATGGTCTCCATGAAGATGCGCTCGAAGGCCAGGTTGCCCTCCTCGCCGCCGCGCAGCGCCTTCCAGAAGGTGTGGAAGCGGGTCTTGCCCTCCTTGCCGGCCCCGAACACCCAGAAGTGGACCATGGCATAGACCTCGCCGTATTGCAGCGCGTCGATGTGGCCCTTGTGGTCAAGATACCAGTCGGGTTTCATCAGCATGCGGTTGGTGTCGCTGTAGATGGACTGCAGACGTTCGACGCGTTCACGCGGGAAGGCGGTGACGAAGGAGCCGTTCTTGAACTTCCCGCTCTCGAAATAGACCGCCAGCCCCTCGTTGATCCAGGTCGGCACGTGGTTGCTGCCGTTGCACGCGACGTGCAGGAACATGTGCGAGCATTCGTGGGCCGAGACGTGCTCGACGGTGAAGTCGTCGCCACCGAGCTGGCCTGATTCCTCATAGACCCACAGCGATAGCAGCGAGGGCACGAAAAATCCGCCAGTGATCGAACCTCCGCCCATGCTGACCGGGATGCCCCAGGCTCCGGCTCCGGCGACGAAATCCTTGGCCAGATCGAAGATGTGGACCTCGAATTTGACCGGCGGCATGCGCTCGGGTTCGTAAACGTCGGCATAGGCCTTGTAGAGCGCCTCGTAATAGGCGCCATGCTGCAGCAGCCTGGTCGGGCTGGTCTGGCCGCTGATGTGGAAGTGCTCGGTCTCGATCTCCCAGCCGTCGGTCCAGCGCACCGGCTTGTACTTGCCCTTCGGGGCCAGCGTCTTGCCGTCCGCGTTGAACACCATGCCGGAGCGGAACTGGCGTTCCCGCCAGGTGCCGGCTGCGATCTTCTTGCCCTTCACCGGGATTGGCAGGATCTCGAAGCTGTCGAAGACGGCCTTGGTGTGTTCGCGGTCGGTCTTGCCGGCCATCACCAGGCCGCTGGTCCGGCCACCATGCCGCACCGCCAGCACGCAGCGGTCCTCGGCGACGCCGAGGCGGGCGGTGACCCCTTCCGGAGCGCCGGCCTTCGCCTCGGCATGCGGGCGGGTGGGATCCTTGCGGTAGTAGTCGAAATCCTCCCAGCGCAGCGGGATCTTGGCGTGCTTGTCGCCGAGGGCGTCGATGGTCGCCTCGCCGCTCATCTCCGAGAATACCAGGACGTCACGATCGAGATCGTTTTCCGAGCGCCTGCGGGCCGGGACGATCATCGTCACCTTCTTGCCTTCGATGACGACCGTCTCCTCTTTCTTCGTCAAGGTGCCGCCCTGTCCGCGTTGGCGGTCGAGGGCATTGTCATACATCCCGGGCATCCACCACTCGTAGGGATGGCGGAAGGCAAAGCCGTTCTCGGCATCGCACCACACGCGCCAGCGCATCGCCCAGGTGCCGTCTTTTGCCTGAGGCTTGTCCTGGGCGGAATCACCCGCGTGCAGGGCCAAGGATGCGAAGATGAGCAGGATCGCTAAGCGCATGCCATCATGCTGCCCCGCCCCTCCTGTCCGGCAACCGGCGGCCAGCCAGGGGTCAGGGTCGGCTCAACGCTGGTTGGCCGCCTCGTAGCACCAGCTCCAGACATCGCGACGATAGGCCCCGGTGGGCCTGGGCTCCGCGCGCTGCACCGACCGACCGGGCTCCAGCTTGGGGCTGTAGGGCGGCGTATAGATCGATTCCTTGGCCCCAGGTTCGAGGTGCTGCTGCCAGCTGGCGATGCGATAGGCCGGGCCAGGCGGAGGCGAACGCATCGGCGGTTCCTCCATGGCGACCAGCGGCAGGGGGGCGATGGTCGCATAGCGACGCGTCTCGACGCGCCAGCCGACCACATCGACGGGCTTCATCGTCTGGCCAGGCGGGCGGCAGCTGCGGCGCGAGGCGGATTCGCCATCCAGGCCGGGAGGTGAGGCGGGTAGCTCATAGACTTCGTCATCCACGCCGCCAAGCCGAGAGAAGGGGCCGAACACCTCATCGACCGAGGTCGGCTGGTAGCGCGACTGCACCGCCGGATCGCAGCCGGCAAGGGCCAGCAGCGCAAACAGGACGGGCAGGAGACAGATCGTCGGCTTCGCCATGGCTACCCCCATTCCAGCCATAGGGACCGGAGGGCCAAGGTCCAAGCCAGGCTGGCCGGGGCGGCGAGTCAGACGCCGGCTGCCTCAACCCAAGCAGATCATTTACACAGAGAACCAGAGCTACCAGAGGTCAAGGCAAGGCTTTGCGCGATTTCCGGGACTCATCGCGTCGTTGATTATCGATGCACCCTGCAATGATTTCCCTCCTCTGGTCACTCTGGTGCTC
>JAIFND010000235.1 GCA_020047915.1 bacterium | reverse complement strand
CCTGTTCGGCGGCGATGCGCGCCTGCTGCTGGCCGATGGCGCCGGCCGTCCCGTCGCGCTCGCCGCGCATGGCGACGACGAAGGCGAAGGCCACAACGACCGAGATGGTGGTAAGGGCCATCGCCAGCAGCAGCATGGAGCCGCGACGCTGGACAGCGCGCGGCGTGCACATCAGGAATGATGTGGCCGACGGCTTGCTACGAGGCGCGCCAGAGGCGCACGGTCCCAGGCTGAGAAGGACGCTGTCGTTCATGGTTTGGCCGGTGGAGGCGGCGGCAGCAGGGCGGCCACCGGGAAGGAATAGGAGAAGTCCTGCGCGACGCCGCTGTCGGCATCGACCAGGGTGAAGGCGACGCGCATGAGGACTGGCCGCACGCTCTGTGCAGTCGAGCCATTGGCCAGATGGGCGATGGTCGCTGTATTGTCCGTGCCGTCCGCGGCCGCCACGTAGGTCGTCATGGTGTTGGCCGCCGCCACCACCCGTGCGTCCAGCCAGGCGCCATCGACCAGCAGGGTGTTGACCACCGAGCTGAAGCCTGTTTCGACCGCGCCGACCGCAGAACTGGTGTACGGGGCACGGCGCACCACACGGAAAGCGGCCCCGCTACCCGTATCGATGGATCCGGCCTCGACGCTGGCCGCCCGGCGGTCGACCCAACCAAGGCGGAAGTCGGTGATGCTGCGATGAACTACGCCCATGGCCTGCTGCAACACGGCTTCGTCGCCTGGTGTGCGGGGCTGGGCATAAGATGATCCGGCAGGCAGGGCCTCGGCAGCCAGTCCCGTGGCCTGCGAACCCTGCGCTCCAAGCTTGGCGCTGACCGAGGCCTGGGTGTCGTCCCACACCCGCCAGCCCTGGGCAGACACCAGATTGGCGAACACCGGTTGCCAGCGTCCATCATCATCATTGAGGTCGCGCAGCCGGTCCCGACGCGGGTGGGCGACCAGCCACCATGCATGCCCATCAGCCATCTTCCCATACTGTCTGCCGTTCTTGTCGTACAGCGGATTGTCAGATGGTTCGCACCAGAAGCGGTCTTCCGGTGTGATTCCGCGGCTGAGCGTGCCGCGCGCCGCATCCCAGCGCCAGCGGAACCAGGCCTGGTCGGTGGGGGCCTGGCCCTGGGTCACCGTGTTGACGCCTTTGCGGTCGTGCACCAGGCGCATGGCGGTGAATTCGACCCAGGCCTTGCGCAGGGCCGGATCCGCCACGCCGTCGTCGAAGGCGCGCAGGCGGATCTGGCAGGTCTGCATCAGCGAACCCAGGTCCTCGCCCAGGGCCTGCTGGATGGCTGCCGCCTCGCTGTGCAGACGGACCAGGCCGGCATTCCGCTTGGTCACCTGCTGGACCTGGCTGAAGCCGGCCCATGCCAGAGACACCAGCAGCATGCCGATCGCGGTCGCGACCAGGATTTCGATCAGGGTGAAGGCGTGGCGCGGATGGCTCATTCGCCGCTCCGCAGGATGGTCGCCTGGGCGGTGGACAAGAGCTTGCCGCTTTCACCGGAAAAGACCCGGACCTGGACCTGGGCGCGGACCACATTGTCCAACGCCGCATCGATCACCGCCGCTTCCTCGATCCGTTCGACGAAGTAGCCGTTGCAGAAGCCGGTCTGGGTCACCCTGGTGGGCAGCGACAGAGAATAGCTTTCGACGTTGATCCAGCCGGAATCGTCACGCAGCAACGGATGGGCGTCGTAGAGCAGCGAGCGGGCGGTGCTCATCGCGGTGTGCCGGGCCATCGCCTCAGCGGCGAGACGCTGGCCCCACATCACCAAGCCGATGACCGAAGCGAGGCCGAGGCTGATCAGCAGCAGCATGGCCAGGACCTCAATCAGGGTCATGCCCGTACGGTTCCGTTTCATGGCTCGACCACCCACCAGCGCTGGCCGGTCCACATGTCGGTGGTCAGGGTGTCGGTCACCGGCCAAGCCTTCGGATCAAGGGGATAGCGGTCATGGGCGACCGTCGCGACATCGCTGACATCAGTCGTCTTCAGCCCGAATCGGCACCAGCGGGCGACCTGGGCCTGGGTCGTCCAGAACGTGGCAGCGCTCGGCCACAGGTTGGCTGCGGGGTCGTAAGTCAGCTTGGTCCCATCCGGCATGGTGGTCGGCAGGGTGCGCCTGACCGCGATCGTCTGCACCACGCCACCGCGACCGACGAAGATGCGGTAGGCCGGCAGGACGGACTCGAGGGCCTCGCGCGAGGTGGTGAAGCGATCGCTGGGCCGGCTGTCCGCTCCAGGCTGCGCGTCCGGCCCCAGGGTCAGGAACCAGCCGCCAGTCGCGGCGGTGAAGTGCTGCACCTCCTCGTTCAACTGATGGTAGTTCGTCGCCCAGAGTGGCCGGCTGACGAACGAGCCGCCCAGCGAACCGGAGTTCGGCTCGTTGCTGCCGCCCGATCCGAGCACACTGAGCTCACGCACACCCGAGCGGTTGGAAGCCCAGGACTGGTCGGTGTGCCAGCCGCCCTGGTTGTCGTTGGCGTAGTGGTGCCGCGCGCGGTTCCACTCCTGGAAGATCGCCGTGCCGTCGGGCAGGAAGCAGATCGCCGCATCGACCCACTCGGCGTTCACCAGCGGGCGGACCTCACCCGATTTCTGGATCACGTAGGCTCCGCTTTCGTTGGGGCTGGCATCGTTGGCCCCATCACGATCGCGGTCGAACTGCCAACCGGTGACGTTGCTGTCCGAGGCATCGTTGTCGCCGTTGAAATCCATCCAGAAGTTGCGTGAGACTGCTGCCGTGAGCACACCGTTACTCATCAAGCCATCGCTGTTGGTGTAGAACCCGGCCGCCTTTCCTCCTGGATAGGTCGCCTTGGTCGCCGGATCGGTATCGAGGCCGCCCCAGGCGTACCAGCGCCAGTCGCTGGCGGACACCTGGCGCAGCACCCCGAACCACGGCCGCGGCCAGGTGTCGGCGAAGACGCGATTGGCCACGCCCGTGCGATCCTTGATGCCATTGCCGGGTTCCTTGGTCCAGCGCATGACCATGCGATTGCCGAGATCGAGATCAGACAAGGCGAGGAAGCGGACCCGCTTGGCCGGCAGGCGGATCGGATCGCCGACCCACGAGCGCTTCACCGACTCGAGGAAGCCGGGGAAGTTGCGCGCCGGCAGCTGGCTGTTGTAGGCGGTGTTGTTGCCACCGAAGGGCGAAGGGATGACCGTCCCCGACACACCATAGCCACCGTCGGCCTGCATCGGGCCGAGGATGCGGTACCAGTGGCCGCCCTGCCAGTTATCGAGCACTCGGCCGTGGCTGCCCGAGCTGTTGGTGATATTGAAGGCCACGGCATGCATCGCTCCGCTGGCCATGGCCAGCGCACGCGCGCGCTTGAGGGTCGTGGCCAACTGATCGGCGGCGGCCCGGACCTCGGCCGCCTTGCCGGACTTCTTGGCGGGCAGCACGGTGACCACCATGCCGGCGACGATCATGATGATGGCCAGGACGACCAGCATCTCGATCAGGGTGAAGGCCCGGCGCATCACTGCAGCCCCTTCGTGTAATCGGCATTGGCCGGGATGTTGTCCCGGTTGCGCGCGTGGTTGCGCGCGTCGTCGAGCTGCAGGTCCGCGCCAGCGCTCCACAGTTCGGGAACCTGGGCATAGGCCGTGACGGCATGCGTCGTAAACGGATTTCCCAGGGACACGGCCGGGGTGTCCCGTCCCGTCGGCTGGAGTCCGAAGGTGCGCGGATCGATGGCCGGATAGACAACCAGGCCATTGCCCCAGCGCCCGACCCGGGTGGGGATTCCCGGCGTCGCCGGTTTGGCTCCAGGTCTTATCGGTGCAATATAGACCAGTTCGCTGCCCCAGCGGTCCTCCAGGGCGTAGCTCGCCGGCGTGCCGTCTGACTTCAACCGGTAGTCCCGTCCTGCTTTCAGGTCACCAGAGAGGTAATCCCCCCGCCAACCGTCCAACACGACCGCGGCGGTGCTGCCGCTGGCCAGCTCTTCGGTGAAGCTACGCGAACTGGTCGGCGCGATCCCTGCCGAGGCGCCACCCACCACCTTCGTGATCGCGGTGGCGTTGCCCGACATCAGCAGGGCACGCGCCCGCTCGGCTGCCAAGCGGTTGACCAGTTCGGCATAGCGTTCGGAGAAGAAGGTCGGCTCGTTCACGCCCAATCCGCCGCTTCCCGCGTTCAACGAGGTGTACACCCCGTTCAGACGCGCATCGGCCGACAGGACCTGAGCCGCGGTAATGCCGGCTGCTCCAGCGTAGGCCGTGGTGATCGCCGTCATGTCCGCGGCCAGCTTGTCCCGCCAGGCCTTGCGCACGGCGAGCGGGGTCGGGGCGAAGTTCGTGTCGGCATCGGCCGCCAGATGGTAGAGCAGCCGGTTGCGCCATGGCCCATCGCTGGCAGCGGGATTCGCCTGGTACGGGAATGCGCCGGTGTCGGATCTGAACTGGTGGACCGCGGCCTCGACCTTGATCAGCAAACTGCGCGTGGCCGTGCGCTCACTCTCCCGCCTGGCCGGGCCATGATGCCCAGCACGACGAGAAGTTCGATCAACGTGAACCCGCCGGTCTTCATCGTTTCACGGTGCATCAACATGATAGATCCAGGAAGCAATCCCGGCTTCGACTCCATCCGGCCCATAGGACCAGATGTATGGGTATCGCGCCTGGGTGGCCGGATCCCGGTCATTCCAGGAGCGCACCCGTGCACGCGCCGGATCCCAGTTCCAGTTCGTGGCCGTCGTCGTCGGGCCAGCCCAGCCCCCCGCCTCGGTCGGACGACGCAGGGTGTAACGATAGGCGTTGGTCCAGGGGTCGATCAGCACGCCATCCTTCAGCGAGCCGGAACGCAACTGCAACAGCTTGCGGTCCATCAGGGCTTCCAGCACGTTGGCGGCGCCAGCCGTCGTGCCGGTGCGCAGAACCCACAGCGTCGGATCAACCCCGGTCGGATCCGCCTCGGGGGGATAGCGCTTACGTGCGTCCTCGGCCCGGTAGGTCTCGACCGCCGCGGTCAACTCGCGCACCATCTGCCGCGCGTCAGCCACACGCGCCTTGCCCCGCACCAGCGACACGGCAGGCAGCAGCAATCCGGCCAGCACGGCGATGATCGACACGACCACCAGCAGTTCGATGAGCGTGAACGCGTGGCGGCTGGGATGAGGCATGGAGGTCAGCATATCAGGTCTTCGCCAGGATGAATGTCGCATCCGCGCCGGAACTAGCTGATTTTCCGCAAGACCCCCTGGCGCCCAGCCCGGGGTCCCGATGGGCTGCGCAATACCAACGCATGACTGCGTGTTTTGCATGTTTTTTCATCATGTTCCGTCGCCACTGACATGGCAGACTGGTCCTGCCGACTCAGTAACCGACCACCGACAGCCGGGCCAGCCGCCATTCCTCGGGCCAGCCCGGGCCCGAGAACGCCAGCATGCATCCCTCGTAGCGCCGTTCTGCCTCTTTGTAGGGCGGGCGGCCGACATCGCGCATGAGCAGGCCACGAGTCCCGCTGAACGGCTGGATCATCATCGCCACGGGGAGATCCCCCTTCATCAGTCGCGCCGCGACCGTTGACGCAGCGGCGGTGGGCTGCCCGAGCAGCAAGTCGAAGACCAATCGGGCGTCGGCCGGGGTCGGGCAGGCGGCTTCCAGACTGTCGCGGACCTGGGCCTTGGACACGAAGCGACCTTCGGCACCGACCCAGCCCTCGCGCCGGGCGTCCCATTCAGAGCCGACGATGAGCGCCAGGGACGGCCGCAGTTCACGCTCGTTGATGATGCGCAGTGGCCCGAACTCGACATCGGGCAGACGCACGAACAGGGCGGTACCCTCGGGCTGATTGGGGCCGCTGAGCAGCCAACTGCGCGAGCGCAGGGTCAGGCCGAGGCGGGGGTAGTTCACATCCGCTCCATCCGGAAGGCGTAGATGCTCGAGCAGTGCGCGATAGGCCGGTGGACGATTCACCGTGGTCCAGCCCCAGATCAGGAGCGGGACCAGAACGGCAGCGCCGACAACCCAGGATACGGTGCGCACGGTCAGCGCCCCAGGGCGCGCAGGCGCCACTGCACGAAGGTCTCCACCTGGCTATCCATCGTGTTGCTGTCGAGCAGCCGCTTGTGCAGCGGCAGGGCGGCGAAGGCCTGGTAGGCGGCAAGGGCCTCGGCCGGCTGGTCGGCCAGTTCGGCACGCAGCGCCTTGGCCAGGGCCAGCCAAGCCTCGGCCTCGCTGCGCACCGGCATGTTCAGGACCTCTTCATCCGTCGCCTTGCCGAGGGCGGCGCGAGCGAAGAACCACGCCCGGCGGGCGAAGACCTGGCCCCACTCCTTCTCCGCGCGTTCGAGCGAACGCTGCACCGCCGCCGCGTCGCCGCCGAGCCGATCCACCATCGGGCCGATGACCAGGCCATCGAACCAGAAGCTGTTGGTGCTCAGATTCTTGGCCCACGCCACCTGGGGACGCAGCTTGTCCACCGCGGTGCGGTCCCCGGCCTCAACGGCGCGCATGAGCCGCGCCCACGGCATCGCCTGGCCACCGCGAAGCGCCTCGGCTTCTTCGATGCGACCAAGCAGCAGAGCCGCGATCCAACTGCCGCCACTGCCAGGCACATCCGGCACACCCGGGCCGGCCGCCTGTTCGAAACGGCCGAGAGCAAGCAGGGCCTCGCGCAACATGACCGGAGACAGCGGCCGATAGGCCAGCACCTCCTCGGCCCGGCCCAGGTACAACATGGCCGGGTGGACGCGGTGTTCACCATCCACCACCTCGCTGGCCCGGCCGAGCTTGCACTGGATGAAGGCCCGCTGATAGGTCCTCAGGTCGGACGACTGCAGCACACCGGCATAGTCGCCACGCATCATGCGCACCAATATACGATCGGCGGGTACCGCGTTCGGTGACTTCTCCGCCTCT
Source organism: bacterium (assembly GCA_020047915.1). Lineage (GTDB taxonomy): Bacteria > Planctomycetota > UBA11346 > UBA11346 > UBA11346 > UBA11346. The sequence continues at coordinate 1,415 of JAIFND010000235.1, read as the reverse complement.
TCCAGACGGCCAAGCGCCAGCAGCGCATAGGCGTTCGCACGCCGTTCGTTGGGGTAGTAGCGGAGGATGTCCTCGTAGCGCTGCAGGAAGGCAAGACCCGTGGTCGCCTCATAGGCCGAGGTGGGGTCGTCGCGGAACAGCATGTCGCGCACCGCGAGGTAGCGTTCGACCAGAGCCGGTTCGGTGGCCGGGTTGGCACTCAGGCGGACCATGGCCTGCTGCCACTGCTGGCGGACCTCGTCATGCCCGGCCGGATGGCGGCGCCAGATGGACTGCACTCGCTCGAGGAACAGGTCATGCTGGCCGGTGGTGAAGAGATCGTCGAGGCGCAAGGCATCGGCTGCCTGGCTGAGATCCGGATCGGTCAACTGAGCCCAGGTCTCCCGCGAGAGGTCATTGCGTCCAGCGCGCCGCTCGGCCAGGCCCTTGCGGAACAGCGCGCGTTGGCTCTCGCCGCTGTCTCCTTCCGCAACCCGGGCATAGGCCGTCGCCGCGTCGGCGAAGTGGCCGAAACCGAGCAGGGCGTCGCCCATGGCCGTCGCCGGCACCATGCCGGTGCGGTTCTTCTGCCACACCGCGACGTCATCAAACGCCTTGCCGGGGAAGTAGCCGTAGAGCGCCAGATAACCTGAGGTCGTGGGGAAGCGGTCGCGGTAGCGGGTGACTTCGACGCCATCGATCGCCATCGACATGTACTCGCCGTCGATCTCGACGCGGAAGCGGTAGTCCTGGCCGGGCTTGAGCTGCAGCGCGTTGTAGGCCATGCGCTGCTCGCCGGGATTCCTGAAGATCGCGCAAAACTGGTTCTCGTAGGCCCCGGCCTGGATCTGCCAGTTGCGCGCCCCGTCGGCGAATTTTGCAGGGTCGGTCAGGACGCCTTCGCGCTCGCTCCACCACACCGACAGGTCGCAGGCCCGCTCGCCGGGCAGGATCTGACCGGTGTATTCGATGGCGATCGGCGGGGTCAAACGCTGGCGATAGACCAGCAGGGCGCGGGCCGGAGCGGTGGACACCAGGCGTCCCTGGCGCAGCTCCCACTGCTCGTCCCCGTCCGGCAGCCAGCGGTCGCGCCAGTTGGCATCGTCGAAGCGCTCGAGCGCGATCGGCTGGCCCCAACCCGTTTCCTTGGGAGCGCGCGGGAGCAGTTGATAGACCCCTACCGCAAGCCCACCGAGGACGAGGCCAAGACACGCCGCCAGCCATGCGCGGCGCGACGTTGGACGAGATGCCGTCAGCCTGGGCTGCTGGAAGGACGTCTCGATCTCGGCCGCAGCGCGGTCGAGATCGACGCGCAGTTCGGCGGTGCTGCGATAGCCGTTGACCCGGTCGGAACCGACCGCACGACGGATGACCGCGCTGGCGCGCGGGGGCAGGCCCTGGGCCACTTCGGACGCCAATGCCGCCGCCGGGTCGGC
>JAIFND010000126.1 GCA_020047915.1 bacterium | reverse complement strand
GATCGGCTCCATGATGCTGAGCCTACCAAGACTCGTCATGGAACCCAGCACAAAGTTCGGGTATCGAGGTTACCCGCGTGAGCAGTCACCCCGTTTTCAGGAATCAGGAGCCCAAGCCATGCACCTCTCCCTCTCCGCCAAGCTGATCCTCGGCTTCGCCGTGATCCTCCTCATCGCCGCCCTCGCCGGGGCGGTGGCCGTGTGGTCGATCCGCGCCATCGACCAGACCTCGGATGCTGCGATCGCTGTCGGCAAGGTGGACATCGCCATTCTCGAGTGCCGTCGCTCCGAGAAGGATTTCATCCTGCGCGGACGCGGCAAACCAGCCGGGGACGAGAAGGATGCGGTCGAAAAACACGCAGATGCGGTCCGCGCCCTGGCTGCTAGCGAGGCAAATGTCGCAGGCTGCGTCCTGACCGATGGCCAACGTGATTTGCTGGCTGTGGTTGGGCCGTTGCGCACCCACTACGCCATGCAGTTCGCCGACCTCATCACCGCAGTGGAGAGACGGGAGAGCGCCTTTGCCGATTGGCGGCAGCTGGGCTGGGATTTTACCGCTGCGATACAGGTCGCACGGGCAACAGGAGGACTATCCGCCAGCGAACTGGCCCTGCTCGACCAGGAAGTCGTCCAGCCCTTCCTTCTGCTGCGCATCACCGCCGTCTATCTGCTGGCTACCCGTGCCGATGCGCAGTGGGATGGCTACCAGAAGCAGTTGGCCGTAGTCCGAGGATCCTTCGACCGATTCGCATCCGGCGCTCCCTCCGCCGCTGCGCTCTCGGCCTCCATCAAGACCTTGCTGGCACGCTATGCCGCTGCTGGCGCAGAGTTCCATGCTGGCATGCTGGCTCAACGCACGGCAGAAAGCGCGATGAGCAAGGCCGGACGGTCCATACAGGTGTCACTTGCGCCCCTGGCCGCCAGCCTGACCGAAGCGCAGCACGCACAGATCGCCCGCAGCTATCTCCTGATGGGTATCCTGGGGCTGGGCATGATGCTGGCCGCAATATTCGTCGCCTGGGCGGTCATGCGCACCGTCGCCCGGCCTGTCGGGGCCGCGGCGCGGCAACTGGTCGCAGCCGGTGAACAGATCGGCGCCGCTTCGGGCCAGGTAGGATCGAGTTCCCAGACCCTGGCACAGGGAGCCAGCGAACAGGCCGGCAGCCTTGAAGAGACCAGCGCCACGCTGGAGGAACTTGCAGCCGGGACCCGCCAGAACGCCAATCATGCCCGCCAAGCCGACGCCCTGGCCAAGGAGGCGCAGCGCGCCAGCGCCCTCGGCGAAGAGGAAGCGCGCAAGGTCGCCGTCGAGGTCGCGCGTCAGATGGCGAACCTGTCGGAAGCGGTCGCTGCGATTCGCAGCGCCACCGACCGCACCGCCTCCGTGGTCGAGACGATCGACGAGATCGCCTTCCAGACCAACCTGCTGGCCCTGAACGCCGCGGTCGAGGCCGCCCGCGCTGGTGAGGCAGGCGCGGGCTTCGCTGTCGTCGCGGATGAGGTCAGGGCGCTGGCCCAGCGTTCCGCCGAAGAAGTCAAATCGAGCAACGCCCTGATGCAGGAGGCCAAGGAGGCGACGACGAAGGTGCAGCAATCGGCAGCGCAGATCGACACCTATCTGGCCAAGGCCGTCGGCCAGGATGTAGTCCAAGGCTTCCAGAATGTGGTCGCCGCCGCCACCCGCGTCACCCAGCTCATGGCCGAGGTCGCTGCCGCAAGCGACGAGCAGGCCAAGGGCATCGGCCAGGTCAACGCGGCCGTCGCCGACATCGACAAGGTCACCCAGGCCAATGCCGCCGCCGCCGAGCAGTCCGCCGCCGCCAGCGAGGAGCTGACCGCCCAGGCGGGCGAACTGCGTCTGCTGGTCTCCGAGCTCGAACGCGTGGTGCATGGCGGTGGGATCAGGGCGGCCGACACCGCACCGGCAGCCAGCCAGCCGCCAGCCCGCCCGATCCTGACCCGCAGCAGCCAGACCATCGCACCCAAGCCCACCAACCGCACCAGCCAGCGGGCAGCCGAGGACATCCTGCCGCTGGGCGAGACAGGCCCACATGGTTGAGATTCCGCATCCAGTGCAGCCCGCCAACAGTTGACGCCAGCATCCATACGCTTCCAATCGTCCACAAGCTGCTTCGCTACGCTCTTTTCGCTGATGTAGCACTCATCCCCAGGTATGCTCGGCATGTTCGATAACATCAAGCTCAGCATCAAACTCGGCAGCGCCTTCGGCCTGCTCATCGTCATCGCCATGGCACTCGGGGCCATGGCCATATTCAAGATGGGGCAGGTCGGCACCGTACTTGTCGACATGAGCCAGGAAAGTCTCGCCTCGACCGAGATCGCGAATGACCTCGAACGGCATGCGCTGCAGACCGTGCTGGAGATCAGGACCTACACCTACACGGAAGACGAGGCCTGGCTCACCAAGGGTCGCAGCCACATCGCGCAGGTCGAGGCCGCCATAGGTCGCGCCCTTGAGCTGGACAAGGCTCATGGACTGCCGGAACTCAAAGAGCACGCAGATGAAACACGGAAGGCGGTGGACAGCTATAAGGGCCTGCTGACGCAGACCGTCGAGACGGTCGTTGCGATGCGCACCGACCGTACTTCGATGAACCTGGCAGCAGACGGCTATATGAAGGCGTGCTATGATTTCTTGGCCTACCTGGAGAAGCAGCTCGCCGAGGAAACAGCCTCGGCCAGAACCGGGGGGACGGATATAAGCGCCATCGCAGAACGGGTGTGGAAGATCAAGGTGCTCAACGATGTGATCGATGCAGGCAATGCGGTGCGCCTGGCCAACTGGCGCTCCCAGGCCACCCGCGACGCATCCGGTCTCGCAAAGGGAGTCACAACCTTCGCCGCCGTGGAAGGCCTGCTGGACAGCCTCAAGGCCAAGATCAAGCGCGAGGAGAATATCGCCCAGGTTGAGTTGTGCCGAAAAAATGGGCAAGCCTACAGCACGGCGATCCGCTCCTTCGTGAAGAACTGGGAGACCATGCAGGAACTCGGCGTACAGCGATTGTCCGCCGCCAACCGGGTCATCGAAACATCCAAGAAAGCCGCCCAGGCCGCACTTGCAACGGCGAAGGCCGGGGCCACGACCAGCACGACCGCCATGTCCCAGTCCTCCCTCACCATGGTCATCGGCCTGCTTGTCGCTGCGGCCGCGGGGATGGCCCTGGCGATCATCATCACGCGCGGCCTCGCCGGTCCGATCCGCTCGATCGGGGCGATGCTCGACCGTGTCAGTACCGGCGACCTGACGACGCGATCCGGCATCGTACAGCGCGACGAAGTGGGCGTGATGGCCACCGCGCTCGACAGCACGGTGGATCGGTTGCGCGTTATGATCAAAGGAATCGGCGAGAATGTCCAGGGCATCTCCAGCGCAGCCGAGGAGCTGTCCGCCACCAGTAAGCAGATGACCGGCAACGCCGAGACATCGGCCAACCAGGCCGGCCAGGCTGCGGCTGCCGCCACCCAGGTCTCGTCAAGCATCAGCACCGTGTCTGCGGGCATCGAGGAGATGGGCGCCAGCGTTCAAGAGATCGCGCGGAGCGCCTCGAAGGCAGCAACCGTCGCCCAGGATGGGGTCAATGTTGTTCAGGAAGCCAACGGCGTCATGGAACGCCTGAATGCATCGTCCAGCGAAATCGGCAAGGTCATCGACCTGATCACCAGCATTGCCGAGCAGACCAATCTGCTGGCCCTGAATGCCACCATCGAGGCCGCCCGCGCAGGCGATGCTGGCCGCGGCTTCGCGGTCGTAGCAGGCGAGGTCAAGGATCTCGCCCGCAAGACTGCCGAAGCGACTGGCGACATCGGGAAGCAGGTATCGGGCATCCAGGGCGAGACCAAGGCGGCGCAAGATGCGTTGCGCCGAATCAAAGACATAGTCGGCAGCATCAACGCGCTGCAGCAGTCGATTGCGAGCGCCGTCGAGGAGCAATCGGCCACGACCAAGGAACTGGCCGGCAACGTTGCTCAGATCTCGCAGGCAGGTAGTGATATCGCCAGGAATGTGGCCACCGTCGCCGAAGCAGCCAAGGAGGCTTCATGTGGTGCATCCGACACCCTCAACGCAGCCAACGCTCTGGCCCGTCTCGCCGAAGATCTGCGCCTGGCCGTAGCCCAGTTCCGATGCTGACCAACCGATCGGCAGAATGGTGCGGTCGGGGGAAAGCCATCTGCCTCGACACCTGGCTAGGTTCGCTAGGTTCCCTGATCCTCGTGTGGTCCCAAAATCACGTCTGGTGGGAAGACCGTGACCATCGCCGATGGGACACCCGATCCCGATACTGGTGAACCCGTGGTATAACGACCGCTATTGATTTTACCTCGATTTCACGCCGATTCATGCGGCGGGGTGCGGTAGACTACATGGTGATGATCTCCCAATCCTCGCCCAGGGTTATGGTCCATCCTGCCGGATTGTAGACGCGCCCATTCCTGCGCAGCCCGGGCAGCGGTCCGAGAATGTGACTACTGAGATCGGCCGTTACGTCCGTCGCCAGCCGACAGCAGCGGCTGGGTCGTCGCGGAGGTCGAGAACGCCAGAATTCCTCGTCTTAATCGGAGGCGCTTCACCGACCTTTGTTCCTGAATCCAAGGATCCTATAATGGGAATTAGCGGATCCTTGCTCGGCTCCACGGAGAGCGTCAAACGACCGGCGCCTATTCGTGGTTTGACGCTCTCGGAGAACCCGATCAGGGCTTGGTCTGCGCCAACACAGCGAACCCATCAAGTCGGCGTGCGAGATCCTTCATCGCTTGCGCGCTTTCCGGGTCAGGCGGTGCGCGGCTGAACCAGGCAGCAACCAGGGCCGTCTGGGAATCCCGTGGCAGCGCGGCAAACCGGAGTCTCAGTCGCCGCTGCAGGGACGCCTTGACGCGCGTTGCTTCGTAGGCGTCAAGATCCCTGGTGTACTGCGTCCGTTCTTGGGGATCCGTGATAAACGCTGGGTTGATGCCCGCCAAACCACTCACTGTCGCGACGGGCGGTGCGTAACTGGGCGGGGACCGAGGAGGAACGATGCGTTTGGGAACGACATAGCCGGGATCGAACGCATCGGCTGCCGCCACCCAGACGAGCGACCACACCCCCAGGATCTCACGCCGCATGCGCACGTAGTCGTCGGGGCCGAGAGCATCGTAGATGGAACGATAGGTGGCAATGTCGAGGGCCAATCCGGGCAGGTCATCGTTCCAGTAGCCCTCCGCACTGGGTGTGGGGGGATGCGCAGCGATTGACGCGCTCCAGGACTGGCTCGCCGCCAGAATGGCGCGCAGATCACCCTGCTCGCACCACGTGTTCCATCGCTCTCGCTCCGTGGCGACATCGCGGTGCGGGACCACATCACCAGCCATGGATGTGGCCATCAGAAGCAACAGGAGGATGGAACGCAGAGACATGGTGGGGATCACTGAACTGCCGGAATCGGCCCGCCAGCGGCGCCCTTCTTGGTCATGGTGAGATCCCCGTCACCGGCAGCAGCAACAGCAGCGTTGCCATCACCGGTGATGGCGAATGTCTGCGTCACGGATTCGACTGTGAGCCGATTGGCGCCGCATTTCCAGTCCGTGGGAATGATCCAAGAAAAGCTGCCCGGTCGCCAGGGATCATCCGGCATGGCCTCGATGGCCGCGGTATCACCGGTGGTGTAGTTCTCGGCATCGATGTCACTGGGTTTTTCCGCACCGGCAGCGGCGTTATGGGGGCCGGCACGGCCGGCGAAGTACCCGACATCAGCTACCGCTGGCGCTACCTGCTCGACCCATTGGACATGAAGGAAGCACACGCTCAGTGGGAGTGCCCGCACGGTGTATTCAACCCGGCCGCCGGCCGTGTTGGGATTGCCGTCTCCCTCAAAAGATTCGACCGTATAGATGTAGGCCGATGGTGCGATCGCCGCTAGGTCCGTTTCCGCCGTTGCGCCGCGCAGGGACGCCGTGACTTTGCCGGCGCCAGGACTTGTCGGTGCGGTCCACGTGTAGGCTGCGCCAGCGCCGTTTCCTGACCCGCCCGTCTGTGTCCAGCTATCCATGGCATGGGTGCTGGTGAACAACACGTCTTCCTTGAGTCCGACCGTGGTGCGCTTCTTGCCCCCCTCAGGAGCAGCTATGGCTGTCTCGTGCGAAATCTTGAACATAATAAATGTCAGTGTGTCGCCCGCAGCTGCCACCGTACGCGGAATGCCGTCTTTGTCTTTGTATCGCACCGTGCATTCCGCGCGAATCTCAGTCGTTCCCGGTGTCGATGCGTCGAGCGTCGCCAGGACAACAGTGCCGTTGTTCTGTACCACGGTCGCACCAGAGATGGACCATGTCCATTCATAATAGGACCCAGACCATCCATCGGCATCCCAGACGATGCGGAACTGCTCAACGCCGCTCCCTTTGAGTGGCACTGTATCCACGGCGTTGCCGCGCCCATCAATGTAGGTGATTTTCACACGCCCGCCCGCCCACAACGTGGAGGTGACGATGAGCATCAGGAAGAGTGAGAATGCGGTGTGCTTCACGGACGTGTCCTTGGGGCGATGGCTGTGGTATACATGCGGGCGTCCTGGCGGACGGCGGCGTTGTCGCTGGCGGCGAGTCGCTCGATGTTGGCGTCAGCCTCGGCGATGAGCTCGCGGATCTGGTAGTGCTTGCCTACAAGGGCCTTGGCTGTCTGCGCGGCGACAGGGTGATCAGCCCAGAAGTCCACGCATGTCGCATCGATGATCGCCAGAGCGCGTTGAGCGTCGGGAGCCTGGATGCGTAGAAAATCTTCAAATTGCAGGCAGGCCAGATCGCGATGGTTGTGCGAATCCTGGTCGAGGCTGGCTGACAGCCAGAGCGGGATATTCGCCTGGTGGTTACCAAATAGTTGATTCTGGCGCCATATGGCCCTTTCGATCATGAGCCGGTGTTCCCACGTGGGTGGGAATTCGGCAGCCACACCCGGCGCCGTGGCAAGTACGGTCGCGACCTTTCCCATCGTGGTCATGGTGCGTTGTACATCCTCGCGACGGCGGAGTTCCCAGGCATCCTCAAGGCAGAGTCCGGCGTAGATGAGCGACTCGGCAGCATTGAATCGGTCGTGGAACAAGGCCTTCCCGTCAGCCAGGGACTCCACCCCCCGGCGCTGTATCCACGGCCAGAGCGCAAAGCTGCGAGCTGGTCCATAGACCCGGCCCGCCTGAATCGCGATCCACACCAGGGTCTGCGGTCGCACTCCCGGATCCCGTCCACCGTGGCTCTCTAGGAGCAGCAGGGTTGCATCGATGGCCAGCGGACTCCATTGACCGACGGTTCGGACTGCTGCCCGGAGTGAGCTGCACAACTCGTCTGGCGTGGTCGTGCTGGGCCAGGAGACATCCAGCATGCGCTCCATCCATGCTGGGCACGTGCTCTCAGGTAGCGGTGGCGGGATGGCGCCACCATGGCGACGCGCGTACGCCGAGCTGGACCATGCGCTGCGTGGTTCCGTGGTGCCACTGCCTGCAATTGCCCGGGCGTAGTGCCACAGGGCGTTCCAGACATCGGCATCTGCGCCCAGGGCTGGCGGTGATGCACGCAACACATCAAGGGCCAGGTCGGGGTGTCCGAATGCCACCGCCAGTCGTGCGGCATCGATCGCGAGATCCGTACGCGTGCGTGATGGCTGAAGCGACGCACTTTCCGCCAACGCATCCAGGATGTCGTCCTGGCTGCACCAGAAGCCCTCAGAGGTTGACCAGCACGCGGCGAGGGCTGCGAGGGATCGCCCATCGGGCACTGCCGTCGTTATCCGCTTCCCCCGCCAATCTGGGAGACGCTCCGGTCTCTGGACCGAGTTCCATGTGCGGTACTGCCCCGCTAGCGACCAGGGCCTCAGCGTCTGGGCCAGCGTGCTCGGATCCACCGTACCCGGCCATTCACGCCGCACCACCACCGCGTCATAAACCATGTGATCGATGGCTTTGTTGCGACGCGCAGGTTCCCCGTCCTGGGCGGGTGTTGGCACGGAGATTACATCACGGGATGCCTCCGTAGGGGTGGTCGTGCCCTGTCCCGGGTGTGCTGGCTGCGGGGCCGAGGCATGGGGCCACATCATCCAGGCCACGACAGCCACGCTCGTACCAACAATCAGGGTGATGACGCTGTACCAGGCACGCCGGGGTTGTGCGGGTCGCTGAAGTGCGGGCCGTCGCTGTCGTGAGCCTGCCTCGCGCACGGGTCGAGTGGCCGAAGATCTCGTCACTTTGGTTATACGATTCTTCTATGGACAAACAGTACAGTCAAGCCCGATGGTGATCGGGCAGTATGTGATCGACATCAGGGTCTCGACACGCGCGGGCAGGTGGTCAGGCAGGCGCGACGCAGAATCCTCAGCACCATATATGCGAACACGATCGTTCGCGTGGCGCGGTTATGGTCGATGTCGTCAGCGACAGCACGACCCCAACGGAGTCTCCATGAGCACCGCACCCGCGTCACCTCCGCCCCTGCTACGACCGGTTGACCCGCGACTTGGCGAGGCCATCGCCTACGCCGCCATCGTGCACGCCGACCAGGCTCGCAAGGGCACCGACGCCCCCTACCTCTGCCACCTGCTCCAGGTGGCCGGCCTAGTCATCGAGCACGGCAGAGCGCCGGAGACGGCGGTCGCCGCAGAAGCTGGGCCGTCTGGGCAACGGCATCGTCGTGGTTCAGCGTCTCGACCAGCGTCCCCCCGGGATGCAGCAGCTGTGCCAGTGTCAGGGCCGCCATGAAGTCATCGTCCTGCAGAGCGTCCGGATAGAGGGTGTTCTGCTTGGCATAGAAGAGCTTCCGCGGGCAGGAGCTGCCGACCTTGAAGCGGGACTTGGTGAGCAGGGTGTGCATACGCCGCTTATCCACAGGCCCGCCGGCGGGGACAATACGGAAGTCGCCAGCGCCACGCATGCGCCGGCGAGAAGCAGACGGTGGACGTGCCCCTGATGGAGGCCGGTGACCGCAGCGGTTCCGGGTGATCTCCGCGTCTGCAGTCTAGGACGGCAGTCCGGCGGAGGCGCTGGGGTGCGCATGCACCCAGTCCTCCAGCAGGCCCCGCATCTGTCCGCGCATGGTGATGGGGACGTCGTGTTCTTTGGCCCACAGGATGAGTTGCGAAGCGGCGATGCCCCGGGAACGCATGTCGTCGAGGAATGACGGATCGCGGAGTGCCCGCGTCAGGATTTCCTGCGAGCGGGGGGACCATCGGGCGCGGTTGGTGGCCATGGGTGGGTGTCAACAATCGCGCCCGGCGTGAACCCACGCCGGGCGCATGAAGCGGATCCCGAGCGGACCCTCAGGCCTTCTTGCCACCCTTCTTGGCGGCAGGCTTCTTCGCTGCCTTCTTCGCGGGCTTCTTGGTGGCGGACTTCTTGGCAGCGGGCTTCTTCGCAGGCATGGTTGATGCTCCTGTGCTTTCCCGTGTAGCGATTGACCGCCTGCGGCGCAAGGGCAACGCGATGCAACCGCGCGGCCGCGGCCGCATCGGTCGGCATAGCGACGTGCTCATGACCTCGACCAGCGTCCCGCATCGTCGTGGATCTATCCCAGGAAGGACCGCCAGAAGTCTGGATGTGATCGTGCCGGTTGACGCAGGGGAGACCGAGCCGGAAATCCGGAGCGAACCTGACCGGCCCATCCACCCTCAGGACGGCGTCAGACCGTACAGCATCCGCATTGCACGGAGATAGATTGGGGGCGCTGCGCTCAGATCCGGTGGCAATCCGGGCATCTCTGCCTCCATCGATGCGATGAAAGCCGCGACATCGGCAGCGATGATGTCGGGCAGCGTCACGTGCAGCGCGGGCGGGATGCGGTTGATGAGTCGGAAGCAGTCCAGTTTGTGCTTCCGGATATCGTCACCATCAACCGCCTCGCCGCGATCCCGCGCTGCGCTCAGATTCTTCCATGCCAGGGCCTTGAGGGGCAGCAGGTACTCCAGGCGGGCGACGCGGACGCCGTCCACGACGTCCGCGCCACCGGCAAGCCACTGCACATACGCATCGTCGAAGAGGATCGCCGACAGACTCACCAGATCCGCACCGTCGGCGG
>JAIFND010000078.1 GCA_020047915.1 bacterium | reverse complement strand
CGGTTTCGACCGCGAACAGCAGGACGCCGCTGCCCAACGGGTCGTGGGCCTGGAGGATATGCCGACTAGTCTCATCCGAGAGCATGGTCTCACCCGTCGCAAGCCGCCAAGCCATGGAACTGGCCACGGCCAGGGTGACGACGGCAAGCAGGTTGCCGGCCACGGAGACCAACTGCGTCCGCATCAGGCGGCGGACCGCGCCAACCATGGTCGGCACATGGCCGGTGCCGATGGTCTGGGCCAGGGCAGCGGCCGTGACTGGCGGCTGTTTCGTCGCCAGGCTCCAATGCGCCAGATACATCCAGGCGAAGGCGGCGGCGTAGTTGCTGCCGAACAGCAGCCATTCGAGGCCAGCCGGCCAGCGGATCGCGCCGATGCCCAGTTTGGCATGGAGCGCCACGGCCATGACGAAACCGCCGCCGATGGCGGCCGACAACATGATCCGCCACTCGGTGTACCCGGCGGCGATGTAGCGGGATCCGGTCTGGGCGGCATGCAGTACCACCCGGCGGGCGAGTAGGCGGGTGTGGTCGCGGAGGAGACCCCGCAGACTGGTGTTGGCCAATCGCGCAGTGCAGACGTGAACCAGGAAGGCATGCGCCCGGTGGATGGCGCGATCTGGAGCCGCGGCCGACAGCAGATCGCACAACTGCCGGCAACGGCCGATCCAGGAACGCAGCCGTTCCATGCGGTAGACGAGATCGGAGGAGACGGTGTGCTGCGCCATGCGCCGAGTCACCGCATCGGCGGCCGATTCGGCCTCGCTCAAGGCCTTGGCCATGCGCGATAACTCGGCCGCCGGGCTACCGCCTGGCTTCAGACTGCGGGCCACGGCGATGCCCTGATCAGCAAGGAGCAGGAACCGCGCCTGGATCTCACGGTCGCCATGGATCGCCCGCCGGGCCTCGTCACTCAGGCCCTCGGCGCAGATGCGGGTCGCCAAGACGGCGACGGCGTCGATCGCATCGTCGCGCAATTCGGGCCAGGCGGTGCGTTGTGCCAGCGCCATCACCTCAGCGAGTTCGGACAGCAACCCTCCGGGCAGCCCGGCAAGCCAGATCAAGGTGGCCGGATCGCCCCAGCATGCTGACAGCAGGTCTTCCAGTTCCCGGTCTTCGGCCACGGGCGGTAGGATTTTGGCGGTCAATCTGCGCACAAACTCGCCCACGAGGGTCGGTCGGATGGGCATCCCGGCATCGGTCAGGGTGCGGGCGCATTCAGTAATCGCGCATGTATCGATGAGACAATCGCCCAGCCGCCGCCCTTCTCCGGGATGCAACCGCAACCAGGCGATCAGATCACAGATGGGTTGGTAGGGCGTGCCGGACGGTGCGGTCCGCAGGGCGGCAAAGAGGTCTGTCCACCAGGAGACCCGGACATCCCAGGCGCATCCGGCTGCGGGCATGGCTGACCAGATGGCCAGGACGGTTGGCGAGAGTTCAGCCGGTGCATTCATCCAGGCAACTGCCGGGCAATGGTGATCATCATCAGCGAGGCGGCGATGGCGATCGCCAGGATGATCCCGAACGACAGCAGGCCGATGGGCAGGAACTCGGCAAATCCGAAGCGGATTGGGGTCCCATCCCGGTCGCGGAGGCCGGCCCGCTCGACCATGGCCTGGGTCAACGGTCCTGAGGTGGCGGCGGTGAGGAAGAGCGAACTGCCGGCGCAGACTGCCAGGGCCAAGCCGACATAGACGGCGGTCGGCGGCAGCGTCGCGGCCAACACCGGCGCTACCTGGAGCAGCGCCGCCATGCTGGGACCAGCCGAGAACAGGCCGGTGAGGATGCCGCTGACCACCAGGAACACGACGAGCTGCCCTTCGGGCGGCAAAGGCAGGGCGACCAGCAAGCCGGCGATGCGGTCGAACAAGCCAGTCCGACCGACCGCCTCGACCATGACGAACAGCGAGAGCAAGAACAAAGCGCTCACCGAGGTGGGCCCGGCTGAGCAGGGCACCGAGGACACCCAGCCAGCAGATCAGGTCGGCGGTGATGCCGCTGAAGTAGGGCAGCGTCACCCAGGCCGCGAGCATGGTCAGCAGCATCGCCACCGCCGGGACGAGAATGCGCCACTCGATGACCAGACCGCGATGCATTGCGGTGAGCACCTCGACGCCCAGTTGCCGACGCAACGGATCGTCAGCCAAGCTACGATCCGGGCGCACCAGCAGCAGGGTGACGCCGAGCAGGGCGAACATGCCGAGGCCGGCGGCGGGCAGGGCGTTCACCAGATAGTCGCCGAAGCCGATTACCCCGGTGCCCAGCAGCAGGATGGCCGGAAAGTCACCGATCGGCGTCGCCGCTCCGCCCAGGTTGCAGGCCACCAGCAGGATCCCGATCATCCAGTGGACATAGCGGCGGTCGACCTCCATCAGGCGCAGCAGCACCAGGAGCGGCGGCAGCACCAGGACCAGCGCGGTGAGATTGTTGACCAGGGAACTGACCGCGAACATCACTGCGGCTGCAGCAGCCAGCAGGACCGCTGGCCGGTTGCCGCTGTATTGCGATAGCGCCACCGCGATGCGTGCGAAGATCTTGGATTCGGCCAGCATCTCGGCGAGCAGGCCGAGTCCGACCAGCATGATCAGCACGCCCCACGGGATGCCGGAGAAGAGTGCCGCGGTGCTGGCGACGCCCAGCAGGGTGCTGGCCAGACCGGTGAGGGCTGCTCCGAGGCAGACCACCAGCAAGCGGCTCTGCGGCCGGATGGCCTGGATGATCAATGTGGCGAGCAGGATGGCGACGAGGATGAGTGCAGGCATGGCATCACCCGATCAGGTCGGTGAAGTCGTTGGACGGCACCTCGGCCTGCCAGCGCGGATAGCGGTCGAAGGGCCGCGGCAGCAGGTTCCAGGCCACCAGGCGGGCGAACACAGTGCGGGTATCAGGTCCATGCACGCGCAGCCACGCGCTGGGCACGTACACCGTATGCCCCTGACCCCCGGTGACGAAGCAGAGCAGGGCGCTGCTGGGGCCGGCGTGGTCGAGGATGCCATCGAGATCGACCGCTTGCACCCGGCCGCGGTAGTTGGCCAGCATGCGCTCCCAGTCGCCCGGCAGGGCGGCATGGGTCAGGACCAGGATGCGCTGCGTGGTGAGGGCTGGCACCAGCAGATCAAGCGGTTCGCTCTCGAATCCGACCACCACCACGGTTGCGACCTGTGACAGCAGGCCGATGGCGTGGTCAGCGGCGAGTGGCGGCAACTGCCCGGTCTCCAGGTAGTCCTGAGCTGCGGTGTCGAGGATGGGAAATGACGCGCCGGCCTGATTCTTCAGGTCGGCGACCGCTGCGGCTCCGCCATGGGCCGCGCAGGTGCGGATGAACAGCCGGCTGGCGGAGACCTGGCCGAGTTCGCCGGCTGCAGCCGTGAAGGACTGGGCGAGCGGTGCGGTTACAGCTGCGCTCATGGTTGCACTTTCTGGATTCCGAGGCTGTCCAGGAAGGATGCGGCGACTGTGGCGACCCGCTCGCCATTCAGATCGACGCGTTGATTGAGGCCCATCATGGTCGCGTCATTGATCCGACCGGCCAGTTCGGCCCAGGCTGTGGCAACGGCTGGATACCGGGATAGGCGATCCTGGCGCATGATCGGCACCGCTTCGTAGGCCGGGAAGAAGCGCCGGTCATCGCCCAGGGCGGTCAATCTGAAGGCGGAGATCACCGCGACCTGTCCGTCCCGCACCGCTTGGTACATGTGCCCCGGACTGAGGTCCACCGGCGGACGCTCCAGACGCAGGCCGTAATGCTTGGCCAGGCCCGGCCAGCCATCGGGTCGTTGGTTGAACTCGCTGGTGAAGCCGGCGACGAGGGTGGGGTGGCGGGTCAGGTCGGAGATGCAGGTCACGCCCAAGCGCCGGGCCTCATCATCGCGCATGGCCAGGACGTAGGTATCGTTCAGGCCGAATGGCCGCCCCAGGACCAGATCCGGGCGATTGCCCAGTCCTGCTCGCACCTGCACCAGGGCGGCAAACGGATCCGCCACGGGCGGTTGCTTCAGGATGTCGGTCAGCAGGGTGCCGGTGTATTCCGGATAGGCGTGGATGGCATCCTTGGCGAGCGCGTCCCAGCACAGGCCGGTGGAACCGAGTTCCAGGCGCTGGACGCGGATCCCGGCCTGACGCTCGGCTGCCTGCACCATGATTTCGGCGAGCAGGCGGGATTCGGTGAAGTTCTTGCAACCGATCACCAGATCTGCTGGGCGGGTCAGCATCCACAGGGCGCCAACGGCCAGGATCAAGGTGATCACGCCGATCAGGGCGCCTATGAGGACGTACTTCTTCTCCGTATCCATGGTCAGGGTCCTCCGGGAGGAGTGAGGCGTCGTCCACACCACGCGAACAGGGCGTCGACGACCAAGGCCAACGTGGCAGCCGGCACGACTCCGAGCAGGACCATGCGGGCGTCGACGGTCTCGATGCCGCGATTGATAAAGACGCCCAGGCCGCCGGCACCGATGAAGGCGCACAGCGTTGCCGTGCCGATGGTCCACACGGCAGCGGTGCGCAGGCCGGCGAAGACCACCGGCATGGCCAGGGGCAGGCTGACCTGCCACAGCACCTGGTCGGCGGTCATGCCCAGGGCGGTAGCGGCCTGGCGCACCGGAGGCGGCGTGGTGCCCAGACCGACGATGGTGTTGCGCAGAATCGGCAGCAGGGCGTAGAGGAACAGCGCCAGTACGCTCGGCACCCAGCCGATCCGTCCGGTGATGACCATGAGGAATCCCAACAGGGCCAGGCTGGGGACGGTCTGGACCACCGAGCAGAGTCCCAGGACCGCACCCGCTGTACGGGGCAGCCGGGTCAGCCACACGCCCAGCGGCAACGCGATCAGGCAGGCGGCGGAGAGGGTGCAGGCGCACAAGGCGACATGCTCGCCGAAGCGCCACCACAGATCCGCCCAGTGGGCAACGAGGAACGCGGACCACGTCATGCCGTCCCCCGCTGCAGGAGATCCCACACCGCGCGGCGATGGAAGGGACCCAGGCGCCGGCCCTGATGCAGGACCGTGAACCGTTCATCGCCACTGCGGGCGATGGCTCCGAGCGCATCGGCGACGGCGCGTTCGCCAGATAGTTCGGTATTGCTGGTGCCATCGCAGGTCGGCAGGTTCACGGCGACATCCGCTAGCCGCAGATGGCGCAGGCGTAGTTCCAGGGCCTGCTTGGCGGTGAAAGCCGCCGCCACCGCGTCGCTGGGGGCGAGGGCGATCTCCACCGGTGAACCGATCTGCACCAATCGGCCGTGGTCGATCAGGACGATGCGATCGGCGACGGCGAATGCCTCGGCGATGTCGTGGGTGACCAGGATCACGGTGCAGCCGAGGCGTTTCACCAGGGCGCGCAACTCGTCCTGCATCTCGGCCCGGATCGCCGGATCGAGGGCGCCGAACGGTTCGTCGAGCAGGAGCAGGCGCGGCCGGGCGGCGATCGCACGGGCGATGGCGACGCGCTGCCGCTGGCCGCCTGACAGCTGGTCGGGTCGACGCCGGCCGAACTCGGCACGTGGGATCCGCGCCAGGTCCATGGCGCTGGTGACCAGTTCGTCGCTGGTGCGCTGGTCGCAGCCGAGCAGGCGCGGCACCAGGCCGACGTTGCGCTCCGCCGTCCAGTGCGGGAACAGGCCGCCTTCCTGGATGACGTAGCCGATCGAGCGGCGCAGCATGACGGGATCCGAGCTGTCGACCGGCCGGCCATCCAGGCTCACGTCGCCGGCGCTGGTGCGCTCCATGCGATTGACCAGCTTGAGCAGAGTGGTCTTGCCACTGCCGCTGCCACCCATCAGGGCGCATATCGAGCCGGCGGGGACCGAGAAGGTGACGTCGTTCAGGGCCTGCACGCCGTTGGGGTAGCGCAGGCTCACCCCGGCGAAGGCGACCTCGGGGGCGCGGTCAGACATGCTCCCCCCGGGCCGGGGTCGTCACGGGCTCCCCGCGATCGTGTTCCCAGCGAGCCACCAGCCATTCGCTGCCGGCGGGAAAGCGGGCCGAGAAGATGGCGCGGTAGCGCTCTGCCTCGCGCTCGGCACTGCCGAAATGACGACGCAAGGCCTCGGCGGATCCCGTACCGTGATCGAACTGCTCCTTGGCCCGCCAGGCGATTTCAGGCGGCAGGACCCGGGCTGCTGCGTGGCGCAAAATGAACTTGTGGAAACCACGGGCGAGTTTGAGGTCCGGTGGGATGGACAGGGCCAGCCCGATCACATCGGTATCCAGGAATGGCACCCGGGCTTCCAATCCATGCGCCATCGACATGCGATCGACCCGCTGCAGGTTGATGTGATGCAGGCCTTTGATCGAACGGCGCAGCTCACGGTGCAGTTGCACGCCGTGGTAGTCGCGGTGGTAGGCATAGCCGGCAAACAGTTCGTCGGCACCTTCACCGGTCAGGACCACCTTCACATGCTTCGCAGCCTCACGGGAGACGAACCAGCACGGCAGGGCGCTGCGCACCAGATCGGGATCCCAGGATTCCAGGTGCCAGATCACCTCGTCGAGGGCGGCGATGAGGTCGGCCTCGCTGATCGCCACTTCGTGGTGGATGGTGCCCAGATCCGCGGCGACCTCGCGCGCCCGTTCCAGGTCGTTGGAGCCGGGCAGGCCGACCGCGAAGGAGTGGAGTTCCGGGAGGTAACGCCGCATCAGCGCCGCGATCAGGCTGGAGTCGAGTCCTCCACTGAGGAAGACGCCGACCGGCACATCGGCCATCAGGCGCTGGCGGACAGCGCCGTCCAACGCGGCCAGGAAGGCGTCCGCCCAGGCCTCAGGATCCCTGGGTTGGTCATCGGCTGTCCAACCCGCCGGCACTCGCCACAAGGGGGCGAGGCCAGCCGTGCTGGTGTAGACGTGACCAGGCGGGAAGACCTCGATCGTGTCTGGTGGCACCACCGGCAGCAGGGCTTTGATCTCGCTCGCGAAGACCAGGCCACCGTCATGCCGGCTCCAATAGAGTGGTTTGATGCCGAGAGCGTCCCGACCAAGGCACAAGCTGTCGCCATCGCTGCCAGCCAGGGCGAATATGCCATGCAGTTGGCCGACCGCAGCCGCCAGGCCCTGCTCCTCGGCGGCATGCAGCCATGCCTCGCCATCACTGCGGGTCCGCGGTTGATGGTCGCCGTGCAGGCCAGCGAGGACGGCACCGTGGTTGTAGATCTCGCCGTTATGGACCAGGCAGAGGTGGTGATCCTCATTGAACAGCGGCTGCTTGCCGCCAGCGATGTCGACGATGCTGAGCCGACGGTGCCCGAATCGGACGTGGCCGATATCATGCCAGCCCTCGCCATCGGGACCGCGATGTGCGATGGCGGCCAGACCGGCGGCCAACGTGCCCGGGTGCCGGTTCTCGGGATGCCAGGAACCGATGAAGCCACACATCAGTGCCGCCCCGAGGTGCTGCCAAGTTGGAGTACCGCCAGAAGTCCGTGCCCGCAGCCGAGTCCCCGTTGAAGGTGGTATTCGAGCTGCCGCAGCAGCAGCCCCAGCTGCGGTTGCAGCAGGTTGGCCTCGGGATCGCCCGGATCGAACCACGCCAATTGCCGCGCGGCTTCCGTGATGGCCTGCATGCCCTGTTGCAGGATCGCCGGGATAGGACCGCCAGCGCCGCACAGATCCGCCGGCGACGGGGCCTGGACGCCCTGGAGGAGGTTGCTGAACCAGGACACCACGGCATCCCAGGCCCGGGCGTAATCCCGGAAGAAGACGTCCACGGTCGCGTCGCCGGAGGCCGGCATGGGCGGGACGCTGAGCAGGTCCAGCCGCGCCGCGGTGTTGAACTCGAACAGGGTGTTCACCTCGCGGCGGACGGGTCGCGCCTGCGGGTCGAAACAGGCGGTGTCCATGTGCCGACCGACCAGGACCGAACGGTCGCACAACGTGAGATCGCGCAGCCGGTCGCCAACGCCGGGGATGTCGAGGAGGAAGGAGCGCAGTTCCTCGCCGCGCCAGTAGCGGATGCGGTAGTTCCGCTGCTCCTCCAGTCGTCTGGCACGTTCGGCCTCCGGATACATCCAGACCATGTTGTAGGGCTGCATGCGCGGAGCGGTGGCATCGCGGCTGTAGCCCCAGTAGCCCGGCCACTCCGGGCTGAACTGGCCATGCACATCGATGACCAGGGTCAACGGGCCGGACTGATGATCGAGTGTTGCCGAAACCAATCGGCGCAGGCCATCATCGGCGAGGTGGGAGAGTGATCCGTAGCTGTTGTAATAGAGGTCGAAGGGCTGGAGCCGGCGCAGATGGCCGGCCGGTCCTGGAACGACGCGCAGCAGGCTGCCACCATGTCCGGGCAGAGATCGATACCGTGGTAGGCAGCCAGATCGTCGGGCCCGAGTACGTACCGTCCGCCTCCGGCCTGCGCCCCGACCGGCACCTTGCACAGCAGGTCCCAACCCTCGCCCGAGCCGCAGCCGAGGTCGATCACGCGCAGTCCGCGACCGGCCTGTCGGGCTTGCCGGACATGCTCGTCCAATGCCCCCCGGATGGCGAAGCGGGTGACCTGGTCCTCCCAGATCCGCCGGACATGGTCGTACTTCCCCCAGAGGCCCGAGGGTGCTTGCTCGTAATGCCCGTCACGGACCAGACGTCCGTAGCCGGTCGCGTCGCGTTTGGGGGTGTGGCTCGGCCTGGCGGGAGATGGTCCAGCGGTCATGGGATGACTCATGGGTCAGGAGTGGGCTTGCGGCCCACGGGAGACGACCCATGGACCCGGACTCAGACCT
>JAIFND010000033.1 GCA_020047915.1 bacterium | reverse complement strand
GGCTGCGCCCCCGCACCCCGAGTCCTCAAGGGCAGCGACTTTGCCGACTTTGACTTGGCAGGTCAAAGTCGCTGCCCTCAAGGACTCTAGCATTCAAGCATGTGGCATTAAGAGCACCACGCACTGCGCGGCGATGGCTTCCTTGCGGCCGATAGCATCGACGCCTTCATGGCTGCGCGCCTTCACCGAGACGCAGTCGTCGGCCAGACCGAGCAGATCGCGGATGCGCGAACGGATCGCCGGCTTGTGCGCCATCAGGCGCGGGGTCTCGGCGATGATGTTGATGTCGAGGTTGGCGATGCGCCAGCCGGAGAGCTGCGGCAGTGCGAGGACGCGCCCGACGAACCAGGCCGAGTCGCGCCCGCGGTGGCTGGCATCGTTGTCGGGGAAGTGCTCACCCAGATCGCCGGCCGCCACCGCGCCAAGCAGGGCATCGCACAGGGCATGCAGCGCCACATCGCCATCGCTGTGTGCGACCACCCGCCACGGGCAGGGGATGCGCAACCCGCCCAAGGCGATGCCCGCCTCCGGTGCTGCATCCGCCTCTAGACGATGGATATCGAAACCGATGCCGATGCGGTGGGACATGGGAAGCTTAGAGCTTGAAGCTCAGAGCTTGGAGTCCGCAGAAGGTTGCCCCCCGCCCCCCGCCCCCCGCCCCCCGCCTCCCCATCACTTCTTCAGTCCCGCCTGGTACTGCTCGGCGCTCAGCAGGCCGTCGGCCCAGGCCGGCTTGGCCGGCTTGACCTTGGCGAACCAGCCCTTGCCGGCGGGATCCTGGTTGAGCAGTTCCGGGTGGTCGGTGAGCGCGGTGTTGACCTCGGCCACGGTGCCATCGAGCGGGCTGTAGTAGTCGTTGACCGACTTCACCGATTCGATCTCGGCGCAGGCGACGCCACGGGCCAGGGTGGCACCGACCTTGGGCAGGCCGACATGGATCACGTCGCCGACCTCGCCGGCCGCGAAGGCGGACAGGCCGACGACGACCAGGTCGCCCTCGGCGCGGGCCCATTCGTGGGTGGGAAGGTAGCGTTCGCTCATGGCAAGCCTCGGTGCGGCGGTGAGTCGGCATAGTCCCCTGGTGGGCAGTGGTGCAAGAGGGGGGCTGCGAGTGTGTCATGGTGGGCCCCTGTCCCGGAAACCCGACTCTTGGCGGCGGGTGCATGGCTGCGTAGCGTCTCCGGGCAAGGCGATGGCTACGACCAACCACAACGTCAGCGGCCTCGATGAGGACTTCCGCTACGGCCAATTGGCCATCGAAGGCCGGCTGATCACGCCGGACCAGTTCGATGTCGCCATGGATCTCGCCAAGGGGTCCAAACGGCCCCTGGCGGATGTGCTGGTCGAGGCCGGCAACATCGATGCGCAGACCGCCGATCGCCTGAGCAAGGCGCTGAAGCGCATCCTCAAGGACGAGCGCGCCCGGTCTGAAGGCGGCGTCCACGTCAAGAAGCAGATCGGCGGCTACCGCCTGGTGAAGCGCATCGGCGAGGGCGGCATGGGCGAGGTGTACCTTGCCGAGCAGCTGTCGATGCACCGCACCGTCGCGATCAAGATCCTGCACCAGAAGTGGGCCGATGACGAGGAGTTCCGCAAGCGCTTCCTGCTCGAGGCGCGCGCTGCCGGCAAGCTCTCGCACCCCAACATCATCCAGGTGTTCGACGTCGGCAAATACCAGGGCCTGTACTACTTCTCGATGGAGTACATCGATGGCGTGACGGTCGATGATCTGATCCGCCATGAGGGACCGATCGGGCTCGACAAGGTCATCGACATCACGCTCCAAGTCTGCGAGGCGCTTGGCTACCTGTCACAACAGGGCATCGTGCACCGCGACATCAAGCCGGCCAACATCATGGTGATGAAGGACGGCACGGTGAAGCTCGCCGATTTCGGCTTCATCCAGCAGGCCGTGGTCGATCACGAACTGATGCAGGAGGGGACCACCATCGGCACCCCCGACTACATCAGCCCCGAGCAGGCGCGTGGCGAACGCGACCTCGATGTGCGCTCGGACATCTACTCGCTTGGCGCCAGCGTGTTCCACATGCTCGCCGGCAAGACCATGTTCAAGGGCACCTGCTCGTCGGTGATGCGTGCGCACATCGACGCCCAGCCGCCCGATCTCAAGAGCCTGCGCGGCGATGTGCCCGAGCGCCTGGTCGAGATCGTCACGCGGATGACCGCCAAGTCCCCGATCGACCGCCAGCAGAGTCCGGACGAGGTGCAGAAGGACCTCGAGGTGTTCAAGCTCGACCTCGCCGGCCATTCGGGCGAACTGCCGACCAGCAAGAGCGGCATCCTGAACGTGATCAACGCCGAGAAGGAGCGCATCGTCGCCCTCGAGCGCAAGCTCAAGGAGCAGAAGGTCGCCACCCTGGTGTGGACGGTCGCCGCGATCGCGGGACTGGTGCTGGCCGGCATCCTCGGCCTGGTCCTGGTGCTTTCGCGCTGATTGCTCAGGGGCTCTGCCCCTGCGGCCCTGCGTGCCTGTCCCCGCTGCCTTTGTCTCAGCTCGGTTTTGTCGCTGTCGCTCCAAACCCGTGGGCGGATGGGCTTCGCCCATTGTATCCGCCCACCGCTGCGCGACGGGGCCCCGTAGCCCAGCATTCCCACAGAGGCTTCCACGCCACCGCCACCGGGGGCTTCCCCTGGGACGTGGTTTGGCTATACTGGTCGGGTGCCCCGTCGCCCCCTCCTGATGCTTGGACATGCCCTGATCGACCGGCAGCACCGGCGGTTGGAGCTCGGCGCAGTGCGGTTGCATACCGCCGTGCTGCGCGACCGCCCGACCCTCGCCCTGCTGAGCGTGCTCATGCGCGACACCAGCCGGCATTTCTCGACCGAGGAACGCCTGATGCGCGTGCACGGCTATCCTGAAAGCGCAGGTCATCATGCTTTGCATCAAGGCGTCCTGAACGAGATGCTGCGTCTGCAGACGCAGATGCGGAGAGGACTGCCCATGCATCGCAAGCACGCCGCGATGATCGCCGACTGGCTCGAACACCACGTTTCCGAGGCCGACCGCAATCTGGTGATCTTCCTGAAGAGGCTGATCACCGCCGCGGCGGCAGGACGCTGAAGCCGCCGCTTGGTTCGGCGGGCGGCTCGAAGCCCTGGCTGACCATGCGTGCCAGGGTGTGATCGCCGGCCGTCGTCGCTGCGGCGGCGAAGGCGCTGCGTGCCTGGGCGACCAGCTTGTGCGCGCCGCGCAATTCCGGGCATAGCCCGAGGGCGCGCTGCGCCTCGGCGATCGCCGACGACAGCGCGCGGTAGCGGCCCTCGGCGGTGACCTCGCGCTCGCTGGAGGCGAGGTGGGCGACGGCGCGTTCGAGCAGGGCATGCGCTTCGGTGCTGGCGCCCGAGGTGTGCAGCCAGGTGCGCAGGTCGTTGGCGAAGTCGGCAACCGAACCACGGCAGTCGGCATCCCAGGCGGTGGCGCGCTCGGCCGCCTGGACCAGGCGGAAGGGGGCGCCGGAGGCACGCACCAGCAGCGGAGCGATGTCGCGCCGGGCCGCCATCTTCAGAGATTCCTGGCTGCTCTTGGCCTCGTAGGGGTAGTGGCCGGACAGGATGCGGTAGAGCAGCGTGCCGAGCAGGAACAGGTCGATGGTCGGCCCGACATGGCCGAGATCGCCGGTCGCCACCTCGGGCGGTACGCACATCGGGGTGCCGGCGCACATGCCCTGGGCGTCGGCGATCGACGGCGCACACCAGTTGCCGTCGGCGGCCGGACCGAAGGCGGCGGCCAGGCCCCAGTCCATCACCCAGACTTCGCCATACGAGCCGACGAAGACGTTCTCACCCTTGATGTCGCGGTGCAGCACGCCCCGGCTGTGCGCGTAGTTCACCGCATCGCACACCTTGATCAGCACTTCGATGTGCTCGGACAGGGGCACATCCACCTGGCGCAGACGATGTTCCATGCTGTTTCCAGCCAGGCGCTTCATCACCATGAAATCGGCGCCAGCGTCGTACACCGGGACGATATGCGGATGTTCCAGCGCGGCGGTGGTCAGGCATTCCTGACGGAAGGCGTCGAGGTAGGCCTTGTGCGCCTTCTCGGGATGCACCGCCTTGATCGCCACCTCGCGTCCGGTCGAGCGCTGGCGGGCGAGATGCACCACGCCCATGCCGCCGGCGCCGATGCGGCCGAGCAGCACATAGGGCTTCTCTCCGTCGGTCACAGCGTCGAGCACATCGGCGAGACGTCGGGCATCGCAACCGAGGGCCGAGCGGGCCGGCGCCTGCTGCGGGGTCGCGCTGCGCCGCTTGAGCCAGGCGGCGCGGATCACCGCCAGGTGCCCGGCCAGGGCCGGCCGGATGCTCATCGTCGGCGGCAGTTCGGTGCCGTCGGCGGTGGCCAGGGCGCGCAGCCAGTCGGGGGAGGCGGACATCAGTGGTGGATCCTAGGCACGGCGGGTGGCATTGCCACGGTGTGGACGGCGGGGACTGGGAGAAAGGCGGAAGGCGGAAGGATGAAGGCTGAAGATAGGCTAGGCTGTGAGGCCAATGGCGTTGCGTTAAGGGCACTGACCTTGGAAAGGCGGAAGTCGGAAGGCGGAAGGCGGAAGAAATGCAGATTGGACTGCCAGCCCAGTCGTGAAGTCGATTCAGCAACTCTTCCGCCTTCCGCCTTCCGCCTTCCGCCTTCCGCCTTCCGCCTTGCGTCCCCAAGAGTCCTTAACGCAACGCCATTGGCTGTGAGGCTGGGGGTTTACTGCAGCGCGGGGCAGAGTGCCCGATCGGGCGCTGTAGCCCCTCAGTCACATGGCGTCCTGATCACGCTACGGCATTCCTTCCGCCTTCCGCCTTGGAATTCTTCTACTCCTCGCGCAGCGCGGCCAGCGGCGGGACGGTCCAGCTCGAACGCGCCGTCAGCAGCGCGACTCCGGTCGCGGCGAGGGTCAGGGCCAGGACCAGCACCCCGGATGCGACCCACGGCCAGACCAGGGCGGTGTCGAGCAGGTGGGTGGTCAGCAGGGCGCCGCCGGCCGCTCCGCCGGCGACGCCGAGGATGGCGGCCAGGCTGGCGAGGATGGCGAACTCGGCGGCCAGGGTGCCGGCGATGGTGCGTCGCGTGCCGCCGAGGGCGCGTACCAGGGCGGCTTCGGCGCGGCGCTCGCGCGCGCCCGCCGCCGCCGTGCCGGCGACCACCGCCAGGGCGGCGAGCAGGGCGACGGCGGCGATCGCCGCGATGCCGGTCGCAGCCCGATCGATCGCGGTGCGCACGGCCGTGGCCGCCTCGGCGACGTCGATCAGCGAGATGTTGGGGTGGCTGCGCGCCAGTTCGGCGGCCAGGGTGCGGCGCGCCTCGCGCTCCATGGTCGGGATGGTGCCCAGCCATACCGCCGGGGCGCCGGGCAGGGCGTCGGGATGCAGCACGACGAAGAAGTTGGGCTGGAAGGTCCACCAATCCACCGTGCGCAGGCCGCTGACCGTCACCGCCACCTCGACGCCCTGCACGTCGAAGACCAGGCGCGAGCCGAGAGTCACGCCCAGGCGTTCGGCCCATTTCGTCTCGACCGCGCACTCCTCGGGGCTGGCCGGCCAGTGTCCGGCGATCAGGCGTTCGCCCGGCCCGGGCGCGGCGGCCCAGGTCAGATTCTGCTCGCGGCGGCGGAAATGCGCGGCGCGCTCCGCCTCACGCGTGCCGCCGGCCGGGGCCGCTCCGGCCTCGGTCCCGTCGAGCGAGCGCAGCCGGGCGCGCACCTGTGGCCGCAGGTTCGGCTCCAGCCCACGGGCGTGCAGGGCGGCGGTCAGCGATTCACGTTGGTCGTCCTGGATGTCGATGGCGAAGAAGGCCGGCTTGGCGGCGAGGCGGCCTGGCGCCAATTCAGCGGCGAAGGTCGCCTGCAGGCCGAGCAGCGCCCCGCCCAGGGCGGCGGCGAGGCCGAGGGCGATGACCAGTCCGGCCGGGGCGCGTTCGGCGCGGCCGAGGTTGGCGCAGGCGTGGCGCAGCGCGAAGCCCGCGGGGCGCAGCCGGCCGAGCAGCGGCAGCAGCAGGCGGCCAGCCAGGGCCAGGCCGGCCGCGACCACCGCCGCCGCGACCACGATGGCGGGACCAAGGACCCACGAGCGCGATTCCCAGGCTGCCGCCAGCATGGCCAGCGCGATGATCACGATCTGCAGCCCGGCGGTGGCGAGCGGCGGATTGGCCGGCGGGGCCTCGCCGCGCAGGACCGCAAGCGGGGCCATGCGCGCCAGCGCCAGGGCCGGCAGGGCTGCGGCCGCCAGGGCGGCGCCACCTCCCAGTCCGAGGCCGATGAGGATGTCGGCCAGGCGCGGCAGCGTCGGCGGGATGCCGAACACGCCGGCGGCGATGGCGGCGAGTCCGGCCCCGATCATCGTGCCTGCCAGGCCACCGACCACCCCGACCCCGACCGCCTGCGCGGCGAATACTCCGGCCGCCCGTCGTCCACCAGCCCCCAGCACGCGCAGCACTGCCAGATCCTCGGCCTGGGCGCGCATCATGCCGCGCGCCAACGCGGCGACACCGAGGGCGCCAAGGGCGAGGGCGAACAGCGCGATGACGCGCAGCAGATCGGAGGCGCGCGCCAGCGCCCGGGCGCCCTGCTGCGCCGCCTCGCCAGCCGAGCGCACCGTGACCGGTGCCTGGCTGGGGCCGGACCCCATCCCCTCGGCCTGATCGGTGGGCAGGCCGAGGCTGCGGCGCAACCGCTCGGCCAGGGCGCCTGCCGCCGACGGGTCGCTGATCGTGGCGAGCAGGCTGTGCCTGGCGCGCACCCCGGCCCCGGCGAGGCCGGCGCTCTCCAGGGCGGACAGGTCGGCGTACACGCGTGGTCCGAGGCGGAAGGCGTTACCGCCGGCACCCGGTTCGGCGCTGATCGTGCCAGCGATGCGGAAGCTGCCGCTGCCCAGGCCGAGCGTGTCGCCGACCGCGACGGCCAGGCGGGGCAGCAGGTCGGGATCGACCAGCACCTCTGGAGGGGAGCTGCGCAGCCGGGCGGCGCTGTCGGCCGGTTCGCCGCGCAACTCGCCGGCCAGCGGCCAGCCGGTGCCGACCGCGCGCAGCTCGACCAGGCAGGCGGTGCCGCCGCCCACCGCCATCGCGGTCATGGTGCGCAGCTCGGCGGTGCGCGCGCCGGGCGGCAGCGCGGACTGCACCGCCTCGCACACGGCGGCTTCCAACGGCCGCGACGAGGACACCTCGAGGTCGGCGGCGAGCACCGCCCGCGCCTCGCCGGCGAGATGATCCTCCATCGCCGAGACGGTGCCCGACACCGCGCCGCGCGCCGCGATGCCCACTGCGATGCACAGCAGGGCCAGCCAGGCCAGGGCCGGCCTGCCGGCGAGCAGGCGCCACGCCAGTATCATATGGATTGCCCCGGTTCGCTGTTCGCTGTTCGGCGTTCAGTGTTTCGATTTCGAGAAAAACAGGTGCGTGACTGGAGTTCAGGCACTCTGGGGAACGCCGAACGTCGAACGGCGAACGCCGAACGGTGAAAGTCCATCACGCAATCCGCCCGTCCTGCATGCGCACCACGCGCGCGCAGCGCGCCGCCAGGGCCTCGTCGTGGGTCACCAGCACCAGGGTCGCGTTGCGCTCGCGCGCCAGGCTGAAGAGCAGGTCGGCGACGGCCGCGCCGGTGCGCTGGTCGAGCGAGCCGGTCGGCTCGTCGGCGAACACGATCGCCGGATCATGGGCCAGGGCGCGGGCGACCGCGACACGCTGCTGCTCGCCGCCCGAGAGCTGGCGCGGGCGGTGGTCATGGCGGCCGCCCAGGCCGACACGGTCGAGCCAGGCCCGCGCGCGGACGCTGGCCTCGGCCGAGCCGGCCAGTTCGAGGGGCGTCGCCACGTTCTCCTGCGCGGTCAGCGCCGGCAGCAGACGGTGCGACTGGAAGATGAAGCCCATGCGCGCGGCGCGGAAGGCGCTCGCCTCGCGGTCGGACATGGCGGCGGGATCGCGGCCTTCGATCAGCACGCTGCCGCGGCTCGGCCGGTCGAGGCCGGCGAGCAGGCCGAGCAGGGTGCTCTTGCCCGAGCCGCTCGGTCCGATGATGGCCACGGTTTCACCAGCGGTCAGACGGAGATCGACGTCGTGCAGCACGGTCAACGGTCCGTGCGGGGTGGGGTAATCGCGGCCCAGGCCGGTGGCGACGAGGGTCATGGCTTCTCCAGCAGCAGCGGCTTCAGCCAGGTGGTCACGTGCCTGGCGATGCGGGTATGGCCGGCGGCGTTGGGGTGCACCTGATCGGCCTGGTTGAGGGCCGGATCGAGGGCGACGCCATCGAGCAGGAAGGGCAGTAGCGGGACGGTGAGTTCGCTGGCCAGGCGCGGATACAGCCCGTCGAAGGCGGCGCTGTAGGCTGGGCCGAGATTCCTCGGCATGCGCATGCCCATGAGCAGCGGCTTGGCTCCGGCCTGGCGCACCTGGGCGATGATCGTGCGCAGATTCGCCTCCAGTTGGGCGACCGGCAGGCCACGCAGGCCGTCGTTGGCGCCCAGGGCGATGACCACAACGGCGGGCTTGCCCTTCAGCACCCAGGCGAGGCGGCGCACGCCCCCGGCGCTGGTGTCACCCGAAACTCCGGCGTTGACCACGCGCCAGTGCGCGCTGGCGGGATCGGCGGCCAGGGCGAGGCCGACGAGCGCGGGATAGGCCTCCTCGGCAGACAGGCCGTAACCGGCGGTCAGCGAGTCGCCGAGAAAGGCGATGCTTTCAGCGCGCAGTGCGGCGCAGAGCAGGAGAGCGTAGAGGAGCCGGGAAACCACGACGGCAGGGTACGGTTTCTCGCCCGCCCGCCACCCCAACCCGGCATGGCTTCTGCAGGGGGCCCTCGACCTCGACCTCGAACGTAGGGCGATCAGGAGATAGTGAGGGGGGCCCCGCCGCGCACGCGGTGGGGCGGCGGAGAGCGTGGTGGTGGGCGGATAGAATGGGCGTAGCCCATCCGCCCACGGCCGTGGAGCGGAAGCGACACGGCCGAACCACGACCGACGCCGGATGGGGGGCGCGGGGGGCGACCCCCCGGGCTATGCGATGCGTTGCAGCGCGGCGGCGAGGTCGGCCGAGCGCGCCGGCTTGGCGACGTGCGCGTCCATGCCGGAGGCCAGGCAGCGGTCGCGGTCCTCGTCGGTGGCGTTGGCGGTCATCGCGATGATCGGCGTATGACGGCCCTGACCGGCCTCGGCGGCGCGGATCGCCGCGGTGGCCTCGTAGCCGTCCATATCGGGCATCTGGCAGTCCATGAACACCAGGTCGAAGCCGCCGCGGGACCAGGCCGCCACTGCCGCCCGGCCATCAGGAGCGACCGTGACGGTACAACCCAGCTTTTCGAGCATGGCGCGGGCGACGCGCTGATTCACCGGGTTGTCCTCGGCGAGCAGCACGTGCAGATGCCGTGCGCTGGTCTCCGACGAGAGCGAGCGGACCGGCTTGCCGGCCTCGGCGATCTGGTGGCGGGTGACCATGCCGCCCTGACCGGTGCGCATGCGTTCGATCGCGGTGGCGAGCACACCGCCCAGCACCAGGGTCGGCGAGGGCTTCAGGAGGTAGCCGGCGAAGCCCGCCTGCTCCAGCCGTTGCGCGTCGCCGCGCACGCCGGAAGAGGTCAGCAGCACCAGCGGCAGGCTGCGATGGCGCGGCTCGGCCCGGATGCGCTCGGCAAGCCTCTCGCCGTCAATGAGCGGCATGTGCCGGTCGAGGACGGCGGCATCGAAGACCAGGGGTCCGGCGAGCTGGGCGAGGGCCGCCTCGGCGTGCTCGGCCAGGATGGGCGTGCAGCCGAGCACGGCGAGCTGTTCAGCCAGGATGGTGCGGTTCACCGCATTGTCGTCCACGGCCAGGATCCGGGTGCCGCGCAGATTGGCGGGTGAGACGACCAGCGGCGGCGGAGCCGGATCGGGCGGCAGGCACAGGGTGACGGTGAAGGTGGTCCCGGCCCCAGGCTGGCTGTCGAGGGTGACGCTGCCGGCCATCGCCTCGGCCAGGCGCTTGCAGATGGCGAGGCCCAGCCCGGTGCCGCCATACTTGCGCGAGGTCGAGCTGTCAGCCTGGGTGAACGGCTCGAACAGCGCGGCCTGGCGGTCGGGGGGGATGCCGATGCCGGTGTCGGCGACCGCCAGGCTGAAGCCGTCCGGCGTGGATTTCAACTCAATCAGGATGTGCCCGGCAGTGGTGAACTTCACCGCATTGCCGACCAGATTGGTGAGGATCTGGCGGATCCGGCCAGGGTCGCCGATCAGGCGGGTCGGGGCGTCCGGGGCGATATGGACCAGCAGTTCGACGGCGCTGCCGGTCAGGCGGCCGCGGAACAGTTCCGCGACGTCGAAAACCAGTTGCTGGAGGTCGAAGGGGATCTGCTCCAGATCGAGACGGCCGGCTTCGATCTTCGAGAAGTCGAGGATGTCATTGAGGATGGTCAGCAGGCTCTCGGCCGAGCGGTACACGGTGCGTGCCGCATCCTCCTGCTCGGGGTTCAGGCCCATGCCCAGCATCAGTTCGGTCATGCCCAGCACCCCGTTCATCGGTGTGCGGATCTCATGACTCATGTTGGCAAGGAAGGACGACTTGGCGCTGTTCGCCATCTCGGCGCGTGCCGCCATGTCGTTGGCCATCGCAGTCTGCAGCTCCAGTTCGCTGTTCAAATTGGCCATGTCGGCCTCGGCCTGCTTGCGTGCGGCGATTTCCTGGTTCAGGGTCCGAATGCTGTTGGTCAAGGTGGTGATGTCCCAGTTGACCCCGGTCATGCGCAGAGGGGATCCCTGCCCATCACGCTGCACGCGGGCGAGGGCGCGGATATGGAGGAGCCCCCCGTCCGGCCGCAGAACGCGGAACTGCGTATCGAATTCGCGTTTTCCGCTCAGGGCGTCGGCTATATCGGCTTCACCGCGCGTCTTGTCGTCAGGATGCAGGGTGCGGGTCCAGGCGTCGTAGGCATTGGAGAAGTCCTCGCGGCGTATGCCGTACAGCGCGTACGTGTTATCGTCCCACACCAGGCGGTTGGCCACCACATCCCAGTCCCAGATGCCGATGCCGCCCGCCCTGGTCGCCAGGGTCAGGCGTTCGGAAACCTCCTGCATCTGCAGATGCGCCAACTTGCGCGCCGTGATGTCGGTACGGATCGAGATGTACTTCTCGATCCGGCCATCCGGGCCGACGAAGGGGGCGATGATGCTGTCCATCCAGTTGAGCGATCCATCCTTGGCGCGGCTGCACACTTCGCCATGCCAGGCGTGGCCACTGGAGATGGTCTGCCACATGTCGAACCAGAACTCGCGCGGGTGCTGACCACTGCTGATGATGCGGTGGTTCTGACCGATCAGTTCCTCGCGGCTGTAGCCGGTGAGGCGGCAGAAGGCGTCATTGACGGCGATGATGGCCCCGGCCGGATCGGCGATCGAGACGATGGCGTGCTGCTGGATGGTGTGATGCAGCGTCTGGCTTTCGCGCAGGGCGTCCTCGACCCGCGTCTTGGCGGCGGCCAGGTCGCGGGTCATCGCGGCTGCCAAAGCCAGGGCACGGCTTCGGCCGCTGGCCAGCTGCCACACCGCAAAGGCGGTCACCAGGCTGAGGATGCTGCCGCCGATCAGGATCAGCCACGGGGCGCGATGGTCGATCGCGGCGTCGAAACGGGGGGTGGTGCTGAGGTGCAGCGCCAGCTGCCGGCCACCGATTTCAAGGACGGCGAGGTGGGTCAGGCTGCGTCCGGCATAGGCGGCGCCGCCGATGGCGGGATCAGCGCCGGCCGGGATGTGTCCATCGGAGTCGTACAAGAGGTTGTCGCTGATTGGTGCCGCATCATCGAACAATTCGATGTCGAGTTTACCCTCAGTGATATCGGAGATGCCGGTCAGCAGGTCTTCGGTGACCAAAGGGCAATACACCAGGCCGAGCAGGTCGTCACGTCGTGCCGAAGCGTCGATGGGTATCTGTCTGCCGCGATAGACCGGCAGCAGGAAGAGGAATCCCGGCCCGCGCTTGCCGGCTTGCACCAGCACGATCGAACGGGACAGGGATGCCTCGCCGCTGGCGATGGCCAGTTCGGCCGCGGCGTGGCGGCGTTCCTCGGATGCGATATCCAGGCCCAGGGCGGCACGGTTGTAGAGCAGAGGGTCGATATAGCTGATGACCAGGAGATCGTCTGTTCCGCTAGTGCGGACCTCGAAACCGGGGGCATCATCCGCACGTTCGCGGGCGATGAAGGCGGCGAGGTCGGGGCGCGCCACCGGCTTGATGAAGCCGAAGCCGCGCACCCCGGGGAACTGGGCCGGCAGGTCGTGCGACAGGACGTAGGCGCGGAATTCCCTGCGCTCGACGGTCTGGCTGGCGGCGAAGAGGGCGCGGGCGCCACGCAGGCCGCTCAGCGGCCGGTTGAACCGGCTGACGACTTCGTCCTGCATGCGCTCGCACAGGCGGTCGAAGTGTTCGTGTTTCTGATCGTCGTTGTTGTGTTTGACGAGCCAGGCTGAGACCGCGGTCAGCACCAGGCCGCCGAGCAGCACCGCGAACGCGGGCAGCTTGGCGCGCGAACGGATTGTCGAGGTACTGTCGCCGGACGACTCGGGCATGGGGCGACCATAGAGGCTTGGGCCGGTGCGTCCAGACGGAGCGTGCTGCGCGTCACCTGTGAGCTGGCCCCTACGCCGGTACCGGATTCAGCATGCCGTGCAGTTCACGCAGCGCGCCCTGCTTGTCATGGCACCAGCCGTCCGAGGCGAGGATCGCGTCGGGGGCATCGGCGACCACCCGTTGCAGGGCCTGATCCGGGCGCAACCGGCCGATCAGCCGGGCGCAGGCGTCGAGGTAGGCTGCGCGGCCGGGGGTGGCGCAACCCAGATCATCGAGCGCGGTGCGGCGCATCACATGCAGGTTGTGGACCTTCACCGAGGTGACCGGCAACCCGGCGAGCAGATCGCCAAGCCGTTCGGGCGCATCCAGCCCCTCGCCGGGCAGACCGAGGATCACGTGGGCGCACAGTTCGATACGGCGCGTGGCGGCCCGCTGCACCGCATCGATGAACTGGGCGACGGTGTGGCCACGGTTCATGCGCTCCAGCACCGTGTCGCGGTCGCTCTGCAGGCCCAGTTCCAGGGTGGTGAAAGTGCGTTGCGCGGTGGCTGCGATCAGGTCGAGGATGGCATCGGGCACGCAGTCGGGGCGGGTACCGATCGCCAGGCCGAGGCATTCCGGAAAATCATGCGGAAAGCGGGCGTAGAGCGTGGCCAGACGTGCGAGCGGGGCGTGGGTGTTGGAGAACGACTGCAGGTAGGCGATGAAGCCATCGACGCGACGGTGGCGTCGGCGCAGCGCGTCGCGGCCGCGCTCCCACTGCGCCTCCAGGGTCGGGGTGGCCAGGCCGGGGGCGAAGCCACGGTTGTCGCACCAGGCGCAGCCGCCGCGCGCCACTGTGCCATCGAGGTTGGGGCAGGTGAAACCGGCTTGCAGGCACAGCTTGCGGATGCGCCGACCGGGGAAGCGTTCGGCGAGCAGGTCACGGTAGGAGCGGAAGCCCCAGGCTCCCATGACTAGCGGCGTTTCCGCAGTTTCATGATGTCAGCCGGATCCTTGCCGGCTTGGACCAGGCGGGCGATCTCGCTAAGTGGCTCCTGGACATGGTTGAACAGGCGGAAGTAGCTCGGGCAGAGGTGGTTGAGACCCGGTTCGCCGTCCTCGGTGACCGCGAAGCGGTGCTTGGGGCAGCCGCCATTGCAGAAGCGTCGCACCGGGCAGGCACGGCACTGGCCGGGCAGCTTGTCGCGCTTGTCGTTGCCGAAGGTGCTCTGGCGGGCGCTGTCCATCAGATCGACGAGGCCCTGCTCGCCGATCGTGCCGAGACGGAACTCGGGATAGACGAAGTGGTCGCAGGAGTAGAGCCCGCCGTCGCGCTCCAGCACCACCGCATTGCCGCAGGTCTCCTCGTGCACGCAGATTCCGGCGTGGCCGCGGATCATCTGCGACAGCACCTGCTCGAAGGCATAGACGAAGACGCGGCCGACATCACGGGCGATCCACGCGTCGAAGATCTCGCACATGAAGGTGCCGAGCGCGCCGCCGGAGACCGTCTCCGGGGCCAGCGCCCAGTCGCGCGTGTCGATGGCGTCGAGACGCGGCGCCCCGGCGTCGGTGCCGTCGGGCATGCGTCGCTCGACGATGGGGATGAACTGCAGGTGGCGGCTGCACGCCTCCTTGACCAGGAAGTCATAGACCGCGCGGCCGTGCTTCTGGTTCTTGCGGTGCACCGTGGTCAGGGTGTTGAATTCCACCTGGTGGCGGCGCAGCAGGTCGAGGCCCTTCATGACCTTGGCGAAGGTCGGCTTCTGGCCCTTGTCCACCCGGTAGCCGTCGTGGATCGCCTCGGGACCGTCGATGCTGATGCCGATGAGGAAGCGCTGATCGCGGAAGAAACGGCACCAGTCCTCGTCGAGGGTGGTGCCGTTGGTCTGGAAGGCGTTCTCCACCGTCTTGCCCGGCACGGCGTGCTGCTGTTGCAGCGCGACCACGCGCTTGAAGTAGTCGAGACCGAGCAGGGTCGGCTCGCCGCCCTGCCAGGCGAAGGTGACGGTCGGCGCGGGGTTGGCGCGGATGTAGTCGCGGACGTAGGCTTCAAGCTGGTCGTCGCGCATCCGCGCCTTGGCGTCGGTGGCGTCGTACAGCTCGTTCTTGCGCACGTAATAGCAGTAGGTGCAGTCGAGGTTGCACACCGGGCCAATCGGCTTGGCCATCACATTGAAGCCGGTGTGCGCGGTCGGATGATTCATGATGCCTCCAGAGCGTTCAGCTTTGAGCTTTGAGCTTTGAGCTTTGAGCCCGAGTTTCGAGCCCTGCGGGCTCAAAGCTCAAAGCTCTAAGCTCATCGGCGGTTGGCCTTCTTCGCCTTGGCCTTCTTCTTGCGATCGGCGCGGTACTTCTTCAACGCGTCCTTGTCCTCGCGCTTCTGGAACAGCTTGTTCGGGTTGGGCATGAAGGCGCCGGGGTTGGCGAGCTGCTCGGGGGTCAGCTCCTCCTGCTTGGGCAGCTTGCCGGCCATGTCCTGGATGTCGCCGAACTTGCCCATCATCTTCTTCATCATGTCGAAGTGCTTGAGTAGCGCCTGCACCTCGCTGGTGGTCGAGCCGGCGCCCATGGCGATGCGGCGGCGACGGCTCATCTCGATCAGGTCGGGATGGTTGCGCTCCCACTTGGTCATCGAGTCGATGATCACGCCGTAGCGCTTGAAGATCTTCTCATCGACCGGCAGCTGGGCGAACTTGGCGCCGACGCCGGGGATCAGGCCGAGCAGGTCCTTGAGCGAGCCCATCTTGGCGATCGCCTTGAGCTGCTCCTGGAAGTCGGCGAGGTCGAACTTGTTCTTGAGGATGCGCTCCTCGATGTGCTTGGCCTGCTTCTCATCGACTGCCGACTGCGCCTTCTCGACGAACGAGAGGATGTCGCCCATGCCGAGGATGCGGCGGGCGTAGCGGTCGGGATGGAAGGGCTGCAGGCCGTCCATCTTCTCGGACACGCCGACGAACTTGATCTGCCGGCCGACGACATGGCGCAGCGAGACGATGGCGCCGCCGCGCGCGTCGCCGTCGAGCTTGGTGACGATCACGCCGTCGAGCGACAGGCGCTGGTGGAAGGCCTTGGACGAGTTGACCGCGTCCTGGCCGGTCATCGCATCGACCACCAGGTAGGTCTGGTGCGGCTTGGCGCGGGCGTGGATGTCGGCGACCTCGGTCATCAGCTCGTCATCGACGTGCAGGCGACCGGCGGTGTCGAGGATGACCACATCGCGGTTGTCGAGGCGGGCCGCTTCGACGCCGCGCGCGCACAGTTCGGGCGGCTTGACGCCGGCCTGGTGGAAGACCGGGGCGCCGACCTGCTCGCCGAGGATCTTCAGCTGCTCGATGGCGGCCGGGCGCTGCAGGTCGGCGGCGACCAGCAGCACGCGCTTGCCGTTCTCCATCAGCAGCTTGGCCAGCTTGGCGCAGGTCGTGGTCTTGCCCGAACCCTGCAGGCCGGCCATCAGGATGACGGTGGGACCGTCCTTGGCGAAGGGGATCTCGCTGTCGCCTGCGCCCATCAGCGCGATCAGCTCGTCGTGCACCACCTGTACGACCTGTTGCGCCGGGGTGACGCCGGCGATCAGCTCCTGGCCGACCGCCTTGGCCTCGACGCGCTGCAGGAACTCGCGCACCACCTCGACCGCCACGTCGGCTTCGAGCAGGGCGCGACGGACTTCGCGCAGACCCTCGCGGATGTTGTCGGCGGAAAGGTTCTGCTGCTTGCGGAAACGCTCGAAGACGTTGCCGATGCGCTCGGAGATGAACTCGAACATGGCGACCCTGACGGGTCAGGCTCTGACGGGAGCGGTCGTAGGCTAAGGCGGAAGGTGGAAGGCGGAAGGCGGAAGTGCGGCCAAGTCGCGGATGCGTTGGTGGAGCGTCGGATGCACCCAGTCCGGTGCGATCGCGGCGAGGGGCAGGAGGACGAACAGCCGCTCATGCAGGCGCGGATGCGGCAGTGCCAGCACCGGCGTGGTCACGATCGTGCCGTCCTCAGCCAGCAGCAGGTCGAGATCCAGGGTGCGTGGCCCCCAGCGCACCTCGCGCACCCGCCCGCAGGCACTTTCGGTGCGTTGCAGGCAGGCGAGCAGGCCGTGCGGGCCGTAGCCGCAACTGACGATCCACGCGCTGTTGTGGAAGGGGGGCTGCAGCGGCCCACCGATCGGCGCGGTGGCCAGCCACGGGGCCGCGGCCTCGACGACCACACTCTCGGCGGCGAGGAGGCCCCGCGCCCGTGCCGCGGTTGCCGGCACATCCCCGAGGTTCCCGCCCAGGCCGATGGCGTATCTCATGGAGCGCGGGCGCCCTCGCCCGACCGGCTCGCGGGCGCCCCCGCCCGCGTGGTGTGAGCGCTCCCCCACCGCCAATCCTCCGCCGCTTCCACCAGCCCCGCCCTCACCGGATTATCCTCGACATAGCGCACCACCTTGGCGAGGTGATCCTGGTCCCGCACCCAGCGGTCCCAGTAGTCCCTTTGCCATACCGGCCCATCACCGCCAACGGCATTGCGGATGCTGCGGCTCGAGCAGGACTTCCAGGCCTCGACGATGCGCCCCAGGCTGCGTCCTTCGATCACCTCGATCACCAGATGGACATGGTTGGGCATGACCACCCAGGCGATCAGGCGGTAATCCTGTCCATCGCGCTGCTGCCAGTGGCGCAGGACTGCCTCGGCTGCGGCATCCTGCCGCAAGAGGCAAGACCCGTGGCCGGCATCGAGCCAGGCCTCGATGCGCTGGCGCAGGGCTTGCTGGTCTGGTTTGCCGTCGTCGCCCGTGGGCAGGCCATCACGCATGCGTTCCAGCGCCTCGGCGGGCATGCTGTCAGCCAACCGGTAGGTGATCGCCTGGATGCCGCCCCCGAAGTCCCAGTGCGGCAGATAGCCGCGATCATGCACGCCACGGAGCGCGGGCGCCCCCGCCCGACCGGATGGCGGGCGCCCCCGCCCGCCGGGGTTGCTGTGGGGATCGTCCATGTGCGGCACTATCTCTCTACAGGATCAAGGTCGCAAGCCTCGGCGCGGGCGGGGGCGCCCGCGCGCCGGTCGGGCGGGGGCGCCCGCGCTCCCGGTTGCCATCCGGGACGGCGCATAACACTCCCGCCCGCCAGCCAGGAGCCCCCCATGCCGGATCGCGTCGCCCGCCTCGTCTTCGCCGATGGGACCATCTTCCGTGGCCGTTCGGTCGGTGCGATCGGCACGACCACCGGCGAGGCGGTGTTCAACACCGGCATGACCGGGTACCAGGAGGTCCTGTCCGACCCCAGCTACTGCGGCCAGATCGTCACCATGACCTACCCGGAGATCGGCAACTACGGCATCTCGCCGCAGGACATGGAGAGCGATCGCGCCCAGGTCAGCGGTTTCGTGATGCGCGACTGCTGCGAGGTGCCGTCGAACTTCCGTTCGGTCGAGAGTCTGCCTGCCTTCCTCGCCCGTTCCGGCATCGTCGCGATCGACGGGGTGGACACCCGCGCCATCACCCGCCGCCTGCGTGTCTCGGGCGTGGTCAATGCGGTGATCAGCTCGGAGGATGCCAGCGACGCCGAGTTGATCGCGCGGGTCAAGCAGGCCCCGTCGATGGCCGGCCTCGACCTCGCCAGCGTGGTCTCGTGCGCCGCCGCCTACGATTGGGACGAGCCGAGCGACCCCAAGCTGTTCGGCACCCCGATCGACTGGCCCAAGCTGCCCGGCCGGCCGCTGGTCGTCGCGATCGACTGCGGCATCAAGCGCAACATCCTGCGCCTGCTGGTGTCGTGCGGCTTCCGCGTGCGCGTCGTGCCCAGCACGACCAGCGCCGCCGACATCCTCGCGCTCAAGCCGCGCGGCATCTTCCTGTCCAACGGCCCCGGCGATCCGGCCGCCGTCACCAGCGTCATTGCCAGCGTGCGTGAACTGCTGCAGACCGACATCCCGGTGTTCGGTATCTGTCTCGGCCACCAGATCCTTGGCCTCGCCTACGGCGCCACGACCTACAAGCTGAAGTTTGGTCACCGCGGCTCGAACCACCCGATCAAGCGCCTGTCCGACGGCAAGGTCGAGATCGCCAGCCACAACCATGGCTTCGCGGTCGATCCCAAGAGTCTGCCCGCCGGCGTGCGCATGAGCCACGTCAACCTCAACGACATGACCTGCGCCGGCATCGAGCACACGGTGAAGAAGCAGTTCTCGGTGCAGTACCATCCCGAGGCGGCGCCCGGCCCGGCCGATCCGCTGTACCTGTTCCGCCGCTTCGCTGAGGCGGTCGCCGCCGCGTAGCCCTGCGCGGTTGCGGAGCCGATGCGGCGGCCCATGCTGCGAGACCCGTCCAGGAGTCCCGCCATGCCCCGCACGCCCGCCGACACTCTGAAGCCGCTCAAGAGCCTCGCCTGGGATGGCGGTCTCGAAAGCGGTCGCCTGGTCGTCCTCGACCAGACCCGGTTGCCCGGCACCGTGCGCTACCTGCCGCTGCGTGACCTCGATGGCGTGGTCGAGGCGATCGCCGAGATGAGCGTGCGCGGTGCGCCGGCCATCGGCATCGCTGGCGCCTACGGCGTCGTCCTGCACCTGATCCCGCGCGCCTCGGCTGCCGCCGGCAAGGGCAGCGCGATCCTCTCCAAGCACCTTGACCAGGCGATCGAGCGTCTCGCCGCCGTGCGCTCGACCCCGGTCAACCTGCGTTGGGCCCTTGAGCGCCAGCGCGCCTGCTTCAAGCGCCACATCGGCCACCTCACCGCCCTCGAGATGTGTGCCCGCCTGCTGATGGAGGCCAAGCGCATCCACCGCGAGGATGAAGAGTTGTGCGCGCGCATCGCCGACCACGGCGCCCCGCTGCTGGCGGGCGGTGTGCTGACCATCGGCAACACCGGCGCCCTGGCGACCGGCGGCGTCGGCACCGCGCTGGGCTGCGTCGTGCGCGCCCATCAGCTCGGCCGCAAGCTGCAGGTCTTCGTCGGCGAGAGCCGTCCGCTGCTGCAGGGCAGCCGCCTCACCGCCCCCGAGCTGCAGCGTGCTGGCGTGCCGGTGACGGTGATCTGCGACAGCATGGCCGGGGCGCTGATGGCCACCGGCGTCGTCAAGGCGGTCATCGTCGGAGCCGACCGCATCGCCGCCAATGGCGACAGCGCCGGCCAGATCGGTGCCTACCAGTTGGCCGTCCTGGCCAAGGGCCACCGCATCCCGTTCTACGTCGCGGCGCCCTACTCCAGCTTCGACCTCAAGCTGCGCGACGGTACCCGCATGCCGATCGAGCAGCGCGAAGCCGACGCCGTGCGCCGCCCGCGCGGCGCCCTCTTCGCCCCGGCCGATGTCGCGGTGTGGAGCCCCGGCTTCGACGTCACCCCGGCCGAGCTGATCACCGCCATCGTCACCGATCGCGGCGTCATCCGCAGCCCGACCGCGGCCCGCGTCAAGTCGCTGATGGGGTGAGGGCATAGCTTTGAGCTTTGAGCTTGGAGCTTGGAGCCCGCAGGGCGGGACTGACGCCAGTCGATCGTGCGGGCTCTAAGCTCCAAGCTCCGAGCTCAAAGCTACTCACCCTGCGTCCCTTGCTTCCACAGTTCGTCCCACTATCCTGCTCCCCTCCCCGGCGTGGGGTCTCGTTCACGCGGACGACCCTCAGGCCATTCACATCCACCCGTTCCCACGGGATCGCGTACCATGCCCCTCGAAACCGCACTCAAGTCCAAGCTCATCACCGAATACGGCGGCAACGCCAAGAACACCGGCTCGGCCCCCGTCCAGGTCGCCCTGCTCTCCGAGCGCATCAACCAGCTCACCGAGCACCTCAAGGGCCACAAGAAGGACTTCCACAGCCGCCGCGGCCTGCTGCTGATGGTCGCCCAGCGCGCCAAGCTGCTCAAGTACATCGGCAAGAACGATGTCGAAGGCTACCGCAAGCTGACCGAGAAGCTCGGCATCCGTCAGAAGATCTGACTTCCTTAACGGCCCCGGGCATCCGCCCGGGGCCGCTTTCTTTCTCTCTTTCACAACCCACCCAGAACACCAACCCAGCCGCACCCCTGGTCGCCTCTCCTTACCGCCGCCGAGCCTGCTCGACGGCGATATGGATAGGCCGAGGGCGCGCGGCACCTGGGCCATCGTGCCCAAGGAGCTCCCATGGACCGCAATACTGCGCTCACCGCCCTCAACATGAAGAAGACGACGGTCTCCGTCGTCGTCGGCGAAGGCCTCGACGCCCGCATGATCGAGATCGAGACCGGCTACCTCGCCAAGCAGGCGAACGGCTCGGTCGTCGTCCGCTGCGGCGAGACCTTCGTCATGTCCACCGTCTGCGACG
This sequence comes from bacterium, assembly GCA_020047915.1. Lineage (GTDB taxonomy): Bacteria > Planctomycetota > UBA11346 > UBA11346 > UBA11346 > UBA11346. Next base: position 221 of record JAIFND010000033.1, on the reverse strand, counting down.
GCGACCCCCGTCTCGGCCTCGACTTCTTCCCGCTGACCGTCGATTACCGCGAGAAGATGTACGCCGCCGGCCGCATCCCCGGCAACTTCTTCCGCCGTGAGCAGCGCCCCTCCGAGCACGAGACCCTGATCTCGCGCCTGACCGACCGCCCGCTGCGCCCGCTCTTCGCCCCCGGCTACAAGCGCGACACCTCGTGCCAGTCGGTGGTCATCAGCTTCGAC
>JAIFND010000057.1 GCA_020047915.1 bacterium | reverse complement strand
CGCCAGTCCGCCGCTGCCGGCCGACGGCCTCCAGCTGACCTCCACCGCGACGGTGCGCGTGATCGCCACGCGCGATGGCTGGGCGAACAGCGCTGTCGTGCGCGCCACCTACACGCTGCGCAACGCCACCCCGGTCCCCAGCCTGCCAGCCGGCACCTACACCGGCGCCCAGTTGGTGACGCTGACCAGCGCCTCGCCTGGCGCCGAGATCCGCTACTCCCTCGATGGCACCACCCCGACCGCCGCCAGCCTGCTCGCCAGCGGCCCGCTGTTGATCGAGGGCAACAAGACGCTGCGCGCCATCGCGATCCAGCCCGGCTGGTCGAACAGCGCAACGCTGCGCGCCACCTACGCCCTGCGCGTCCCCGCCCCGCAGCCGACCCCGGCCGCCGGCACCTACCCGGCCTGGCCGCTGGTCACCGTCGCCAGCAGCGACGCCCTGGCCACGGTGCGCTACACCACCGGTGCGACGCTGCCGAACGCCTGGAGCCGCACCTTCCCAACCGCCGGCCTGCAGTTGACCGCGGCCACCACGCTGAACTTCGTCGCCACGCGCAGCGGCTGGACGGTCAGCCTGCCGACCACCGCCAGCTACGCCCGCGATCTGCCGCCGGTGGCCACCGCCGTCTCGGCCGCCACCGACGAGGATGTCGCGGTTGAGATCCGGCCCAGCGCCAGCGACGTGGACAGCGCGACGCTCACCTGGTCGATCGTCAGCGCTCCGACCCACGGCCTGCTCAGCGGCTTCGATGCCGCGACCGGCGCCGCGACCTACACCCCGGCCACCGACTGGAACGGCAGCGACACCTATTCCCTCGCGGTCGCCGATGCGCTGACCACCGTCGCCGTGCCGGTGACCGTCGGCGTGGCGGCGGTGGATGATGCCGCGGTGATCACCGCCCCGGCTGCCGGCAGCGCCCCGTTGGATTCCGATCTGCTGCTGAGCGGCTTCGCCGTGATCGACATCGATTCGCCGGTGGTCACCGTGATCGTGACGGTAGATGCCGGCACCATCAGCCTGCCGTCGCAGGCCACCTCGGGAGCGACCTGGGCCGCCGGCGTCCTGAGCGGCAGCCCGGCTGAAGTCACCGCCGCCCTGGCCGATGCCGTCTGGCGTGCGCCTGCCGTCGCCGGCACTGCGACCCTGACCATCGTCGGCAACGGCGCGTCGGCCAGTGTCGCGCTGACCGCCACCGCCCCGACCGCTCCGATCGCGATCGCGCCCCTCGCCGCCACCACCTGGACCTCGGCCCCGCACGGCAGCGAGATCCTGCCCCAGCCCGCCCGCTTCTGGAACCTGTCGGTCGCTGCCGGAGGCGGCTACCGCCTGTGGATCCGTGGGGCTGCCGCGGTCGAGCTGCGCGTCGAACTGGATGGTACTCCAGTGACCGGCCTGGCCCTGCCAGCCGTCACCGGCTGGTCATGCCGCACGGCAGCCGGCGTCACCGCCGCAGTCCAGCTGCCAGCTGGCGATCACCGCCTGATGGTCATCGGGGCGGCGACGATCGACGAGCTGATCCTGGTTGCGGACTCGCCCGTGGGCACCGTCCATGCTCTGCCGGTGGTGGTTGGTCCCGGCAGTGTCGCGGTGATCGAGGCCGAGGATTATGACGAGGTTGCGGCCCCAGATGACGGCTTCGCCTGGCAGCCCTCCGGCTCGGGCATGCGCCTAATCCCGGACCTTGATCTCGGCCCGAGCGCCGATTCTGCGCGTCTGACCTATGATCTCTTCGTCAGCGCCCCGGGCACCTACCGGATCTGGGCCCGCGCGCGTGGTCAGGGCAACAGCGACTCCTTGCGCGTCATGCTCGACGGGCAGCTCGTCCTCGACAGCCTGACCCAGTTCCACCCGACGGCCTGGGCCTGGGGCAGCAACCGCATGGATGGCGGTCCGGGCAATGTCGTGATCGCCAGCGCTGGCCTGCACACCCTCACCATCCTCGCTCGCGAGGACGGGGTCGAGGTTGACGCCATCGCCATCTCCGGGGTCGCGTTGTGGACGCCCACGCTCTTCGCGGCTCAGCCCGCGACCCTCCGCGCTGGCGTGGTCGTGCCTGCCGCCGATGGCCTTCTGGCCGTCGAGGCCGAGGCCGCCCACCAGCGCCTCCCTGGTGGTCGCGGACACGCCTGGACGCCGGTATCGGCGCCGGACGGGGTAGGCACAGTGCTGCGCATCCTTCCCGACAACGGCATGGGCTACGGCAATGAGACATCCGCCTATGGCACCGCGCCGTCACTGACCTGGCATGTGCGCTTCGCCCAGCCCGGCACCTACGCCGTGTGGCTGCGCGCCGCCGCGCCCGATGCCAACGCCGACTCGGCCTGGGTCAGCCTGGACGGCATGACCGGCAAGGCGACGTCATGGATTCCGCAGTCGCCGTTGCTGCCACTCAACTGGACCTCGGCCACCTCAGATCGCCAGCCGGTGACCGTCACGGTGCCAACCGCGGGCATCCATGCCCTGACCGTGTGGATGCGCGAGGACGGATTCGTCCTCGATCGCGTGGAGATGCGGCCGCTTGGCGGCGCGGCTCCCAGTGGTCTTGGCACACCGGCTTCGCCGACGGCGGATCCCTCGGCTGTGCCCGGCGACGGCTGAGCTGTCGTTCAGCGATGAGCGGGCCCGCTGGCTCCGCGTCGATGGAAGGTCTCGCGGGCTACCGTCGGTAGCAGGGTCCAGGGCTCGACCAGATAGCGATGGGCAAGGCGGTTCGGCGAGGACGCCAGGCGCCATAGCCACTCCAGCCCCAGCTGCCCAGCCAGACGCGGGGGCATCGCCTGCATTCCGGCGTGGTATTCAAGCACGGCACCGACCGTGACCACCAGCCCGACGCCGCGCAGGTCGTTCAGGCAGGCTGCCAGCCAGCGCTCCTGCCGGGGCATCCCCATGCCCACGGTGAGCACCTGCGGAGCGAAGTCGGTGATCTCCGACAGCACGCGGGAGCAGTCCTCACCGCCTGGCGTCGGATCGAAGAAGCCGTGCAGCACCCTGTGCTCCGGCAGGGCGGCGACGGCGCCGGAATCGGCCATCGCCTGGGCACCGAGTTCGGCCACGCCCGGCGGGGATCCGACATGCATCCAGCGCAGACCAAGCGCGGCGCATCCGCCGATCAGTTCGGGGAACCAGTCGAGGACGGTGTGGCGGTGACGCCGACGCAGGCGGTGACCCTGGGCCAGCCCGAGCGCAACCACCGGCATGCCATCGATGAACACGGCGTCGCAACGGCGGTAGAAGGCGGCCATCGCCGGCTCATCGCGCAACAGGGCGAGGCTGTGCAGGTTGTGGTTGCCGACCAGCGACGGTCCGGGACGCCGGGCGGCATCGAGCATCCACGCGAGCAGATGCCGCCGCTCCCATGCCTGGACCCACCCGCCGGCAACACGGCGGAACCGCGGCGGGTTCATCTCAGCAGACCGCGGGAGCGCAGAGTGGACAGCAGCACCTCGACCCGACCGTTCCATCCCAGGCGCCGCTCCGCCCGACGGCGCATGGCCATGCCGATGGCCGGCAGATCAGCCCGATGCTGCCAGGCCCAGGCCAGGGCCAGTTCAAGGCCTCCCGTGGATCCGGGCTCGAAGAGCAGATCCTCCGCTACGCCGGCAGCGGCAGCCAGGGAGTCGGGGTAGCGCGAGGCGAGGACCGGAAGTCCGGCGGCCATGTATTCCGCCAGCTTGAGGGGTGAATGGTACATCTGACGCCCAGGCTCGGCGCGCTGCCCCGAATAACCAAGATCGACCCCGGCAAGGAAACGCCCAACCTCGGCATGTGTGATGCGGCCGACGAAATCGATCGCGTCCCCTCCCGCCGCTGCGGCGGCGGCGCGCGCCTCGTCAAGGCCACCGCCGTCCCCGGCAACGCGCACGCGCAGGCGGCAGCCGGCGCGGCGCAGGCGTCCGACGGCGGCGATCAGCTCCGGAAGATTCTGCCAGGCCACCACGGTGCCGACGAAGCCGATGATGAGGGGCGCGTCGGCTGCTGGTGTCCGCGGCGTCGGCCGCAGCGTGGCGAGGTCGACGCCGTTGGGCAGCACCAGGACCCGGTCGTGGGGCAGGTCCGCGAAGGCGCAGACCTCGTCGCGCACCGCCTCCGAGACGGCGACCACCAGATCGCAGGAGCGGTAGGCGTTGCGCTCGATGGCGGCAGCGAGTCGTGGCAAAACGGTGCTGCGGCGCGCGCCGGCGGCCTCCACGGCGCAGAGCGACTGCGTTTCCAGGACCCACGGCACGCCGGCGGGGCGCAGCGAGGCGCCAAGCCGCTGCATCAGGCCAAGGCGTTCGTAGCACAACGCCAGGCCCTTGGCGCGGGACGCGGCGAGCGGACCCAGGACGGCGCCGGCAGCAAGGCGGGCGAGGTCAGCCGCGAGCACCCGGCTCGCCGGTTTGGCCCGCCCGCCATCGGTGACGCCACGTCCCGTGCCGAGGAGATCGCCGGCGATCAGGCGCGAGACCCGCCAGCCGCAGGCCTCGAAGCCGGCAATGATCCCCAGTACGTGGGAGCGCGGTCCAGGCTCGGCGCAGTCCGGCGCGGTGGTCACGCGCGGGGCACCGCTCAGGTAGAGCAGGCGAGGCTGCATGTTCCGGATGGTGACCGATGCCAGCGGCCGATCCAGGAGCGGCCGGTCGGAGCGGAGCCGTTCCCGTCGCGCGTGGCGCCTGTAGGTTGCGACCATGGACGAGCGGACTGCCGGCTGCGTATGCATCTATCGCAACACCCTCCTGCCGTGGTCGGAGACCTTCATTCTCGAACAGGCGCGCAGCCTGCGTCGCTGGCGTCCGTTGCTCGCCGGCCGGTCGCGCGTCGCTGGCGGTCTCGACCTTGCCGGCCTCGATGTCGCCGTCGGTGCGGCGGGCGGGTGGCTCCCGGGCGCGATGCTGGCCAGGCTGCCCTGGCTCGGGATACCGCCTGCAGTCCTGACCAGGGCGATCGCCGAGCGTCGGCCGCGGCTGGTGCACGCCCATTTTGGCCGGGATGCGGTTTCCGCCGCAGCCATCGCCAGGCGCCTGCGGCTTCCGCTGGTGACGACCATCCATGGCTGGGAACTGGGCCAGCCGATCGATCGGCGGACGCCGGTACACGCGCTGCACGACAGGCTGGTGTGGCGCAGCATGCGCGCCCTCTTCGCCCGGCCCGAGGCGTCGTGGATCGCCGTCTCGGCGCATGTCGCAGCGGCCCTCGCCGGACTCGGCGCCCAGCGCCAGCGCATCCATGTGCTGCCGATCGGCGTCGATCTGGCGCGCTTTGCGCCAACAGGAGCCGACCCCATTCCCGGGCGCATCCTCTTCGTTGGCCGGCTGGTGCCGATCAAAGGATGCGATGTGCTGCTGCGGGCTCTGGCCCGACTTGCCACCACAGGTCGTGCGCCTGCAGTCCACCTGCGTATCGCTGGCGACGGACCTGAACGCGCCGCTCTCACCGCCCTCGCCACGCAACTGGGCCTGACCGTGACCATGCTTGGGCGGCTCGATCCGGCGCAGGTGCGGGCCGAGCTGGCGCAAGCCGACCTGCTGTGCGTGCCTAGTCGCGTCATCGGCGGGCTGGCGGAAGCGTTCGGCATCGCCTTCGCAGAGGCCCAGGCCATGGGTGTGCCGGTGGTCTCGACGGCGACCGGCGGCATACCTGAAGCGGTGGCCGATGGGGAGACCGGCCTGCTGGTGCCGCCGGATGACCCCGAGAGCCTGGCCGGTGCCATCGCCCGTCTGGTCTGCGACCGCGGATTGAGGGCGACCATGTCCGCCGCGGCCGTATCGCGGACGGCGCGCCAGCACGGCCTTGCCGCCTGCACCGCCACCCTGGAGGATCTCTACGACCGCACCGCCGGCGAGGAGGCTGCATGGGAGTGAACGACAGGTTGCGCCGGGTGCCGTAGCTTGGCCCCCCGTTGGCCGCCGCCGCACGCTGGCTCAAGGATCGGCGTCGCCCGGCCGCGGTGTTCGAGAGCATCTACCGAAGCAATGCCTGGGGCGATCCGGACAGCCGCTCCGGTTTGGGATCCTCGCTGCACAGCACCGTCGAGGTCCGACGGGTCCTTCCGGGACTGCTCGCCGAACTTGGCGCGAAGACCATGCTCGATGTCCCGTGCGGCGACTTCCACTGGATGGCGCAGCTGCCACTCGATATCGACTACCTGGGCGGTGACATCGTCGAGGACCTGGTGGCCGCGAACCAGCAGCGGCACGGTGGTCCGCGGCGACGCTTCGAGCGGATCGATCTGCTCGCCGGCGCTCTGCCCAAAGCGGACCTTGTCCTGTGCCGGGACTGCCTGGTCCATCTCTCCTTCCGCCACATCGCCTCGGCGCTCGCCGCGATCCGGGCATCGGGCTCGACCTGGCTGCTGACCACGACCTTTCCCGGACTCCCTGGCAATCGCGACATCGCCACCGGCAACTGGCGCCCCCTCGACCTGACGGCCCCGCCCTTTTCGCTGCCCTCACCGACCCGGCTGATCGACGAGCGTTGTGCCGATCCGGGGAGGGCCGGGAAGAGCCTGGGGCTGTGGCGGATCGCCGACCTTGCCGTCTGAAGCGTCCGCACAGCGCGCATCCTCGGACACGGATCCCGCGCCGAGGGCGAGGTGGCAGAGCAGCAGGACCGGCCCCCAACCCGGCATGCCGCGGCTGAACCAGGGCTCGGAAATCGTCCCCAGGACGATCATGGCGAGGATCGACCAGCCGAGAGGGCGATGCCGTGGCGGGGACCGCCACAGAGTCCAGACGATGACGCCGAGATAGGCGATCCAGGCGAGCAGGCCGAACACCCCGCTCTGGCCAAGCTGCTGTACCACCTGGTTATGGGCGTGCCCTGTGCGCCAGCTCAGTTCGGCCTCGTAGCGATCCTGCATCTCGGCGTCCCACAACCCGGGTCCGTCGCCGAACCAGGGATTGCGGCGCCACTCGTCCAGGGTGATGTTCCAGATCACGGTGCGGCCGGTCAGCGTCGTCACCGAGTCGCCCTTGGCGTCGGCCAGATCGTCGGCCCAGGAGGCCAGCGATCCGGAGAACAGGGCCGCGAGGCAGACCAGCATGGCGATCCCCCAGGCGCCGGCCGCCAAGCGGATCCGCGCGTCCAGGCGTGGACCGGCGGCGCGGTTGGCCCAGAGGACCAGCAGCAGCGGCACCGCGATGGCGGCGGCGAGCATGGTGGTCTTGGATTGCGTCGCGAGCAGCACCCCGAGCACCGCAGCGGGCCAGGCCAATGCAGCGGCACGCGCCAGAAGGCCGGCCGGCCGCGCGATGCACAGCAGGTGCAGCTCCAGCAGCAGGGCGAGCAGCATCAGAGGACCGAGGAAGTTCGGGTGCGGCATGGCCCCGTAGAGGCGCCAGGACCACCACTGGAACCAGCCGCTGGCGTACTCGCGCTCGAAGGCCCAGGCTGGAAGCAGCAGCGCGAAGGCGATCGAGAGCAGGGCCAGGGCGCGCAGGCCGCGGCGCAGGAGGGCGAAGAGCTGCCCGCTCGGCGGAGCGGGGAGTACGGCCAGGCAGACGAAGAGCAGCGGCCAGACCACCAGGCCGGGGGCGAACCCAGGTCTGGAGCCAAGCAGTGCGGACAGCGCCAACGTTCCGGACAGCGCCGCGCCACCCCACAGCAGCGCCCGGCGCGACCCGTCCGGCGTGCGCCGTCCCCACACGGCGATCACCCCGGTCGCGGTGAGCGCGAGGGCGAGCATGCCCAGGCGATACACCGACGAGCCGAACTCGGACTTGGCCAGGGCCGAATAGCTGCCGACGAGATCGAGGACATGTCCGGCCGGGAAGTAGCGTGGCGTCGCCAGGGCCACCACCACCGGTGCGGCCAGCATCGCCCAGATCAGGATGCGCCACGGCCGCAGGGCGCGTTCGGCCGGGTCGGGGTTCATGTCCGGGCGGCGGCCAAGCAGGCCGCGCGCAGCGGATCGCCGGCCTTCACCGGATGGATCGCGCACAGTCGCGAGGGATCGAGCCCGGCGGGCAGCCGGCAGGGCGGGGCGAACTGGATCCAGGCGCGCCGGCCGTCGCGCGGCTGGCCGCGAGCATCGAAATGCAGTTCGCCGAAGGCGTGACCTGCCGCGGCGAGGTACACGCTGAGGATGAGATCCTCGCCGCTGTACAGGCCGACCGGGCCATCGCAGTCCTCGCAGAAGCCGAGCCTGAGCGCGTCTTCAACTGCGGTTCGCGCCACGGCGTAGAGGCCGCCCAGCAGGTGCTCGCCGGCGGCCAGGCCGTTGCGCCTGGCGGCGGCGAGGTGGCGCAGGTAGCGCGGCCGGGCCAGACTCGGACGCAGCGCCCCATCCGGTACGCGGTAGCACGGCGCGCCCGGCACTAAGTCGAGCAGCATGCGCCGTGCGAGGTGCGGACTGGGGCGGCTTCCGCCAGCGGCGTTGCGTCGGAACACGCCGATCGCCGCCGCACCCTCCGCACGCGCGGCGTCGATCGCCGCGAACAGGTCGGGATGGAAGATCAGCGCATCCGGATCCATCTTGATCAGCACATCCCAGTCGGGCAGCGCGACGCTGCGGGCGAGCAGGCGTGCGAGGCTGCGCGCGTTGGCGCGGTAGCCGACCCGGGTCTGGTTCCAACCCGGGCTCGAACCCAGCACTGCCACGAGGCGTGCGACCTGCTCGCGCGGGAACGATGCCTCTGGTCCGTCGCCCTGGGCGAGTACGGGGCCATCGAATCCGATCGCCCGCAGCGTCTCGACCGACTCGATGGCGAGCCCGAGATCGCTGGCCGAGAACAGCAGGCATATGAGGGCGCGTTGGGGCATCGTTCCCGTCAGCATACGCCCGCGCCCGGCCGGGAAAGCCAACCGGGCCTCAAAGCAGGCTCGGAAGCCACGCCAGTCCGATGCAGCCGGCCGCCGCGAGCGCGGCCCACGGCGTCAGCGGATTGCCGATCCGCGACCTGCACGCCTGCCACGACACCACGAAGGCGCTGCTGGCGAGCATGTCGGCATAGGCGAAGCCGACGGCGCCGAGGCGGGGCACCAGGGCGGCGGCTGCAACGAACAGGATCACGGCGTTGGCGAGGTGCATCGTCGTCAGCAGCCCGGCACGCCCCTCGGCCACCAGCACGCTTGACCACATCACGCTGAGCGCACCGATCGTTGAGGCGGTGGCCAGGCCAGGCAGCACCTGCGCGCTCGCTGCCCAGCCATCGGGCACCAGTCCTGGAAGCCAGGAGACGGTGCAGCTGGCGATGGCGGTAGGGAGGCCGGTGGCCAGGGTCACGAGAAGCGAGCCTCGCCCAACGATGGAGCGCAACTGTTCGCGGTCGCCTAGCGTGCGCGGGATGCCGGCGGCAGCTACGCGCGCCGCAGCTACCCGCGCTGTCGAGAGGGTCTCGACCACGCGTTGGGCCAGGGCGACCTGTCCGAGGGCGGCGGCGCCGAGGGCCGAGCCGACCACCGCCGGCGCCGCCAGGGCGCGCAGGTGCCAACTGCCCGACATCGCGGCCCATCCCCAACTCTTCCGCGCCAGGCGGCCGAGCGCCTGCCGGCCTCCGGGGCGGGGGCGGAAGGTCGGATCCGCCCGCCACAGCAGCCAGGCCCCGACCAGGTACTGGCCGATCAGGCCGGCTGTCGGGGCCAGCGGGCCGGCACCGGCCCAGGCCAGTGCTCCGGCGAGACTCACTGCGGTCGCCTGGCCGGTAAGATCGGCGCGGGCGATGCGCAGGTAGTCGAGTCTGCGCTCGAGCCGGGCGTAGGCCAGCTGGGCCGGCCAGGCCACGGGAAGGCACAGCGCGATCAGCGTGGCACAGCGGGCGAGACCGTCGATGCCGCTGATCCGCTCCACCACCCACCCGGCGGCGGCGAGCAGCGGAATGGCGACGGCGCCGCCGACCGCCAGCAGCAGGGCGGCAGCACGCCATTCCTCCTCCTCGGGTTCATCGGCCCGTCTGACCAGCGCAGCCGAGACCGAGGCGGGCACGATCATCCAGGCCAGCATGACCAGGGCAGCTGCCCCGACATACACGCCGTAATCAGTCGCCCCGATCAGGGCGGTGATGATGGCGACACCAGCAAGTCCGAGCAGGGCGCCGGCCGCCTGGCGGGCGACCAGCACCCAGCCACCGGTCAGCATGCGCTGCGCCAGTGACACGTCGCCATTGCTCATTGCTGCGTGCCGTTTCCGAAGCGTACGCCCATCGGCCTGCTAGACCGGCTGGCTGGCGGCGACGACCACGCCGAGGCAACGATTGCGCACCGGGCTGAGTCCGGACCAGGCCCTGGCCAGGGCGTCGCGGCCGGTCTCTCCGGCGCGTACCACCAGCAGCAGGGCGTCGGCGGATCCGGCGATGGTCAGCGCATCGGCGCTGCCGCTTAGGGCGGGGGCATCAATCAGGATGAGGTCATAGTCTGGTCGGCAGGCGGTCAGCCACTCGGACAGGCAATGACTGTGTAGCAGGTCGCCGGCGTGGGCCTCGGGTGACCCGGCGGGCATGACGTCGACGTTGGGGCAGCCGCTGGCGACCGGGGCTAGGCCCGGTTCTCCGGCCAGGAGGCGGGCGAGGCCTTCCGCGCCGTCGAGGCCGAATTGAACGGCAAGTCCGGGCCGGCGCAGATCCCCGTCCACCGCCAGCACCCGCGCTCCGGCCATGCCGGCGGCGACGGCAAGTCGTGCGACCAGGGTGGTCCGCCCGTCCCCGGGCTGCGGCGAGGCGATCAGGACGATCCGCGCGCCCTCTCCGGTCGGCAGGGCGTAGCGTAGGGTGGCCCACAGGCTCCGCACCGATTCGGCAAGCGGCGCCGGGGCGCCCGGGCCGGTGGCGGTCAGCGGGCCAGGGCGGCACGCCGGAAGCTCGGCGAGCACAGGCAGACCGGTCGCCGCAGCCACCTGACGGGCGTCGGCGAGGCGCGTACCGAGCGCGTCGGCGATGGCCGCCGCGGCGACGCCCGCCGCCACGGCGAGCAGCACGGCGAGGATCTTCAGCGGCGGCCCGCCGAAGCTGTTCGCCACCGCGGTGGCGCGCGGCGGGGCGCTCACCGACATGCGCCGCTCGTCATAGCCGGCCAGGGCGTCGAGCTGGGTGAGGCGGGCCTGCAGTTCGTTGTGCACCTTCTGCTGCGCGGCGGTCGTCTGGATCAACTGCTGCAATTCGATCAGCCGACCCCGGTAGGCATCAAGATCACGCTGCAGACCCACCTGGGCCTCGGTCAGGGCGTCGCGCTGGGCGGTGATCCGCTGGTGGTCGGATTCGATGGCGGAACGGGCGGCCGCGATGGTCGATTCCAGCTGCGTGCGCTTGGCGGCGAGAAGGCTGCGCACCTCGATCAGGCGAGGGTGCTTTTCCAGGTATTTGGCCGACAGCTCGGCCTCCTGGCCCTCAATCCTGAGCAGATCCTGCTGCAAGGCTCCGACCACGGTCGCGGTCGAGACCTGGTCGATGCGCAGATAGGCGTTCATGCGCGCAGTCGGGTCGACGATCGTGTCCGCGGTGCGGACCTGGGCGAGCAGCGCGGCGCTGGCGGTGACGCGTTCGTCGAGCAGGGCCTGCCGCTCGGCGAGGGACTGGATGCGCGCGGTGATATGGTTGCGGTCGGGATCGGTGCTGGCGATGGCGTTGTCGTGGCGGAAGGTCCGCTCCTGCTCGCGGCAGGTTTGCAGCGCCGCCTCGGCCTCGGCCAACTGGCCGCGTACGAAGGCGATGTCCTCGGCCCCTTGCGACCGCTGCGCGGTGGACTGCTGGGCGAGGTAGGCGTCGATCACGGCCTGCAGCCCCTGCTCGGCCCGCACAGGATCCTCGTCATCGAGGCTGACCTGGATCACCCAGGTGTTCTTCACCACGGTTGCGCGCAGGCGCTGCTGGAGCAGGGCGGAAGGATCGGCGGCTCCGCGATAGGCCGGATTGTCGAGAAGGCCGCTCATCGCGAAGGCGGATCGCAGCGTCGGCTTGGCCGTGAGCATCTCGCGTTGCGTGTTGACCATCTGCTCGGGTACCAGACCGGCCACCGGATCGTTCTGGAAGCTGATGGGTTTGAGACCGCGACCCATCGTCAGCGTCGCCTCGGCGCGGAAGCGCAGGGGCAGCAGCAGCGAGGGCGCAGCGAGCACGGTGAAGCCGACCAGCAGGGCGACGCAAACAGCGAGCACGCGGTGCCGGCGCAGCATCGCGAGCAGGTCGGCGGGCCGCAGGGGCGGGGCGTCGGCGGGTAGGGTCATCGTCCGGGCGCATCGTGCAGGCCGCCCAGCCGGGCGCCAGTGCTTGAGGTGTCTGGCGCAGGCCGAGCATACGAGGCGTGCCACGCGCCTGGGTCATCTGGTTCGTCCTCTGGCTCGCCGTTGGCGCCGCCCTTGGCTCGTTGGCGGTGGTGGCGTGGGGCGCGCCGCTGACCCTGCGCGGCTGGGTCGAGTCGTTGCAGGCTTCGTATGGGGCCGGGCGTCCGCCTGCCCTGCTGCTGCGCGCTGATCTGCACCTGCATGCGCTTACCGCGCTGATCCTGGCTTGCTGGTTCGCCCTCGGTCTGCGCCTGTTCCTGCCACGCGGCCTGCCGTGGACCGCCCTCGCCCTGGCTGCGATGGTGGCGGGGGCCGACGAGCTGGCGCAGATCGGCTCGGCCGAGCGGAGCTTCGAGTGGTCCGACCAGATCGGGGACGCCATCGGACTCGCCCTCGCTCTGCTGCCCGCGTGGCTGATCGCCCGCATCCGCTTCGCCGCTCAGAGCACGACCGCAAGCTCCAGCGCCAACAAAACCCGATCGTAGTCCGGTCCCGTCGTCGAGGTCCTGCGCTGCAGCTCGGCCCAGGTGCGCAGCCCCAGGCCATCGCGCAGCCGGTACTCGAACCCGCCACGCGCGTGGCGGTCGATCGCGGTTTCGGTGCTGCCGGAGATCTCCGGCGCCAGACATTCATAGCGGCTGAGACGCAGCCGTCCGACCAGATCGAGCCGATCCGCGAGGCGCAGGCGGCCCTGCAGCACGGCCTCATCGAGCCTGGCGGCGTTGCTCGTGGCGGTGATGCCATCAACGAGTCCGGTGGACAAGATCAGCGACGCGGTGGAGCGCGTCTCGGCGGCCCAGTCGAGCCGCAGGTTTGCCACTGGCGCGGCCGCGACGCGGTCGTCATTTGCGGCATCGTCGCGGGTGTCGGCCTCATGCAGGCGGATGGTCCCGCCGAGCCGCAGGTCGGCGGCGGTCCGGTCGCCAAGGCCATGCCGCCAGCGCATCAGCAGGGTTGCGGCGCGGTGAGGATTGGCCGGCGAGGAGCCGTCCCGGCGCAGATCCTCGAGCGCGATCTCGCCGCCCACCGCGCTGCCCGCACCAGCCAGGGCCACGGCCGAGAGGCCGAGTCCCAAGCGCGTGCTGTCGCGGGCGTCTTCGCCGAAGAAGGGGGTCGCCTCGCGGAAGCTGGTTGCGGCGGCAGTCGCCTCGGCGCGCCAGCGCCAGCGGCGCAGTTCGCGCGCGAAGGCTGCGGTGCCGCGCCAGTCGTCGCGCCACACCTGGTACAGGGGGTCGATGGCGCGGATGAAGGACGCCTCGACCGAGGCGAGCCCCGCGTCGCCATCGTGCATGAGCCGCGCAGTGGTCTCGCCCGACGAACCGTTCCGCTGCGGAGTGTCGGCGTAGCGGCGCATGCGCAGCATGCCATCCAACTCGAGACGCAGGGCTTCGCGCCCGGCCGAGCGGATTTCGGCGCCGGCCGACAGGCGCAGCTGGCTGTCGGCGCGGGCCCCGCGCTCGACGGTCAACGGATTCGCATCCCAGGCCGCGCCGAGCACGGCCTTCGGATGCACGGTCCACGATCCGCCGGGGCTCGACAGGTCACCCAGCGGCAGCAGGCGGAAGCCGTCCACCGAGACCGAGCGCGGATCCTGTTCCGGCTCGGGGTCGGACAGGAAGGTGCGCGGGATGTCGGCCGGTCGGTCCGCCGCAGCCAGCGGCCCGGCCGGCAGGTCGGCCGCCATGGCACAGGTGGCAAGGCCGATGGCGAGGAGGACGCGGCACCAGTTCAGAAGCGTGACTCCGGCACGAACACCGTGTCGCCGGCGCGCAGCTCGGGATCAGTGGCCTTTCCGGCAAGCACCGCCTGGACATCGACCGCGGCTGGCTGCTCGCCGCGCCGCACGACCTGGACGGCGGTCTCTTTCGCGTACCTGCCGAAGCCGCCCGCCAGGGATACCGCCTTGCTCACGGTCAGGGCTTCGTGGGCGGGCATCGCCACGGCGCGCGGATAATTGACCTGGCCGAGGACATAGATCCGGTCGGCGCGCGGAACCACGATCACATCGCCGTGCTGCAGCGCGATATCCTGCTCTGGCGCCTCGGTGCGCGGCAGCGGCAGGGCCAGCTTGCGGCCAGGATGATCGGGGTCGTCGCGGACGACGGTGGCGGCGAGGCGGTCGGCATCCTCCTCGAAGCCACCGGCCGCGCCGATCGCCTGCAGGGCACTCGACGGGCGCAGCGGATCGAGCTTGGCGGCTCCCGGGTTTTTCACCGCCCCGATCACGGACACGATGCGCGCCGCATACTCGCGCAGCTGGACCTGCACCGAGGGGTTGCGCACATAACCATCAGCCAGTCGCCGCGTCACCTCTGCCGCAATGTCCTCGGGGGTGCGGCCGGCTGCCCCGGCGATGGCGCCGATCAGCGGGAAGGGGATGTCCCCTGCGGCCGGCACCAGGGCCGAGACCTGCAGATCGGGGTGACCGAAAACCTCGATGGCAATGCGGTCGCCCGGGAACAGGCGGTAGCCCGAGTCGGCAGCCGAGGCCGTGATGGCGAAGGCGAGGATCAGGAGGAGTCTCACCACGGCAGGGTGTCCCGCAGGGCGAGCAGCAGCGGTCGCAGCGGTCCGGTTCCGAGTACGACCACACGTGCGCCCTGGCCGAGTCGCGGCGGGACAAGTCCGGCGTCGAGGACGATCACGGCGCGCAGCGGGGGGGTACCGACCCCATTCCAGAAACCCGAAGACGAGGGCGGCAGGACCGACTCGACAGCCCCGTGCAGCACGCGATCCTCGCCTAGCAGCCTGACCCGCACGCGTTCGCCCTGGGCCGCAGCTTCCGGTTCGGGCAGTGCGACGACGATGCGCAGCTCGCGTTGGTCTGCCAGCTCGAGTAGCGGCTCCCCGGCGGCGACCACCGCGCCTGCCGAGACGCACAGTCTGGCGACGGTGCCCTCACGCTCAGCGCTGACGGCGGCATTGCCCAGCACCAGCAGTTCCTGACCGGTGGCGACCTGATCGCCAACGCGCACCGGCACCGTGACGATCGTTCCAGCCCGGGGTGCGGCAACCACCACGCTCGGGGCCCAGACCAGGGCCTGGTTCAGCTCAGGAAAGGCGCGCGGCAGGGTGGCTAACGCCAGGAGCGCAACGAGCAGGGAAATCGCAGCCACGACAAGCAACGGCAGACGGTGTTGTGATGCGGTTGCTGCGGCTGGCGGGGTGGCCGGTGGAGCCAGCGGCGTCATGGCGATCGCCGGCTTGCCGAACTTCGACGTGAAGCCCGGCGTCTCGCCGCCGCCGGCGCGGGCGCGCGCGGTCAGTGCGCCGGTCTGCGGGCCCTGGGCCGCCACCGCCGGACGCAGGCCGCTGATCTCCTGCTGTTGCAGCCGAAGGCGGCTGGCGCTGGATTCGTCGTCGGCCAGCCGGCGGGTGCCGGGCTTGGCGGCGGGCGCCGGATCGGGCTCGGGACGCGGGGTCACCGTCTTCGCCATCGTGCGGTTCAGCCGCTTGGTCGCGCTCTCGAAGGCCGCCAAGCGACGCTCGAGGTCGTCGAGGCCAGGATCGGTCGCAGCGCTGGGAACCGGCTCATCGGGCATCGCGCATAGGCTAGCGATTCTCCGGGGCACGCACAACCCGCGTCCCCGCCAAGCTTTGCGGGGCACGTTTGCATATTGCGATGAACGCAATATGCTTCGGGCGTGCTGACCACCGGGCTCGACATCCTGCGCATCCTGGCCGAGGCGGAGGGGCCGCTGACCGCCACCGCCATCGCCGAGCGGGTCGGGCTGCATGTGTCGAATGTGTCGCGCACCCTCGGCGTGCTGGCGAAGCACGGCTATGTGCGCAAGCCGACCTACCACAGCTTCGCCCCCGATCTCGGCGTGCTGGCGTTGGCCGGCGCCGCCGCCGCGCGCCTGCCGGCGGTGGCGCGCACCCGCGCCGCACTGGTGGCGGCGGCGCGCGCGGCGGGCATGAACGCAGCGCTTGCGGCGCTGCATCGCGATCAGGTGCTGTACCTGCACCAGGTTGCGCCCGACGGCACGGCCCAGTCGGCGGTGGCGGGCGGCTGGCCGCTGCACCTGTCGGTGGTCGGCCTGCGCCTGCTGCTCGACCAGCCGGCGAAGACGGCGCGGGCGGCGCTCGAACGCGCCGGTCGCCGCTACGGCTGGGAGCGCCCGACGCCGGCCACGCCCGAGACCCCGGCCGCCTGTCTGAGCGCAGCACGCGCGCGTTTGGCCGGCGGCATCCTGCGCACCGACCACTGGGATACGCCGGGCGATGTCGCCGCCGCGCTTGGTGTATCCGTGGCGGGTCAGCCGCCCCTGGCCCTGGCGCT
>JAIFND010000063.1 GCA_020047915.1 bacterium | reverse complement strand
TCGCAATCGACCACCGTCTTCATCCAGCCGGCCGGCCAGGCGTCGATCAGCAGATGGATGGCGGTCGAGACGATGCGCGGATTACGCCGCAACGCCTCGCTCATCAGCCGGGTCGCCCAGGCCTGGTAGGCCTGGCTGGCGGCGGCCCAGCCATCAAGGGTATCCGGGCGGTCGAAGAACATGTACTGGAAGGTGCCGGTCTGCGCCTGGCAGATGCGCGCCGGGGTCCAGGCCGCCTCATCGGCTGGCGAGGTCGGCAGCCAGGCGGAGGGATAGCGCCGTCGCATCAGATCGGAGAAGTCCAGGCCCTCGGCTCCATACTCGCCGCAGCCGACATTCCAGCCCGGCTTGAACGGCATCCAGTGGCCAGCGTGCATGCGCCCGGCATCGAGGCCGTGCCCGTTGTACCACATCGGATAGGCGTGCCCGTCAGGCAGGCCAACGGTCGATGGATCATAGTCGCCGTCGATCGGCTTGATCGCGACATCGGGATGATCGATGCGCGCCAGGCTGGCGGCGGCGGTGAACCAGTGTTCGAGCTCGGGCCGGGTCATGCCACGGCTCAGCTTGATGCCCCACGAGCCGGGGAACGGCTCGTTGATCCAGCTGACCACGACGTTGCTGGGATGGCCGCGCACCAGACGCATCATCTCGCGCACCTGGCGCAGCGCCTCGGCCGCCTGCGAACGCGGCAGCACGCCGAACAGCGGCAGGTCGCTCTGCACCATCATGCCGAGGCGGTCGCACATCTCGTACACTTCGCTCTGCACCGGCCGCTGGGTCAGGCGCAGGAAGTTGAGGTTCGCCGCCTTGGCGATGAGGATGTCGTCGCGCAACTGGGCGAAGTCGCCGCGCATGACGCACTGCTGCTCGTGGCCCATGGTGTTGGCGCCGCGCAGGCGGATCTCGCGCCCGTTGAGCAGGATGCGACCCTTGGGTTCGCTGCCCTCATCGATGACGAACGAGCGCATGCCAAAGGCACGGGTGCGCACATCCGCGGCTCGGCCATCGGCATCGCTCAGCCGGGCCTGCAGCCGGTACAGCCACGGCGTGTCCGGTTCCCAGCGGCGATGCTTGGGCAGCGGCAACTCGAAGCGGAACAGGTTGGCGCCGCGCCAGGTCTCCCAGGGCACCGCCATCACCCGCGCCGGGAAGGGCGTGCCGGGCAGGTTCAGCCCATGCACCGCCAGTTCGAGGCGCGGCTTGCGCCAGGCGGACACCGAACCGGCGATCTCGACCCAGGCCTCGGCGATGCCGCGCTCGGGCAGCGGGCGCACCCACAGATCCTCGATCCAGGTCTCTTCACGGCCTTCGAGCCACAGCGGCTGGTAGATGCCCATGCCGGGCGGGCAGTGGTGCCAGCCAGAGCCGGCTTCGTCCCAGCCAGGGCCGGTGGCGGCGTAGATCTTCTCGCCGGGCGGATTGTGCGGCGGACCTCCGTTGCCCACGCCGTCGTTCTCGACCCGCACCAGGATGGTGTTCTGGCCCGGGCGCAGCGCCTCGGTCGCGTCGAATGAGAACGGGGCGAAGAAGCCTTCGTGCGCACCGAGATGGACGCCGTTCACCCACACCGCAGCGCGGTAATCGACGCCGCGGAAGCACAGCCAGCGCCGTGGGCAGGCGAGCAGGGCCGGAGTCGCCTCGACGGTGCAGCGGTACCAGGCGACGGCGCGGCCGACCGGCGGGCCGTAATGCGGGATTGCCACCCGGGTCCACGCCCCTGCCCCAGCCAGCGCTGCGGCCTGGTCGGGGTGATCGGGATCGGTTTCGACGCGCCAATCCATCGCCGTGATCGCCACGCGCGGACGGGTCTCCGCGACCGCCGGGGCGAGGTCGCGCTGGAAGCGGGCGAAGCGGCGGCGCAGACGCTGCAATTCGGCGCTGAGATCCGCCGGCGTGCGCAAGCGGGCCGTGGGACGCCAGGAGCGTTCGCCGCGCGCGGGGAACTGACGCGGCGGGACCACCACCATCGGCAGGTCCACGAGGCCGGCGGCACGAGTGGCGGCGTGGGCTGCGATCTGCGCGAAGGTATCGAGGCTCTGGGCCATGTGGTCAATCCGGGAAGGAATAGGAGGTTTCGCTGCGGCCCATGATGTCGCGCCAGCGCATCGCCAGGCGGTCGCCGGCGGCGCGCGGCGTCCAGCGCAGCAGCACGTGGTTCTTGCCCTGTTCGAGTTCGATGTCGGCGATCGCGCTCGGCCCACCGTCGAGTTGCACCGGCGGCAGGACCTTGGCATCGACCACAGCCTCAACCGTGCCGTGGCCGCGCAGTTCGAGGAAGGTCATCAGCTCGGGGTTGGGCACCCCGAGATCGGCCTGGGCGAGGTTCTTGCGCGCCGACGGCGCATCCAGCAGGTAGTAGACCCACACCGGGCCGGACCCTTCAGCCAGCACCACGCCCTCCTCGAGCGGGATCTGCCGCCAGGCGGCGAGCTGCAGAATCGGTTTCGACCACAGGCCGTCCATCGAGGGTCTGGTCGCCTCGTGGAAGCGAGCGCGGAGTCCAGCTTCGACCTCGCCGGCCTGGACGAAGACCCGGGGGGGATAGCCAGGGCTGGTTCCGGTCATCGCGCGTACGACGTCACCGGCAAAGGCACCATCGGCAGGGCTGCCACCACAGTTGACCCACAGACGGTTGGGCCAACGCGTCAGCCGAGCACGAAGCGGTTCCAGGCTGGGCGGCGTGAACAGATCAAGGATGACCTGGCCGGCACCGCAGGCGATCCGTCCGCTCACGATTCCTGGCTGCGCCGCCGGCTGGGCGCGCAGGGCCGAGACGGTCGGCGAACGCAGCGTCTCGGTCTTGCCGCCAGCGACCATCAACTCGGCGAGATGCGAACGCGTGGCGGTCACCAGGAGCGGCTGCAACCGCTCAGCGGGTTCGAGGGCGAAGGGCGCGACCGGTGCATCGACCGGCTTGGGCGTGTTCCAGGCGCTGTAGCACCAGGACTCGACACCGCTCAGGTCGGCGAGGGAGACGCCAGCACCAAGGCCAGAGCCCTCGGCATGCAACGCTTGGTAGATCGGCAAGGCGCCGGGCTTGCCTTGGATGGGCCGCAACGTCACCCCCAGGGCGACCGACCATTCCGGCAGATCCTCGCAGCGCAGTCCGCGCACGATGACGGTCGCACCGCTCTGGGCGGCGGCCACGGCCTCGGCAGCCTGACGCGGACCAGCGAGGCGCACCTTGGCGACAGCCGGGGGCGCGAAACTGCATGCGCGCTGCAGCATGTTGAACAGCAAGCGCCGGGCGGCCGGGATGGTCGCCAGCTTCTCGGACACGCGCAGTTGGCACAGGATGACCAGGCCAGTACCGGACCTGACCTCGCCAAGCACGCAGTGTTCGAGATCGCCGCCACCCATGCCGGATTCGCCGCTATCGACGACCGATTGCAGATGGCTGCCCTCGTCCTTGCGCAAGGTCCGCGTGGCGACATAGGAATCGCCCGCCAGCAGGCTGAAGGGATCCTCGCCCCAGAAGCGCAGATCCTCCTCGACCAGGCCGGCGAGCAGGGGATGTCCGGGGGCGCGGACCCACGCTGTCTGGACCGGCTTGAGCGCCGGTTCAAGCACGGGACAGACGCTGACGTCCTGGGCGAGCACGACCGCCCGGCCACCGGCCTGGCAGAAGGTCTCCAGATCCCGGTTCACGCTCGACCCTTCGGCTACGGCCCGTGGTTCGACCAGCAGGACCTTGAGCCCGGCCGCCAGCGCCTCAGCGGGCGTCGCGACGCTCCGGCAGGGAATCCCGAGCTCCTCCAGCTGGCGGCACAGGGTGCCGGGTCCGAGCAGGGCGAGGCCGGCGCCCGACCAGCGTTCCTGGGTTGCAATGCGCAGCTCGCGCTGCCAACGGTCGTTGCCGGCCGGACTATCGAGCTCGATCTGCCAGCGGTAGGACGCCGGAGAGAGATGGGCCGGCAGTTCCAGTTCGACCACCACGCATGTCCGACGACCGGGTTCGACGCGGATCCGGAAGGACGCTCCGACGATGACCTGACCCGTGGACTGGATGACGGAGGCGCGCAACTCGCCTTCGACCACCCTGGGAAGGTCGTTGACCACGTGCAGGGTGCGCCTGAAGCAGGTACCGGCAAAGGCCTGGCCGTTGCGCGAACGGTCGATCACCGCCAGCGGGCGGAAGCATTGCCGCCACGAGGCGAAGCTCGCGGTCGGCTGATAGCCGGGACCGTCCTCCCAGAAGGCGATTTCGCAACTGTGCGCCGGGGCGCGCGTCGGCTTCATCCCGGGAGCGGAGGGGTCGGGCCAGGTCAGGGTGACGTCGCGGTCGTAGGGCCGCAGGTTGGTGATGCACGAGAGATTCCACGGACCGAAGGCGCAGACCCCGTCGGCGCGACCGTCCTCGACGATCATCTCGAGATCCTCGCCCGCCGCCGCATCGACCTCCATGTAGCTCGCCCAGCCACGATCGCCGCGCAGGGTGATGGCCGAATTCGGGCCCATGAAGTGGTGCAGCGACATCTCGCCGCTGTGCAGCGGCCGGCTGCGATCCCACCAGCCCACGCCCGAGCAGACCTTGCCGTAGTGCCGGCTGGTCAGGTCCTGGGCCCGTTCGTCCCACAGCGAGGTGTCGCCCTCGTAGTAGGCCAGGCGGGTGGGATCGAGGCTGCGGAACAGGGCGCCGAGGCGAGGCAGTTCGACCAGCCGTTCCAGCGGAACTCGTTGCACACGCTCCACATGATCACGCTGGGATGGTTGCGGTCGCGCGCGACCAGCCGGCGGACGTGATCGTCGGCCAGCTCCCAATAGCGGTCGTCCTCGCAGCCCTGATCGCCGCCGGAACCGTGCAGGCCCGCCTCGACCGTGACCAGGATGCCGCATTCGTCGGCCAGTTCGAGCAGCATCGGCGGATGCGGGTGGGTGTGCAGACGGGTGTGGTTGAGGTTGGCGGCGCGCAGCATCGCGAACCACTTGCGGATGTACGCCTCGGTCATGCACCAGGGGCCGAGCTTGTGCCCCCATTCCGAGAACAGATGGAGCGGACGGCCGTTGAGCAGGAGGTCCGGCCCTGCGATGGTCATCTCGCGCCAGCCGAAGCGCTGGGCGTGCAGTTCGCAGCCGCCATCGTCGGAGGTCAGGGTGGTGCGTAGCTGGTGCAGCAGCGGATCGTGCGGCTCCCAGCGGCCCAGTCCGCTGGCGGCGACCACCGCCTCGACCTTGATCGCCTCGTGCGGTCCAACGGTGACGCTGCGCAGCGGAAGGGTGAGCAAGGCCTCGCCAGCCTGCGGCGTCTGCGCCTGGTGCCAGGGCGCCGGAGTCCAGCGGATCACATCGGCCTTGAGTTGCACGCGGCGCGGCAGGGCGCCGTCATTGCGCAGCGTCCATCGTACACGCAGTTCGCCGGCCGCGACCCGGGCTTCGATGGCCAGGCTTTCGACCTGGATTTCACCGCGTTCGATCAGCCAGGCATCCTGCCAGATCCCGACCGTGTCGAGCAGCCAGGAGTTGCCGGTGGGCACGCGCGGCCGGTGCTTGGCATCGCGGTCGTAGTCCACGCACAGCACGGCCAGTTCATTCCTGCCCTTCTTCACGCAC
Organism: bacterium; assembly: GCA_020047915.1. Lineage (GTDB taxonomy): Bacteria > Planctomycetota > UBA11346 > UBA11346 > UBA11346 > UBA11346. The sequence goes on along the minus strand of JAIFND010000063.1, from coordinate 1,871 downwards.
GAGGTGATGTCCACCTCGATCGGCAGGGTGGGATGCTCGCTGGCTGCCACGCGCACCCCGTTGAGAAAGATGCGCGCCCGCGGCGCAACGGCATCGAAACGCAACCACAGGCGTCGGCCTGGGGCCGGCACGGCGAGATCGAGGTGGCGACGCAGCCAGCCCGAACGGGCTGCCGTCCAGGCATTGGGATAGCCCCAGCCATCCGACAGGCTCTGCCAGCCATCCGGCAGCGCCCGGGCCGCCGGGTCCTTGACCTGTCGGCTCTGCCAGGTCGATTCACCCGGAGCGCGGACGCCCTGCAGGGACTTGGCCCAGGTCGAGGGCACCTGGAAGGCCTGCGGCAACCATCCCGCACGCGGCACCGTTTCGCTGGGAGCGGCTTCGGCGCACGGGATGAAATCCCAGGCGCCGTTGAGACAGGTCCGGGCGATGGCGATGCTCATGTAGGACATGCTAAACGAGTACCTGTCGGGCATAGTCGGTAGAAGCGCATACGGTCATCGGTTCTGCGCAGCCGTAGCCAGGCCCAGGACTGGCCCCGGCGTTGCGCTCCATAGCATTGCTGCATGCGGATCCGGTGCGCCTGTCTGCATGTGCTGCTGTTCTTGACCACATCAACGATCCTGGAGACCGCAGAACCGCTGCTGGTAGGCAGCGCTGGACATGCGCTGGAGGCGGAGACCGAGCGCCAACTGACCGGCGAGGTCCGGTTCCAGGCCGATGCACCCTCGGGAGTCACGGCTACCTTCATCGCCCGCTCGCTGCGCGCGGTCCTCAATGATGACTGGCGCAACAGTCAGGTGGCGGCCGGCACCAGGCTGGATGCGAACATCGATCGGCCGCTGACCGCCTTTGGCAGCGAGACGCAACGCCTGGCCTGGGGGATCGCAGGTCACGAAGCCGACTGGGAGGATTTCTCGGTGCAATGGGACGGCCTGCTACAGGTTCCGCAATCCGGCATGCAGTTGGCAACCCGTTCGGATGACGGCTCGCGGCTGTGGATCGATCTCAACCGCGATGGCGTGGCGCAGCGCAGCGAATGGCGCAGCAACGGCTGGGGCAATGGCCAGGGTGCGACGTTGCGGCCGCTGCAGGCGCTGGAGCCCGGCTGCTGGCCGCTGCGGCTGCAGTACGAGGAAGGCGGGGGCGGCAACAGCTGCCAGTTGCTGTGGCGACAGCGCGATGGCGGAGACTGGGTGCCGGTTCCGCCCTCGGCGTTCAGCCGCGTACCGATCCTCCGGCTGGCTGGCCCGATTGTCGTCCAGGCCGCGTTCGCCGGAGACGGTGAACTGCGGCTCGGGGACGGTTGCATCCTGGCCAACGCACCGACGAGCGGAACCGTGACGATCACCGGCCGAGTCATCCTGGGTGCCGATCTCGACCTGGGTACGGCGCGGCTGCACCTCGAAGAATCGGCAGAGTTGCGCTTGGCCGGATACCACCTGAAAGCGGGCGAGATCAATGGCGCGGGAACCATCCGGCTGGATGCCGGCAGCATGGCCGCAGGTCGGATCAGCGAAGCCTCGCTGCGCGGAACGGGGCATTGCCGGATCCTCGCCGACAGCGAACTGGGCGGATTGGACCCCGGCGTGGCCCTCGACCTGCCAGGTCCGGCCACCGTCCGCTCACCCCAGCGGTCCTGCGCTCGTATCGCAGCGCGCAGCCCGCTGGTCACGGTCCTCGAACTGCCCGGTCCGCGCGGCGCGGCCACCACCCTGAACCTGTCGCTGAGCGGGACGGGCGCAGCCCTTGGCCTGGTCGCGTGGCGGGCAGATCGCCAGGGCCGCTGGTTCCAACGGAGCGTGGCGGGGACGCTGGGGGATCGGCCGCAGTCCTGGGGGATCGACCTGGGTGGGGATGCCAGCCTGCAG
>JAIFND010000172.1 GCA_020047915.1 bacterium | reverse complement strand
GATCGTCGGCCCGCTCCAGGGCGGCGAGGTCAAGACGCAGCGCCGAGCTGGCAAGACCGACATCGAGGTGGATCACCTTCATGGTCTTCGCTTCAGCACCGGCACCCAGCGGCAGCCCCCTGCCCGGCGTCGAGATCACGCGGTGGCAGACGCGGGCGAGCGTCAGCAAGTCGAGGGCCTGCTTGAGTGCAGCCGAACGCTCCTCGCGATCGACCTTGGCGTAGGTGAACTTATGGCCGAGTTGATTGGGTACGCTGTCGAGCACCGATGCCAGTCGTCGGTGGTGGACGCGGTCTGCGTACTTGGCGAAGTCGTCGCGCACGGTGGCGAGCAGTTCGCGGTGCACATCGGCAACCGGCAGGTAGGACCGCTCACGAGCGAAAGCCTCGACTGCTGCGGGCATCCCGCCGACCAGCACCCAGGCGCGGAAGAGCGCGATGGCCTTGTCGTGCAGGTCGGCCGGCACGCCGCTGCGGATCGCCGACACGGTGAGGCTCTCGTCCAGCCAGCGAGCCAGCGGCTCTTCGCCGCAGGCGTGGCAGAACTCGATGAAGCCCATCGGCTCGAGGTGCAGGTACGAGATGCGACCGACCGGCATCGAGAAGCGGTGATCGGCCAGGGTGAAGTCGAGCAGGGAGCCGGCTGCGATCACCGGCAGCTGCGGCATCTCCTCCGCGAACCAGCGCAGTTTCGCCAGGACCTCGGGCACGGCCTGGATTTCGTCGAGGAAGAGCAGCGCCGAACCATCAGCGGGAATGCGCTGACCGAGTTGCACCTCCAGACGTTGCAGCACGGCCTTGGGGTCGTTGTCGGTGAAGCAGGCTGTGGTCTCAGGCCGCCGCTCCAGATTGACCTCGACCACGCGGCCGAACCGCTGTGCGCCCCAGCTGCGGACCAGCCAGGACTTGCCGACCTGGCGGGCGCCGCGCAGTACGAGTGGTTTGCGGTTCGGCTTGTCGGCCCAGGCGTTTAGGTCAGCGGAGCGAGATCTGAGCATGATGAATGTTAAAAGACAAGGCACTTTTAGCAATCAAGTTGTGATGACATAGCCGACAAAGTCATGCGTGAGATGCATTCAATCGTCTAGTTCTGACAATGACTTACAGACGGTGAATTGCTCAAAACATGTCCCGCTTCGTCAACCACAGGAAAGCCCCGGTGAAAACCGGGCCTTTACTGTGAACAGGTCCAGCCCCAAGGCCGGCGCACAAGCCCACGGCTTTCCGTGCACGAATGACCTCATTCGGTGTGCCCCGGAGTAGGCATACCTGTCCGTCGTGGGTAGGGTGTGGCCGTAGCGGCTGCGATTCGCAGCTGGCAGATGATTCCAGCATGAGGCTGGACGTCATCTCAGGTTGCACTTCCCCGCGAGGTTCCCATGCCGAGTTCAATCTGCCACCACCAGGGTACCCAAGCCTGCGAGCTTGGACGTCGGGCTGTTCGAGAATCATTGAGATGCGCCACACCGCTGGTGAAGCTCGCCTGCGCGCTCCTCTTTTCATGCAGGCTGCTGGTGCTCCTGCTCTGCGTCGCATTGGCCCGTACCGAGGATCGCCTGCAGATCTTCAACCCGCCCGCGCATCAGGGTCAGGCGGTCGATGTGTGCAGCGACCGCATGGCAGTGGCTGAAAACAACCGGGTGAACATGTATCAACGCACGCGCTACGGCTGGACCTTCATGGCCCAGGTGCTGCCGGAAGGCGGGTACATCAGCGGCGTCCAGATCTGTCGCGATATTCTCGCCATCGCTTCCGACGGGAAGGTGCGCATCTACGAACAGGCTCGTCTCAGTGGTGCCTGGAGCTTGCGGACCACGCTTACCGATCCTGCGACCGATCCGGACGGAAATCGGCTGTGGGGACGCAGCATCGCTCTGGATCGCGACATCCTGGTGGTGGGGGGACGCAGCTCGGCGATACCGTGGAGCGACGGTTTCGCGACCGTATTCGAACGCTCGGTCGGTCCAGGTGGATCGTCGTGGCGGCTGAGCGAACACCTGGCTGATCCCGATCCCCCGGCCAACGATCCGGACAATGAGGGACACAGCCAGTTCGGCCTCGTGGTAGCGGTATCGGGCAAGATCATCGCGGTGTCTGGGGGGCAAAACGTCTGGATCTATAACCAGGAAGCGGGGCCAGGTCTGCATTGGCGGCAGCGTGGTCGGCCGATTCCGGTGCAGGCGACCATGCTTGCCCTCGAGGGGAATGTGCTGGCCGCCGGGGATAACTTTGCCGGGGTGGTCAGTCTCTACGAACTGCAGCGTGCGGGTTGGGTTCTGCAGGGTACCCTGAACGCACCAGAGACCGATTCCGGCGGCAATCGCTGGCCGTGGAGCATTGCGCTTGATCTCGACACGCTTGCGGTGCGGGGGACGGGCATCTTCGATTTCACTGATGGTGCCGGCGATGCGCAGGTGCAGATCTACCAGCGCCGGGCCGGCATCTGGTCGCTACGCCAGACGATGACCGTGCCCGGGGGAGGAGTGGAGTTCTACGACAGTCAGCTCCAGCTGCTCGCCCTCGATGATGGAGTCCTGGTGTGCGGGGCGCCCAATTCCTCGGGCCTTAGCGGACCTGACAGAGGTGCCGCCGTAACCTTCTCCACCTCTGCAAAGGGATACACGCTGTGCCAGGTGATCGCACCGACCCAGCGGTTGGCGCTGGCCAGGATCGGGTACAAGCCCGCGCTGACCGCTTTCACCACGGGCGTTGATGGTGATCGCGTGCAGGTCACCGCTGCTGGCGCCGGCGCAGGAGGTCTGGCGGATCAGATCGGATTCGTGCCCTTCACCCTGTCTGGAGATGGCGAGATCCGCGCCCGCGTGCTCAGCCAAAGTGCGACCAATCGTGGCGTCCTGAATCCCCTGGCCCAGGCCGGCGTCATGCTGCGCGAGAGTCTCGAACCTGGTTCGCGCCAGGTCCTGCTGGCGCTGACTCCCAGCACGGGACTCAGCCTCATGTCACGGCTGAAGACCGGCGGTGGCACCACCAGCCGCGTCGTCGGGCCAGGAAAGACGCCACTCTGGCTGCGCCTGGTGCGCCAGGGCGGCGTCATCAGCGGGTACCGATCCAACGACGGAAAGAACTGGACCTTCTGCGGAAGCCAAACCCTGACGATCACCGGCCCGGTGCATATCGGTCTGGAGGTGAGCAATTCCCCGACCAAGGCCGTCAACGTGGTCTTCGATGAGGTGCAGGTCATCCCACGTGTCCGTGTGGCACCTACGGGATCGGGCTGAGTTGGGCCAGCGGATGCGAGGTGGATCGGCACCCTCGCGCCACGGCCGATCCAGGGCTTACCCCGTCTTCACCGAATCCTTGCTGCTCATCTTCCACTGCAGATCGATGTGCGCCTGACCGCGGGCGCTGACGATCAGGCTCCAGCGCACGATGCCGTCGGCGTCGGGCTTGGCCTTGGGCGTGGTCCGCTCGGCGTCGAACTCGATCTTCACCTGGGCCACCTCGCTGACCGGGATGCGCTCCTCGATCTCGACAGCATGCGCCGCGGCGCCGAGATTGGCGAGGCCGACGCGCACATGACGGTCGCTGGTGCGCCAGCTGCCGAGCATGCCCGCCTCCTCGTCCTTCTGCCAGGCGTCGCGGTTGACGCGCAGTTCGGGTTCGGCGCCCCAGCCGAGTTCGAACTCGGCGCCAGGGGCGGTGAACAGCAGGGTCGAGCGGCCGGCGGCGCCGCCGTCGCGGATCAGTTCGACCGGACCGGCGAGCAGCGGCTGCGGCGCCGCGTTCGCCTGCACCGAGGCGAGGATCGCAGCCTCGGCCAGCTCGGCGCGGACCACTAGGCGGACCTTGGCGGCGGCGGTGAAGCCGAACAGCGGTACGCGATGCGGCAGGCCGTCGCCAGCGAGGTCGTGCGCGCCGGGCGCCTGCAGCAGCCGCGCCTCGCCGCCATCATCGACGCCGGGCAGTTCGGCGGCGGGGGCGCCAGCGGCGCCCCCGGTGTCCTCGCGCGCGCGGTCACGTTCCTCGACCACCACTTGCGCCGCCTTCGGCTGCAGGCGCAGCCGGTCGGCGGCGAGTGTCGGCGGATCCGAGCCGAGATCGAGACGCTCGGTCGAGAGGCGCAGGCGCACGCCGCGCCAGTCCTCGCCGGTACGCTGCCATACGCAGGCCTCGGCATCGATCCGGACCTGGTCCTTGAGCAGGCGGGCGACGTAGCACGGCCGCCAGCAGGCGTTGGGCACGACGTAGGCCAGGGTCAGCTCGACCTCGCCGGCGCTCGTCGCTTCGACCAGCAGCTCGGCGCTGCAGGTCGTGTCCGTGCCAGGATTGGCGAGGATCAGGCGGCGCTGTTCGAGATCCTGGGCTTCGCGCGCGAGCGTGCGCCGACGCAGGGCCAGACGCGTGCGGATGGCGGCGCCGCCGTCCTCGCGCACCTCGATCTCGCGCAGCCGCTCCAGCCAGAAGGCCGGGGCGGCGCGGCCCCAGCCGGTGTCAGCCACGGCCTCGGTAAGCAACTGCCGACGCAGCGTACCCAGCTGGCCATCGATGCTGTCCAGGCTGCGCTCCTCGTGGCCCAGGCGCTCGGCCTCGGCCTGCAGGCGCAGGAGGGTGGCCTCGATCGCGGCCAGCTCGGCGGGACGGGCGTCGCGGGCGAGGCGCGCGCGGCGCACGCGCACGTCGGCGATGCGTATGCCCGGCGCAGGGCTGGCGCCGACCAGGGTCTTGTCGGCAAGCAACGGGGCGAGCCCGGCGACAGCCAGACGATTGGCGCCAGCGACGAGGGTGACGCGGCCGCGGCGCAGGACCTGGGCGCGGTCCTCCAGCACGATGACCTCGGCGACCGGCAGGGCGATGGTATCCATGTCAGGCCTCCCGGCGGTTGCCGCCGACCAGTTCGTTCTTCGACGGGATCTCGACGCGGTACTCGTAGGCGAGGTCGCGCTTCTCGCCCGCCGCCAGGGTCAGCGCCCAGCGCCGCCCGCCGGGCAGCGAGGAACTGGACGGCCGCCATTCCTGCCACGGCGGATCGACCTTCAGCTCCTTGACCGTGCAGTGTTCGACCTGCTCGTCAGGCTGCGGCAGGCGCTCGCGCACCTCGACCGCGACCGGCTTGGCCGCCTTGTTGTGCAGTGACACCTGCACATGGTGGCGCAGGTGCAGGCTGCCGCCGAGCATGCCGGCGGTCTCCTCGGCGAAGGTCGCGTTGCGCGCCACCGCCAAGGACTGTTCGACGCCCAGGCCGAGGTCGGCGGCGGCGCCGCAGGCGATGTCAGGCAGACGGGCGGTCAGCAGGAAGTCGCCGCCGATGTACACATCGGCCGGACCAGCGGTAAGCGCGCGGTCGAAGGGGCTGGTGATGGCGGCGCTGCGGAAGGCGGTACGGCTCTCGCGCGGGACCACCACCAGGGTCAGGCGCACCTCGCTGGCGCCCTCGGCCAGCGGCACGACGTGCCAGCCGCCGTCGGCCGGAACATCGACCGGCAAAGATCCTTCCCAGCGCACCGCGTAGCGCGCCGGCGACACCGGCGAGTGGCCGGGCGGCGGCGGACGCAGATCGGTGCAGCGGCGGCGGGCCTCGGCGCAGGCCTGGGCCCAGCGCGGTTCCTCGCTGAACAGCATCGCCGGACGCGGCCGGCCGCGTTCCGGGCCGTCGGCGGCCAGGCGCAGGGCGGCGAAGTCGAGCAGGTCGGTGCCGGGGGTCAGGCCGGATTCGGCCTCGGGTTCGGGTTCGGGGGGCGCGCCGCCGAAGGCGTCGTCCTTGGAGATGCACGGCATGACGCTGGCTGAGACCGATTTCGCCATCGCCATGTCGCTCGACCTGGAGCTGCGGCGACGGGACGCCCCAGGCGGCATCTCCGCGATCTTCTTCTTCTCGCATTCCTCGCGCATCGGCTGCGGCGAGGGACAGGGCACGTCCGACTCGGCGCAGACCTCATCGTCGCAGGGCGCCTGCGCAACGGGCGGCGGCATCGGCTTGGATGGGGGACTGGCCGGCCGTGGACGCAGCGTGGGCACCAGCCGCGGCTGCGCCGCGGCGAAGGCGTCCCAGTCGGCGAACAGCGCCTCGGCACCGCTCGGCGCCGGGCGCCAAGCGCTGGGTGGCGGCGGCTGGGCGCGACCGATGCGCCGACCGGCCAGACGCGGCAGCTCGCACCAGCCCTGCAGCGGGGCGGTGGCGCAGGCGATGCGCACGCCGCTCCAGTCTTCGCCGCTACGCTGCGCCACCAGGCCGCGCAGCTGGATCGCCACCCGGCCGAGATCCCGGTCGAAACGCAGCACATAGGACGGCGCCCAGCGCGCACCGGGGATGACGTAGTCCAGTTCGATCCAGCCAGGTTCACCGGCAGCAGGCCAGCGCAGCTGCAGTTCGGCGGCGAGACGCAGTTCGCCGGCACGGGCGGCGCGCACCGAAGATGCCTGCTCCAGCGCGGCCTGGGCCTGGGCCTGACGTTCGCCAGCGGCCTCGGCGGCGACTCGGGCGGAGGCGAGCTCGGCGGCGAGGCGTTCGGCCTGCTGGTCGCGGAAGCGCAGCAACTCGAAGCGGGCGGCGGCCGGGCTGGCCGGAGGCGGCTGACCCTTCACCCCCTCGGGGCGCGGCGGCGGATCCAGCACGCTGAGAGCGCGCAGGCGGGCCAGCGCGGCGTCCACCAGACGCTGCGCCGCACCGACCGCATCAGCTGCCGACTCGACTGCGAGTTCAAGCGCACGGTCGTCGCCAGCTTCAGGTGGAGCGGCCACCGCGACCAGCCGGCAGGACAGCACCTCGCAGCCACCGTCGTGCACCCGCGCGCGCACCGGCCGGCCGGCGGCGGCGAGGGGCAGGCCGACGACCTGCACCAGCGTCGGCGCATCCGTCACCCCGGTCAGGGTGACGCGCCTGCGCACCTGCGCCCCATCGGCATGGACGGTGACGGCGTGGATCTGCGACGGAAGAATGGCAGGGGAGCTCATGCGCCCGTACTAGCTGCTGGATCAGCCAGCGGGAGGACTTTCCGAATGCCCGCGACGGTTAGCGGACGCCGAGATAGAGATGCTTGGTGCCGGAGGCGAGCAGCGGAGCCGCGCTGACTTCGAAGCGGCCACCGTGGCACGACTTGATCCACGAGGCGACCTTCTCTTCGACCGCGGCCGCGACTTCGGTGTTGGTCGCGGTGTACAGGGCCTGAACCGTGAATCCCTTATGGGTTACAGGCTTCTCGCCGAGCGGCTTGTCGGTGCGACCCAGACGGATCTGGGTGACCGGCTGCCGGCCCAGGACGCGTATGATCCTGGCCTGGGCCTGGTCGGCCGCGCGAGCGACCGTATTGCTGCGGGAGGTGGCTTCGAAACTTGCGCCGTTGACCGGGTTGTTAGCCATTCCTGTAGTATCACCGCCGGCGCTCCTGAGCAAGCGATGCGACACACTGCAAGCCAGGCGATACCCGACCCCGGACAGACCCGGGGGATTCACTACAACACATTGTAGATCAAGGCTTAATGCAGCCGTTCAACATCGACCCCGACGGTCACTTCGGCCTGGCCACCACCCAGCACCATGCCTTTGAGCGGGCTGACATCGGCGAAGTCACGCCCGATGGCGACCAGGATGTGGCGCTCGCCGGGGATGCAGGCGTTGGTCGGATCGAGATCGATCCAGCCGTGCTGGGATCCGCACCACACCTGCGCCCAGGCGTGGGTCGCATCGGCACCGACCAGGCGCGGACGTCCGGGCGGCGGAGTGGTTTCCAGGTAGCCGCTGACATAGCGGGCGCACAACCCCAGCGTGCGCAGCGCGCCGATCAGGACCTGAGCGAAATCCTGGCACACGCCGCGCCGCAGGTCGAGCGCATCCAGGACCGGCGTCGAGACGTTGGTCGCCGCAGGATCGTAGACGAATTCGCGATTGATCCGCGCGTTGAAGGCCAGGGTCGCCGCCAGCACGGGCCGCCCCGGGGTGAAGTCGGGCTGGGCATAGGCGCGCAGCACGGCGGCGCAGGGGATCTGGGCCGAGTCGTAGCGGTACTCGGCGGCAGCCAGATCGCTGCCACCACCCTGCAGGGACATATCGTCCCAGGCGGGCGTCGATTCGGGATCGGGGGTGATCGGCGCCTCCACCTGGACCACCGATTGGCTGGAAACCACCAACCGGGCATGCTGCGAGGTGATGGTGAAGGCGTCGGTCGGATTGCCGAAATAGTCGCTGCGCCGACGTACCACCGCCGGCGTCGGCTCGATGTCGAGGCGCGCCTCCGACACCTGTTGGCGCACGCTGCCGCGGATCGCGAGATGGGCCAGGTTCTGCGACAGGGTCACCGGTTCGGAATACGCGTAGGTGGTGATGTGGCGGACGCGGTAGCGCACGGTCAGGCCTGCTGCGGCGGGGTGTCGTCGGTCGGCCGCCAGATATCATCGCGCGCAAATGCACGGCTGGGCGCGATATGAGTCAGCCAGGCGGTGGTCACCGCATCGCTGAGCGCCGTCAAGGTGCCAGCCAGGTCATCAAGCAGGGCGATCATCGCGTTGGCGCTGGCCGGATCGCGCTGGCACAGATCAACCGGGTCGGCCAGGCGCACGGCAGCCTGGAAATGCGTGGCGAGTCGCTCGGCCGGGCACGGCAGCGCACCGACCGCCTCACGCGGCAGGTTGGCAACATGCTCGGCGATCTGGTTGGCCTGGAAGGCGACGGCGCGCGGATTGGTGTGGTCGGTCAGCAGCAGATCGACCACCGGTGCGGTCTGGATCGTGGTCAGGTAGCGCGAGCGGTAGGTGATGGCGCTGTCGGCGACGCGCAGTAGCGCATCCAGTTCCGGGGCGGCGCCATGACCGTCCTCCAGGGCGGCATGCAGGGCATCGACCATGAAGGTGGCGCGTTCGATGCGCCGGCCGAGGTCGAGGAAGCGCCAGCCCGGGCCGCGCGTGGTGTTCTCGCGGCCCATGCCGGCCAGCGCCGCACAGGCGATGACCACGCGGTTGAGCCGGGCGAGCGCCTGGTTCGCATCCTCGGCGCCCTCGCCGCCGAGTTCGGCATCAAGCGAGGTCAGGGCACGCCAGGTATCGGCCGAGAGGCGGTCGCGCACGCCGAAGGCGGTGCGGCGCAGATGGTCGCGCACCGGCTTGAGCGGGCCGCTGGCGCCTTCCGCGATCAGGGCGACCAGCACCGCGGACGGCGGACCGGGCGGCGAGGCCACGCCCGAGGCGCGCTGCAGGATCGCCAGGTAGGCGGCGATCTGCGCCTGGTCGGCTTCGGCTGCGTCCTCGGCCAGGCAGGACAGCGCCGAGCGCAGCAGGCGCGCGATGCATTCGGCGCGCTCGGCGTAGCGACCGAGCCAGAACAGGTTGTCGGCGACGCGGCTGGGCAGGTCGATGCCACCGCGCTTGAGTTCCAGCGGCGCGTCGTTGGCGCGCAGCATGGTGACCTCGGCGACCGGCCCGTCGGCCAGCACCCAGGCATCCTTGGAACCGCCGCCGCGCTCGAACCACAGCTGGCCGCCGTCGCCCTGCGCGTCGATGCGCGCCAGGCCACCCGGCATCACCGCGTAGCCATCGCCGTCGCGCACCGCGAAGACGCGCAGGCTCATGCGCCGCGGCACGATGCGGCCGTCGTCCCAGCACGGCACGGTTGAACGCGCGACGCGCTCGAAGGCGAGATAGGCGTGCGGGCGCACGCGGATGTCGGCAGCGAGGTTGGACAGCTCGACCAGCGGCAGCGTGGCCGGCAGCACCGGACGGCCGCGGTTGTTCCAGGCCGGCCGCAGGATCAGGTCGGGCAGGCGGGCGATGATGTGCTCGGCCTGGTCGCCGCCCCACCACGCCGGCAGGCCCTCGATCAGCGCGTCCTCGCCGAGCAGCGCCTTGGTGATCGCCGGCAGGTAGGGCACCAGGGCCGGACTGTCGGCCAGGCCGCTGCCCAGGCTGTTGGCGACCGCGACGTTGCCGGCACGCACCGCTCCGGCGAGACCGAGGACGCCCAGGGTCGAGTCGTTGCGCAGCTCCAGCGGGTCGCAGTAGTCGTCAGCCAGACGGCGCAGGACGACATCGACCGGCATCAGTCCGCCCAGCGTCTTGAGGAACACCCGCTCGTCGCGCACCGCCAGGTCGTCGCCCTGCACCAGGGTGATGCCGAGGTACTGCGCCAGGTAGGCGTGCTCGAAGTAGGTCTCGCTGAAGGGGCCGGGGGTCAGCAGCACGACGCGCGGGTTGTCGCGGTTGCGCGGCGCGAGCGACAGCAACTGCTGGCGCAGGCGCATGAAGAAGCCGGCCAGGCGCTGGACGCGCATCTCGCGGAACGGCTCGGGCAGGGCGCGCGACAGCACGATGCGGTTTTCAAGCGCATAGCCTGCGCCAGGCGGGGCCTGGGTGAGGTCGGCGGCGACACGCCATTGGCCATCGGCGCAGCGCACCAGTTCGCAGGCGTAGAAGTGCAGGCGGGACTGGTTGGGCACGCCGACGCCGTGCAGCGGGCGCAGGAACTGGGGATGCCCGAACACCACGCCGGCCGGGATGACCCGCTCGCGGATCAGCCGCTGGGCGCCGTAGGCGTCGGCGAGGAAGCCGTCGATGGCCCGGGCGCGCTGGGCGACGCCACGCTCGATGCGCGCCCACTCCTCGCTGGAGAGGACCAGCGGCAGCGGGTCGAGCTGCCATGGCCGGTCGGCGGCGGCGCCGTCGCGGAACATGTTGTAGGTGACGCCGTTTTCACGGATGATGCGCCGACACTGCTCCCAGCGCCGGTTGACCTCCCGGGCACCGAGGCGGTCGATCTGCGCGAGCAGTTCGAGCCAGCCGGGACGCAGGCCGCCATCGGGAAGGTGGCACTCGTCCCAGCGTCCGGCTTCGAGCTGGTAACGAGGCTGTAAGCGGGATTCCTGCATGTCGTCGTGGACGGACTATCCCCGTCGCAGGTCGAGCGTGAAGGGGGAATCCGGGTCGGGGCTGGGCAGCTGGACCGGGCGGGGGCCGGGCGAGAAGCCGAAGGGGATGAAGCGGGCGACGCGCCGTGCCTCGGCCTCGAAGGCGTTGACAGGACGGGTGGCGTAGTTCCGGCCGCCGGGATGCGCCACATGGTAGGTGCAGCCGGCCACAGAACGGGCGTTCCAGGCATCAACCAGGTCGAAAACCAGCGGGGCATGCGAGCCGATCGTCGGATGCAGGCAGCTCGGCGGCTGCCAGGCGCGGTAGCGCACCCCGGCGACGAACTCACCCTGCGTGCCGGTCGGATGCAGCGGCAACGGCCGGCCGCCGACCGTGATGATGTGGCGCTTGTCTGTTGCACCGCGCAACAGTACCTGCAGTCGCTCGATGGACGAATCGACGAAGCGCACCGTCCCGCTGCCGCCCCCCTCTTCCCCGAGCACCGGCCAGGGCTCCAGGGCGGTGCGCAGCTCCAGTTCCATGCCACGGTGCTGGATCACACCGCACACCGGAAAGCGGAACTCGCGGTGCGGTGCGAACCACTCCGCCTTGACCGGCAGGCCGTGATCGCACAGCTCGCCGCACACATCCTCGAAGTCGGTCCACACGAACCACGGCAGCATCCAGCGGTCGTGCAGCTGGGTGCCCCAGTTGGTCAGCGGCGCGCGGTAGGGCTCGCGCCAGAAGCGCGACACCAGCGAGCGGACGAGCAACTGCTGCGCCAGGCTCATGTCGGCGTGCGGCGGCATCTCGCAGGCGCGCATCTCCAGCAGACCCTTGCGTCCGCTGGTCGAGTCGGGCGAGTACAGCTTGTCGATCGAGAATTCCGCACGGTGCGTGTTGCCGGTCATATCGACCAGCAGGTTGCGGAAGATGCGGTCGGTCAGCCACGGCGGGGTCGGCGCCCCCTCGGGGCCGACCTGGCGCAGCGCGGTCTGCAGTTCGTAGGCCGTCTCGGTGCGTGCCTCGTCGGCGCGCGGCGCCTGCGAGGTGGCGCCGATGAACAGGCCGCTGAACAGGTAGGACAGCGACGGGTGGTTGTGCCAGTAGGCGACGAAGCTGGCGAGCAGGTCGGGCCGGCGCAGGAAGGGGCTGTCGAGCGTGGTCGCGCCGCCGAGCGTGATGTGGTTGCCGCCGCCGGTGCCGGTGTGGCGTCCATCAAGCAGGAACTTCTCGGTGCCGAGCCGCGTCTGCCGGCTCTCCTCGTAGAGCGTGCGCGTGGTGTCGCGCATCTCGCTCCAGCTGCGCTGCGGGTGGATGTTCACCTCGATGACGCCGGGATCCGGGGTCACCGACAGGCTCTGCAGGCGCGGGTCGGAGGGCGGGGTGTAGCCTTCGAGCTGCACCGGCATGCCCAGCCAGCGCGCGGTGTCCTCGATCGCCGCGATCAGCGACAGGTAGTCGTCGCCGGTGGACAGCGGCGGCATGAAGACATGCAGCACGCCATTGCGCGGTTCGACGCACAGGGCGGTGCGCACGACGCCTTCGGCGCTGCGTCCGGGCTTGGGCCGCTTCTCGCCCATGACCTGGGCGCGAATCGGGCGTGGCTGCAGGGCCGGGCGCGGAATCGACGGATCCACCGGCTGCTGCGCGATGCGATCGCCCGGCACCGCCCACGGCAGGGCGTCAAGCGGGAGCCGGTAGCCCATCGGCGAGTCACCGGGCGTCAGGTACATGCGCTCCTCGCGCAGGAACCAGTTGCCGGTGCGCCACACCCCCCAATCGCAGGCGAGCGGGAAGGCGTAGCCGATGACCTGCTGCAGACCCTGGCGGAAGATGCGCGCCAACCGCTCGCGCTCGATCGGATCCTCCAGCTTGCTGTCGAAGGGATCGACGTTGGACGGCAGGCGCCGCTCGCGCCACAGGTGGTACCAGGCGTCTTCGAAGCCGGGCATGATGTTGGCATCGGGCACGCCTAGGCGACCGGCCAGCGCCTCGATGAAGGCCTTGGCGTGGGTCGCGTCGTGACGCGCCGGGCTGCGTTCGTCGGCGAGCAGCGCCTCGTCCTGCCAGGCCGGCTTGCCGTCGTTGCGCCAGTAGGCGGTGAAGGCCCAGCGCGGCAATTGTTCGCCGGGGTACCACTTGCCCTGGCCCATGTGCAGGAAGGCGCCCGGGGCGAACTTGCTGCGCAGGCGGCGGACCAGTTCGTTGGCGCGCTCGCGCTTGCGCTCGCCCAGCGCCGCGGTGTTCCATTCCTCGCCGTCGTAGTCATCGATCGAGACGAAGGTCGGCTCGCCGCCCATGGTCAGGCGCACATCGTCGGATTGCAGCCGCGCATCGACCTCGGCGCCGAGCGCATCGATCGCCGACCACTGGCCGTCGGTGTAGGGCTTGGTGACGCGCGGATCCTCGTGGATACGCGTCACGGTCATGGCGAAGCCGAACTCGCTGGCGCACTCGTCGTCCTCGTCCTTCTGCTCGAAGGCGAAGGAGCCGCTGATCGGCGCGGCGGTCTGCGGCTCGGCGGTGGCGGCGAGCGGGATGTGGCCTTCGCCAGCCAGCAGTCCGCTGGTCGGATCCAGGCCGATCCAGCCGGCCCCCGGCACGTAGGCCTCGCACCAGGCGTGCAGGTCGGTGAAATCCTTTTCGGTGCCCGACGGCCCATCGAGCGCCTTCTGATCAGCGACGAGCTGAATGAGGTAGCCCGAGCAGAAACGCGCCGCGATGCCCAGGCGGCGCAGCGCTTGCACCAGCAGCCAGGCGCTGTCGCGGCATGAGCCGCTCGCCTTGCCCAGGGTCTCGTCGGGCTGCTGCACCCCGGGTTCGAGCCGGATGATGTAGCGGATCTCCTGCGACAGGCGGTGGTTGAGCCGCACCAGCAGATCGACGGTGCGGATCTTCTCGCGCGAGACCGTGGCCACCCAGGTATCGACCAGCGGGCAGTCGGGGGCAGCCTCGAGATAGGGGCGCAGCTCGCGTGCCAGCTCGGGGGCGTAGGTGAAGGGGAAGTGCTCGGCCGCCTCCTCGACGAAGAATCCGAAGGGGTTGATCACCGTCATGTCGGTGACCAGATCGACGGTCACGCTGAAATGGTCGGTAGGATCAGGGAAAACGACGCGGGCCTGCCAGTTGCCCTGCGGATCCTGCTGCCAGTTGAGGAAGTGCTTGGCCGGGGAGATGGTCAGGTTGTAGGCGTGGATCTGGCTGCGCGTGTGCGGCGCCGGCCGCAGGCGGATGACCTGCGGCGACATCGTCACCTGACGGTCGTACTGGTAGCTGGTGGAATGGTGCAGAGCGACGCGGATGGCCATAGGAGGACTTCACCGTACGATGTGGGACGGCCTAAAGAATTGGAAACGGCAAACGGCTAGCCGAAATGGTCGCGCTGCACCTCGGCGCCAAGCTGGTTGGTCAGCGCCGTCAACTGACGGCAGAATCCATCCATGCCCGGCCCGGCGACGACCGACAGATCGGTGCCGATCAGGCGGGCTTCGATCTGCTTGGCCGTCTTCAGGGCATCGCCTTCGCGTCCGGGCGCGAAGCCCGAGATCGCCGCCGCCATCGCCTGCACGTTGACCAGCATGCCGTGCGGAGCGGTCGGATGCAGCAGGATGAGATGCAGCACCGTGAGCGGATCGAGCACCCCGGCGTTGACCTGCCGCCAGCTTTCGTGCAGGCCGAGACCTTCCAGCAGACTCTTCCAATGCCGGCACTCCGGCGACCCGATCGCCGTCTTGCCGTGGCCATCGGCCAGCAGCTTGGGCAGCATCTCGGCCAGGATGCGCGCGATGAAGTCGGCGCGCTCGATCGAACGACCGAGGTCGATGACGTGCGGCACGGTGTCGCGCCACAGTTCGCCGAAGCAGCCATCGACCATGCGGCAGCGCGCCAGGGTCCAGCTGACCACGCCTTCGGTCGCCAGATCGGCCAGCCGCGCCTCATCCAGGGCCTGCGCCTCGATCCAGGTGCCGTTCATGGTGTCCCACAGCACATCCGGCAGCAGATGCCGCGCGGTACGTGCGTTGTCGCGCGCACCACGCAAACACGAGACGACGCTCGATGAGTTGGAGCGGTCGAGGACCATGAAGCGGGTCACCGCCTCGGGCGTGATCGCGCCGACCCGCTCCTCGTAGTCGTCAAGCGTGCCGCCGACCTCCAGCGCGGTGCTCCACAGGCCGACCGGATCCTCGGCGGTCTCGGGCAGGCAGGCGTGGCGCTCGGCCATGCGCAGCAGCCGCGCGTTGTTCTCGGCGCGCTCAAGGTATCGCGCCATCCAGAAGCAATTTCCTGCGATTCTCGTAAGCATAGGTTACTCCTCAACCACCCAGGTGTCCTTGGTGCCGCCACCCTGGGACGAGTTGACCACCAGCGAACCTTCCTTGAGCGCCACGCGGGTCAGCGCGCCGGGGACGAGTTCGACCGTCTTGCCTGACAGCAGGTACGGACGCAGATCGACATGGCGCGGGGCGACACCCTGCTGGACGAAGGTCGGGCAGGCCGACAGCGCCAGGGTCGGCTGGGCGATGTAGCCGTCCGGCTTGTCGCGCACCTTGTCGCGGAAGCTCTCGATCTGCTCACGCGTCGAACTCGGCCCGACCAGCATGCCGTAGCCGCCGCTGCCGTGCACCTCCTTGACCACCAGCTCGGGCAGGTGCTCAAGCACGTAGGTCAGGTCGGACTTGTCGCGGCAGCGCCAGGTCGGCACGTTGGATAGGATCGGTTCTTCGCCGAGATAGAAGCGCACCATCTCGGGAACGTGGAAGTAGGTCGCCTTATCATCAGCCACGCCGTTGCCGATCGCATTGGCCAGGCTGACGTTGCCGGCGCGCACCGCGCGCAGCAGGCCCTTCACGCCCAGCACGCTGTCGGCGTTGAAGGCCTCGGGATCGAGGAAATCATCGTCGATGCGCCGATAGATGACGTGGACCTGGATCGGGCCGGTGGTGTCCTTCATGAACACCTTGTCGTCCTCGACGTAGAGATCCTGACCTTCGACCAGCTTGGCACCCATGCGCGCGGCGAGGAAGCCGTGCTCGAAATAGGCGCTGTTGAGCGCCCCCGGGGTCAGCACGACGACCTGCGGATCCTCGACCCCCTCCGGCGCCACGCTGCGCATCGTTTCCAGCAGCAGGTCGGGATAGTGCGCCACCGGCGCGACGCGGTTGAGGCGGAACAACTCGGGGAACAGCCGCTGCATGGCGGCGCGGTTCTCGATCATGTAGCTGACGCCCGACGGCGTACGCAGGTTGTCCTCCAGCACGTACCACTGGTCGGGCGAGGTGCGCACCACATCGATGCCGGCGATGTGGCTGTGCACGCCGTGCGGCAGGCTCAGACCCATCGCTTCCTTCAGCAGCAGCGGATTGGCCAGGATCTCGGCCGCCGGGATGCGCCCGGCGCGCAGGATCTCCTGCTTGCCGTAGATGTCCTCGAGGAACATGTTGAGGGCGCGCACGCGCTGGATGCAGCCGGCCGACAGACGATCCCACTCGCGCCGCCCGAGGATACGCGGGATGACGTCGAAGGGGATGAGGCGTTCAGCGCCGCTGGTGTCGCCGTACACGGCGAAGGTGATGCCGCGCCGCCGGAAGATGCGGTCGGCCTCGTCGCGGCGCTGGGCCAGGCGCTCGGGCGCCACCTGCGCAAGCCAACGGTCCAGGGCGAGGTAGGGAGAGCGGATGGCAGCCCCATCGCGCATCTCATTGAAGGCAGTTTCGCTGATCCTCATGGCGGCCTC
>JAIFND010000204.1 GCA_020047915.1 bacterium | reverse complement strand
AGCAGACATGCATCGGCATCCCGGTGTGCCGGTGCTGCCGGTGGTGGTCGTGGCACGCTCGCGCGGACGGGCGCTGCCCGACCGCCTCGTCAACCAGGTCGCCGACCTGCGCGTGCTCGACTTCCGCTGCCGTCTGTTCCCGGTCGACACGGACTGCCTGCCGGCCTGGGACCGCACCCGCTCGCCGCTGCTGGCCGTGCTCGCCGCGCTGATGCGCGATCAGCCCGGCGTCCAGGTTGCTTATCGCGCCGTGCAGCGGCTGCGCGCCAGCCGCGACGGTATGGCCCTGCTCGCCCTGCTGCTTCCGCTGATCGAGAACCTGGCTAGCCTGACGGAGGAGTCGCTGCACCGCTTCCACACCCTGCTTTCCGAGGAGCCCGAGATGATCAGCGTCGTTGACCTCTTCCGCGCCGAAGGCGAAGCCAAGGGCGAAGCCAGAGGCGAAGCCAGAGGCGAAGCCAAGGGTAAAGCCGAAACGATCCTTGGCCTGGTCCACGACGGTCTGCTGTCGCGTGCCACGGCCGAGACGCGGCTGCGCCACATGCACGAACAAGGCCAGATCGATGCGGCGCTGCTGGCGGCGACGGTGGCCCGACTGCCGGCGTAGGTTGGGAGGGTCACACAGAGCACCAGAGTGACCAGAGGGGAAATGCTTTGCATGGTACATCGACATGCACCGTCCGGGTGAACCCGAGAAATCGCGCACATCCTTGTCTTGACCTCTGGTGGCTCTGGTTCTCTGTGTGAAATGCTGCGTTTAGACTTACGGGAGAATTGGCCGAACCTCTTCGAAACTCTGCGCCTCTGTGTCTCCTGTGGAGAGCGGCGGTATCGGGACGGGACGGTTACCGACAGTCCTGAACCACCGCATCGTGACGAGGCATTTCCCCGGGCGGGCGAGGGCGCCCGCGCCCCCGGATGCCGGCGGGGGCGCCGGCGCTCCCGGGCGAGGGCGCCCGCGCCCCCGGATGCATCATCCGGGACTGTCATACCAGGGCTACAACGGAAGGGTCTCGTTCACCATGCCCAGTGCCTTCTGGAGGGCCGCTTTGTCGATCCAGTAACCCTCCTGCACGAGGGCGGCAACGATGGGGGAGACTTGGGGGAGGAGGCCCGCCTGCTTCGCCGCCATGAGTACGCCCAGCGTGCCCGTGAAGGGATGACCGAGGCGGTGGAGGTAGCGCCGGCCCATCTGATCGTCGATGAGGACACGCCAGCCGGTCTCGATGGCGAGAGAGATGGCCTCCAACTCGCCCGCATGGATGTCGGGGCTCGGCGGGATGAGGTGTGCTGGTGAGCGAACGCAGACCCAGGCGAGACGGTCCAGGTGTGGACCAGTCGCTCCGAGGCTGAGGCCGTGCGCGATTTCCTGGGCGACCATGGGTGGTACGATGACCCGCTCCTACAGGCGCGGCAGTACGTCGAGGAGATTGACGCGGTGCAGATAGATAAGCGGCGTGGTGTCCGCGACGACCACCTCAGCCACCAGCAAACTCCAGGGCGAGGTCCTCGGTGGTCAGACGGTGGACCGGGACATGGGCATCCCGCAGACGATCAGCAAACAGTACCCGGCCTATCCCTGCCACCTCGGTGGCCTCGGCCAGGGATACCCGTCCGGAGGCGTAGAGGCCGATGGCCGCAGCGACCCGCACCTCACGGGCGCGGGTATCCGGGTCCTGGCGCAGATCGGCCAGGGCGGAGTCCGGGACATCAATGGTGACCTGGCACATGATGGCGATCCTACGTCGCGTCGCGGCCTGGGGAATCGGGAACCCGGACGGTTAAGGACAGTCCTTAACCCCCGGCCGGCCCAGTCGTGAAGTCGAAAATGGGTCGGCGCTACGACAGGCCCCATCAACTCGATTCAGCAACTCTTCCGCCTTCCTCCTTCCGCCTTCCGCCCTGCGTCCCCAAGGGACAGGACGGTTAAGGACAGTCCTTAACCCCCGGTCCTTAACCCCCGCATCCCCGCCGTGCCCTACACCGCGTGCAGCGACCGGGTCGAGCGCGGCGCAGAGGGACTCCGCCCCTTCTTCGACCGCTCGGCACGACGGGGCGTGGAAGCCACCAGACGGCGACGGCCACAGACGATCTCGGTCAGGTAGTGGTTCAAGCTGACGCCCTGCTCGGCGGCCTCGCGCACCAGGGTCGCATGCTCCACGCGGCTGAGGCGCAGAAGGATGCGACCGTTGGGCTGACCAGCGGGCGGGCGCGGTCCGCCACGGTCACCGATGGGGCTTTCGGTGACGAAGGCTTCCCCGCGATCCATCGCAGCGATGTCGGACATGATCTGTTTGGCAAGGCGTCCCATGGTCATGATCTCCGTCAAACGGGTAGGTTGAGGTACTGGCACAGCTTGCGGCGCAGGAAGCTGAGGGCCTTCTTGTCATCGTCGTCGATGTCGGACTGCTTGTTCTTGGCGTAGATCGCCAGCAGCAGCACCGTCGCCGGGGCGACCACCTGGAAGTAGATGACGCGAGCGCCACCCTTCGATCCGCGTCCAGGGAGCGGCATGCGGATCTTCCGCAAACCGCTGGTCCCCTTGATGACGTCGCCAGTCAGCGGATCAGCGGCCAGGATGTGCTTCAACTCGTCCACGGCCCCCCAGGCATCCAGTTCGGTCGCCTGCTTGGCGAACGTGGGCGACTTGAAGAACTGACGACCGGCAAGCCGTTCTCCGTGCATGCCGTCCATGATATCAGCGGCGCTATTGCCACAAGCGGCAGAGTGTCGGTTGAGGACGGTTAAGGACAGTCCTTAACCCCCGCATCTGCGCCCGGGTCGGCGGCATCCCGGCCGTCGGTCGGGCAGGCAGGGCGAGGTGGTGGCCGCCAGCCGGGCGTGGTGCGCAGGTCCGGCGGCAGGGGCCGCATTAAGCCGGGCTTGACCCCGTAAGGCCGGCTGCGGGGGTAGGCCAGGGAGGGGCGCGGGCGCCCTCGCCCGACCGGCAGCGGGGCGCCCTCGCCCCGGGTGGATGGCGTTCCCGCTCGGGGATGTCTGGGTGGCCTTAGGGGGCGCTCGGCTCGCCATTGCCACGGGCCGGCGGGGGCGCCGGCCAGCCGGTCGGGCGGGGGCGCCCGCGCTCCCAGCTCTCACTCTTTCGCCCCTCTGCGTCTCCGCGCCTCCTGTGAAAAACCGAATTGAGGGGGAAGGCTAACCCTTGATTCCGCAGTTGGATTCACAAGGAGGAACAGTCACCCAGCAGGTGACCAGCCACGCCGGCGGAACTCCTTGATGCGAACTCTGTTGCCTTCGTTCCTCCTTGTGAAAAGAGGTTTTTAGGCCAACAGGACAGTTGCGACGGTGACGAGGCGTTGCCCCGGGTGGGCTGGCCAGGACCAGGGCGCGTTGACCGGGCGGGCGGGGTGGCGATACCGAGGGTGCACCATGCGCCTTCCGCTTTGTCAGCTGCGCGTCCTGTGGTTCGTCTGGCTGGCGGCACTCGGCGCCGTGTGGGTGTCGGCCTGGCTGTACCCGGCGTGGCACCACGGGCTGGCAGGCTGGTTTCAGCGTCTCTATGGCACCGACTTCGCCACCTCGCCGTGGTATCTGCGCGGCAATGCCCCGCTGCACGCCTTCGCCACGCTGCAGGCGGCGCTGTGCCTGGCGGCCGGCGTGCGCCTGTGGCTGCCGGGGCGCTCGGTCTGGTGGGGGCTGGCGGCGGCGGTGCTGATCGGCGTGGGCGATGAACTGGCGCAACGCTTCTCGGCCACCCGGGGCTTCGCGCCGCGCGACTGGGCGTGCGATGCGGCCGGCCTGGGCCTGGCGGCGCTGCTGCTGCTGGGGCTGCAGCTGTGGCGCGGGGCGACGACGGAGCGCAGGCCGTAGCCCGCGGTCTGATCAGGAGGCGCTGCGCTTGGGCAGCATGGCGAGCAGCTGCGGGGCATGGGTGGCGATGAGCCTGCTCAGGACGTCGCGCGCGAGGGGCTTGTACACCAGGTCGTTGGCGCCGCTGGCGCGTGCGGCGGCTTCAAGGGCCGGGTCGCGGTCGGCGGCGGTGACGAGGATGATCGGGCTGCGCGGATTGAAGGCGCGGATCTGGCGGGTGGTCTCGAGGCCGTCGCAGCCGGCCAGGCGGTAGTCGAGCAGGATGAACGAGAAGTCGATGCCGTGCGCCAGCTCGATGGCCCGCTCGCCGGAGGCCGCAGCGTGGACGCGGCCGAGTTCGCCGAGCAGGCTGTCGAGCAGGGCGCGCAGGATGAGGCGGGCCTGCGGCTCGTCATCGACCACCAGCAGATCGATCGCGGGCCAGGTGCGTCGCCGGGTGGGCGCGGTCATGGGATGGACGCCAGAAGGAAGACGGGCGGCATGCCGACCACGCTATGCCCAGCGCCCGGGTACCAGCGGCGGCAAGATCGCCCTGCCGGTGCCGGCCGGCGATGCCGCCGGCGACCTGGCGCGCGACGTCGCCCTGGAACCCGGTGATGTGATCATCGTGCCGCGCCTCGACCGCGTCTATGTCATCGGCAAGGTGCAGAAGCCGGGCGCCCTCAACCTGCCCAGCAAAGAGCAGCTGACCGTGTCCAAGGCGATCAGCCTGTCGGGCGGCTTCGACAAGTTCGCCCGCCAGGACACCGTCCAGCTGGTCCGCGCCGGAGTGGTCACCACCGTCGACGTGAAGGCCCTGCTGTCGGGCGAGAAGGCCCAGGACCCGGTGCTGCGTCCGGGCGACACGGTGTACGTGCAGGAAGCGCGGTTCTAGCTGCTCAGGGGCTTCGCCCCCGCGGCCCTGCGGGCCTGCCCCCCGGCCTTTGTCGCAGCTCGGTTTCGTCGCTGCCGCTCTGAAACCGTGGACGGATGGGCGGCGCCCATTCTATCCGTCCACCGCTGCTCGGCGGCCGCCCCAGCGCCTGCGCGCCGGGGCCCCGTGCACAGGTACGCGCGCTTCTGAATCCGTGATCGCCTACGGCTGGCGGTTGATCCAGCCGCCGAAGACGGTCCGGGCGATGATCGTGACATCCAGCCACAGCGACCAGTTGCGCAGGTATTCCAGATCGAAATTGATGCGGCGGCGCATGTCTTCGACGGTGCGCGTCTCGCCGCGTGCGCCGCTGATCTGGGCCAGGCCGGTGATCCCCGGCTTGACGTAGTGGCGGCGCATCAGCTCGCCGATGTCGCGGCCGAACTTGCGGTTCAGCGCGATCGGATGCGGACGTGGTCCGACCACCGACATGTCACCGAGCAGCACGTTGAGGAACTGCGGCGTCTCATCGAGCGAACTGTTGCGCAGGAAGCGGCCGAAGGGCGTGACCCGGGCATCGCTCTGCGTCGCCTGGCGGAAGGTCCCGGTGGTGACGTCGCGGGTGCAGGCGTCGAGGCGCATGGTGCGGAACTTGAAGACGCGGATCGGCCGGCCGTTGCGGCCGTGGCGTTCCTGCACGAACAGCGCCGGGCCGGGGCTGGTCAGGCGGATGAGCGCGGCGATGAGCAGCATGGGCAGCCCAAGGATGACCAGGGCGATCAGCGCCACGACCTTGTCCTCGACCCACTTCAGCAGTTCGGAGCCGGGTGACAGCGGACCGCGCGACAGGTCGATGGCGGGCAGGCCGGCGAGGTCGGCGGGGCGCGGACAGAACAGCGGCAGGGCCTCGGGATCGGGCACATAGCGCACCACCAGCGGCCGGTCGAGCAGGCGTGCCATCACCTCCATGACCAGCAGGCGGTCATCGAAGCCGGTCGAGATCAGCACCTCGTCGGCCTGGAACTCGACCAGCACGCGCTCGAGGTCGCCGAGCGGGAAGTTGGGCAGCCCGCCCATCACCTCGCTGCCCGGCCCGACCTCGGCCACGGCCTGCAATCCGGCCTCGGGATGGCCAAGCAGATGCTCACGCAGGCGGATACGGCAGTCGAGGGGGCCGACCAGGACGGCGCGGCGGCCGGAGGATGGCGCGGCGATGCGCCAGGCCAGGCGCACCAGCAGCGCGGCGCCGGCGGCGAGCGCGACGGTCAGGGCGACCGCCGTGTCCGGCAGGAGCCCGCAGAGCCAGCCAGCCGTTGCGGCGGCGGTGGCGGCAAAAGCCGTCGTGGTGGCGCGCGTCCAACGTAGGGGGTGCGAGGAGGCGACGTGCCCAGGCCAGGCGAGGACGGCCAGCGCACCGACCGTCGCGACCAGTCCAAGGCCAGCCGTCCACGGCGTGCCAAGCAGCCAGGCGGCGAGGTATGGTGCCCCGCCGGCGAAGAGCAGATCAACCGCCAGGAAAAGGGCACGGCTTCCGGGGGGGGCGGCAGCGTGGCGAGTCACGTATCCATATAAATAAGCAGTGTTGCACGATGCGCCACAGCGGGGCCCCGGATGGACCGATAAACCCATCACGCGGACTGTGTGGAATTGCGCCTGTTATCGCTTCCTTTGGCTGGTGATTTGCGTTAGAACAACACCGTCATGCCCGCCAGCCGACATAATCATGCATCCCGCGCACGTACACCCATGCGCGCCGTGACGGCTTTCGCGCTCTGGGCCCTGGCTGCGCTGCTCGCCGCAGGCGAGGCGACGATCTCGTTCAAGAAGGCCACGGAAAGCGTTGTAGAGTCTGCCGGCCAGGTCGAAATCGAACTCGATCCGAAGCACGATAAGAACGCCTCGATCACCATCGTATGGCGTACCGTATCGGGCAGCGCGCTACCCGGTTACGACTACGTCGCCACCACGACGACCACGGTAATCCCCAACAGCGTCAAGAAGCCCACCGTGGCCGTGGCGTTGATCGACGACCTCGCCAATACCGGCAACCGTCAATTCACCGTCGAGCTGGTCAGCGCCACGGGCGCGACCGTGGTGGCCGCGGCCGCGCAATGCGTCGTGACCATCACTGAGGACGACACGGCTTTGCCGCCGGCGCAGGTCGCCGCGCCGTTGCTGACCCCCGTCTCCGGCACCTTCAGCGATCCGATCGTCGCCACCGGCAGCACCACCACGGTCGGCGCCGAGCTGCGCTACCGCCTCGACGGTGCCGCCCCGACCGCAAGTGATCCGCTGCTGCCGCCGGCCGGTCTGGCCATCGACCGCGCTGCCAGCCTGACGGTGCGCGGCTTCTACCCGCGCTGGCTCGCCAGCCCAGTGGCCAGCGCCACCTACGCCTTCGCCGTCGCGCCGGTCACCGCCTCGCTGGCGGCCGGGACCTATACCGGCGTCCAGAGCGTGAACCTGGCCAGCCTCACCGCCGGTGCCGAGATCCGTTACACCCTCGACGGAAGCACGCCTGGTGCGGGCAGTCTCTTGGCCACCGGCGCGATCGAACTGCCTGGTTCGGTCACGCTGAAGGCGATCGCGCTGCGTGACGGCTGGATCGCCAGCCCGGTGTTCAGCGCCGCCTACACCCTGCGTGTGGTTGCGCCGACGCTCAGCCCGACGCCTGGCACCTTCGCTGCGCCGATGACCATCGCCGCCGCCCTGGCCGATGCGCAGGCCGTGCTGCGCTACACCCTCGACGGCACCACGCCGACCACCGCCAGCGAGGTCTGGCCGGCCGCAGGCGTGGCGATCGATCGCAGCACGACGATCCGTGTGCGCGCCTTCCGCGCCGGCTGGGCGGCCAGCGCTGTGGTTGGCGGCACCTACACCCTGCGGGTCGCTGCGGTCACTGCCGACCCGAAGGGCGGTACCTACACCGGCGGCCGCACCGTCGCCCTGGCGACCACCACGCCGACGGCGGTGATCCGCTACACCCTGGACGGCTCGCTGCCGACCGCCGCCAGCCAGCTCTACACCGCGCCGATCGCACTGAGCGGCACGACCACCCTGCGCGCCGTGGCCAGCCGCGATGGCTGGCGCGACAGCCCGGTGCTGCGCGCCGTGTACACCCTGCGCGTCCCGACGCCGGTGCTCAGCCCGGCCGCCGGCACCTATGCCCAGGCGCCCGTGGTCACCGCCAGCGTCGCCGATGCCCAGGCCGTGCTGCGCTACACCCTCGACGGCACCGCCCCGACCGTCGCCAGTCCGCCGCTGCCGGCCGACGGCCTCCAGCTGACCTCCACCGCGACGGTGCGCGTGATCGCCACGCGCGATGGCTGGGCGAACAGC
>JAIFND010000005.1 GCA_020047915.1 bacterium | reverse complement strand
GTCCTCGGGCGGTTGCTGCATGGGAAGGCAGCATCACGGCCACCCGAGGACGGTCAATAATTAGGTTAACGGATATGGGGCGTCGGCCCCCCGATGCAAAAAGCCCCTCAGCGTTGCGGACGCGCCGTCGCCTGCTCGGGTGCACCGGGCGCATCGCGGCCAGGGGCCGGGACAAGCGGGGCGATGGCGGGCGGCGGGGTCTGTTCACGCTGCCACCACAGGGTCCCCGTCGCCGGCGGGGGGCCCATCCATGTCCAACCCAGAGCAAGCATGAAGGGAACCACTGGGCGCATGCTAGCAGGCAAACTTCGCCAGCCAACCACCAAGCGGCCTGGACTGGAACCACAACGGCGAGGCCCAGCATGTCTGCCCATGCCGACCACGACCGCCGTGATCCTTGCCGCCGGCAAGGGCACCCGCATGGGCTCCGATCTCGCCAAGGTGCTGCACCCGATGGCCGGGAAGCCGCTCGTCAGCCACGTCATCGCCGGATGCACGGCCGCCGGCATCAGCGATCTGGTCTGCGTGGTCGGCTGGCAACGCGAAGCGGTCGCCGCCGTGGTCGAACCGCTCGGCGCACGCTGCGCCCTGCAGGACCGCCAGCTTGGCACTGGCCACGCCGTGCTGTGCGCCGAACCCCTCGTCCACGGTGATGAGGTCATCGTCCTGTGCGGCGATGCCCCGTTGGTCGATGGTGCACTGCTCACGCAACTCGTCGGTACGCACCGCAGCCGCAACGCCGCGTGCACCGCGGTCGCCGCCCGCCTCGCCGATCCGACCGGCTACGGCCGCATGGTGACCAATGCCGACGGCCGCCTCGCGCGCATCGTCGAACACAAGGACGCCAGCCCCGAGATCCGCGCCATCGATCTGGTCAACAGCGGCCTCTACTGCTTCCGCCGAGCCGACCTGTTCGACCGTCTGCGCCAGGTGAAACCGACCAACGCCCAGGGCGAGTACTACCTGACCGACGTCGTCGGGATGCTGGCGCGCGAAGGCGCCGGCGTCGAGCTGGTGGTGACCGACGACGCCGGCAGCGTGCTCGGCGTCAACACCCCGGCCGACCTGGCAACCGCCGAACGCGCCTTCCGAGCCCGCCCGCGATAGCTCACGCAGTACGCGTAAACGGAATCACCTGGGTGCCGATGCCCAGGATCTGCTTCAGGCGCTTGATGATGCCGGCCTTGTCGAGGCCGTGCGCGGCCAGCTGCTGCTCGCGGCTGGCGTGCGGGATCAGCTCGTCGCGCAGGCCGGCACGGTGCACGCGCAGGCGCAGGTTGCGGTCGGCCACCGCCTCGGCGACGATCGATCCGAAGCCGCCCGGCAGGGTATGGTCCTCGACGGTGAGGATCTCGGCGTGGTCGAAGGCGAGATCGGACAGCAGCTCGACATCGAGCGGCTTGGCGAAGCGCGCATCGACCAGAGTCACGCCGTGGCCCGCCTCGCCCAGCTCGGCCAGGGCCTCGTGGCAGGTCTTCACCGCCGAGCCGTAGGCCCATACCATCAGCGGGCCGTCGCCCTGGCGCAGGATCTGCGCCTTGCCCAGCTCGATCGGCGCGGCCGGCACGCCCCAGGCGGTCTGCGGTACCTCGTCCTTGGGATAGCGGATGCAGTAGCCGGCGGGACGGCCCGGACGCTGGCGGTGCGCGTCGGCCCAGCGCAGCATCGCGTCCAGGTCGTCACCATCGCGCGGCGCCAGCAGCACCAGGCCAGGCAGGCAGCGCGACCAGGCGATGTCGTAGATGCCGTGGTGCGTCTCGCCGTCCTCGCCGACCACGCCGGCGCGGTCGAGGGCGATGATGATGCCGAGGTCGCGACTCAGGCAGACTTCCTGAAAGAGCTGGTCGTAGCCACGCTGCGCGAAGGTGCTGTAGTGCGCCAGGAAGGGGCGCATGCCGGCGATCGCCAACCCCTGCGCGAAGGCGAAGCTGTGCTGCTCGCAGATGCCGACGTCGAACATGCGCTCGGGATGGGTCTTGGCGAACTGGCGCAGGGCGGTGCCGCTGGGCATCGCCGCGGTGATCGCGACCACACGCTGGTCGGCGTTGGCCAGTTCGACCAGGGTCTCGGAGAACACCGTCGAATAGGTGCGCGGCGCCGGCTTGGGCTGGAACACGCCGGAATCGACATCGAAGCCCTTGGGGCCGTGGAACTTCAGCGGGTCGGCAGCGGAAGGCAGCCAGCCGCCGCCCTTCTTGGTCATCACGTGCAGCAGGATCGGACCCTTGAGGCGCGACACGTTGACCAGCGCCTCCTCGGTGGCGGCGAGGTCATGGCCATCGACCGGGCCGAAGTAGCGGAAGCCGAGATCCTCGAAGATGTAGCCGGGCGTGATCGCCTTGTGCGCGGCGAGTTCGAGCTGCTCGGCAAGCTTCTCGATCTGCGCGCCGGCCGGCAGCTTCTTCAGCGTGTCGAGAAAGCGCGTGCGCAGGTGCTGATACATCGAGCCGGTGCGGATCCGGTCGAGGTGGTGGTGCAGCGAGCCGGTCGGCGCGTCGATGAACTGGCCGTTGTCGTTGAGCACCACGATCAGGTCGCTCTTCAACTGGCCGGCGTTGATCAGGCCCTCGTAGGCCATGCCGCCGGTCAGCGCGCCGTCGCCGATCACCACCACGGTGGCGCGGCTGTGCTCGGAGTGGCGGTAGCCTTCGGCCACGCCCACCCCGGTCGAGATCGCGGTACTGCTGTGGCCGACCTTGGCGAGGTCGAAGGGGCTCTCCTTGGGATCGGGGAAGCCGCTGATGCCGCCCTGCTGGCGGTTGGTGTGGAAGCGCGCCGCACGGCCGGTGAGCAGCTTGTGCGGGTAGGCCTGGTGGCCGACGTCCCACAGCAGGCGGTCGCTGCTGAAGTCGAACACGCGGTGCAGTGCGATGGTCAGCTCGACCGTGCCGAGGTTGCTGGCGAGATGGCCGCCGTGCGCCGACACCACTTCCTTGATGCGCGTGCGGATCTCGCTGGCGAGCAGGGCCAGTTCATCGCGCGACAGCTTGCGCAGGTCGGCCGGGCTGATGAGGGCATCGAGGAGGGGAGCTGGGGTCATGGGCGGGAGTGCTGGAGGCTGGAGGCTGGAGGCTGGAGGCAAACCACGAGTCCACCCTGGCAAACGGCCGCCCCCGGGAATCCGAGGGCGGCCGCAGGTGCTTCAGGCGTTCACGACAGCCGGATCACTCGAGGATGATCTCGCCGGCGCTGGTCTGGATGGTGAAGCTCTCGGCGGCAGTGACCTCGCCGACATTGCCGGCCGCGTCGGCCGCCGTCACCTTGACGCGCGCCGACTTGGTGTCGGGGGCGTCGGTCGGGATCTGGAAGCGGAAGGCCTGGTCCACGGGCAGGCCCTTGCCCAGCTCGACCCACGGCTTGCTGGCGTCGGACTGCCACAGGACGCTGACCGAGTTCTGCACCAGGTTGCTGTCCTTGGCGGTGAACACGACCTGGACGCGATCGCCCGGCTTGAAGTCGCGACGGCCACCGGCGCCGGCGACAGTCGATTCGGAGATGCCGATCGCCGAGGCGAGCAGCACGGTGGGCGCGGCGGTGTCGACGGTCAGGACGTCACCGACCTTGTCCTTGGCGGCGGTCGAGACGTTGCCAGCGCCGTCGGTGGCGATGACGTAGAGGCGGAAGCGGCCGTCCTGCGGCGCCTTCCAGGCGACCGACTTGAACGGTGCCTCAATCGGCGGGCCTTCGGTCCAGCTGACGCCATCGTCCTGGCTGATCCACAGACGGGCGGCGGTCAGGCCGGCCGGGCCGGTGTCGGCGACGTCGAGATCCAGGGCGGTCTCGCCCTTGGCGGTGATGGTCGGCCCGGTGACGCGGCCCTTGGGCTTGATCGAATCGACCAGGATGCCGTTGCTCTCGGCGGAACCGAGGTTGCCAGCCTTGTCGCCGGCCTCGATGCGCAGCACGCCGGTCTGGGTCATGTCGCGCGGCACGGTCCACTCGAAGGTGCCGCTGTTGGGCAGGTCGCTGGCGACCGTCTCGAAGGTGCCGCTGCCGTCACGCGACCACTTGATGCTGATCGGGGTGTTGCGCAGGTAGGGGTCGGCGGCCGTCCAGGTGACGGTGTACTTGTCGCCGCCGCGCAACTTGGTCTTCGAGCCGGGATAGGTCACGGCGACCTGCGGGGCGCTGCGGTCGATGATGACCTCGCGCTGCGCCTTGACCTTCTCCGGCTCCTTCGATGGGTCGGCGGCAGCGATGCCCGAGGTCTTGATCGGACGCAGGTAGATCTGCCAGCGGCCTTCGGGCGGCGCCCACACCACCGGGGTGTCCTTGGCGAAGGCCTGGGCGTGCTTCTGCCACGCGCCCCACTTGGCGCCATCGTGGCCCTGGAACCACAGCTCGGTGCTGGCCAGGCCTTCGGGGGCCTTGAACGCAAAGGGGAGGTCCTTGTCGGACATCACCTTGATGTCCTTGGTGCCATCGCGGAAGGGCTCGGGCGCCAGGGCCGGTTCGGCGGCAGCGAGGCTGGCGGTCAGGGCCAGGGTCGGGACGAGGAAGCAGCGCATGAGGACCTCGGAGTGCGGGTTAGGCGAGCTTGGCGACGGCGGCGCGGAAGAAGCGCACGCCGTCACCTTCGGTTCGACGGGGTTCGCGCGTCCAGCGCGGGTGGTTCTCCCAGCGCAGGAAGCGTTCGGGATGGGGCATCAGGCCGAAGACGCGGCCGGTGGTGTCGCAGATGCCGGCGACGTCGCGGGCACTGCCGTTGTGGCAGGTGCCGGACGAGTAGCGCAGGCACAGCTGGCCGGCGGCCTCGAGGCGGTCGAGCACGGCGTCGCTGGCGGCGAAGCGGCCTTCGGCGTGGGCGACCGGCAGCTCGACCTCGGCGGCGTCGGCGATCCAGGCGCACTTGCCCGCGGTGCCGGTGCACTTCACCCAGCGGTCCTGGTACACCCCGCTGGTGTTGTCGGTCAGGGTCGCCTGCTGGGCGGCCTGGCCGTCGAGGCGCGGCAACAGGCCGGACTTGACCAGCACCTGGAAGCCGTTGCAGATGCCGATGACGAAGCCGCCGCGATCGACGAAGGCGAGCAGCTCGTCGCGCAGGCTGGTCATCAGCTCGTTGGCGAAGATGCGGCCGCTGGCGACGTCATCGCCATAGGAGAAGCCGCCCGGCACCGCCAGGATCTGGAAGTCGCGCAGGCGCTTGGGCGCCTCGCGCAACCGGTTGACGTGAAAGGTCTCGGCCTCGGCCCCGACCAGGCGAAATGCATGGGCGGTCTCGGCGTCGCAGTTGGTCCCCGCAGCGCGGAGCACGCATACCTTGGGCTTCATCGGATCGGCGGATTAGAGGGCGCCGACAGGGGGCGTCAATCACCCAAACGTCATGGCCCCAGGGGTTAGGCACCCATTGCCCCTGGGGTTAGGGGTTAGGGAAAGGCACCTGCGGCCCTAACCCCTGGGGCAATGGCGGTGCATTGACCCTAACCCCTAACCCCTGCGGCAATGATGCGGCCTAACCCCTGGGGCAATGGCGGTGCATTGACCCTAACCCCTAACCCCTGGGGCAATGGTGCTCAGGGTCCCATCGCCTCCTGCACCATGTCCTTGGCCGTCTTGCCCGCCTTGGTGTCGAGCAGGACGTCGAAATGCAGTTCGATACGCGGCTTGTCGGGGTGGTTGGTGCGCACCACCACCTTCTCCTCGTGGCGACCCTCGGGCAGCGGACCCTGCTGGTCGCGGGCCGTGGCGGTGATCAGGATCGCGCCCCCCTCCAGCGGCCGGGTCGCGAAGGCCCACAGGGTGCCGGCGTAGTCGATGCCCTCGACACGCAGGCCGCCGGGGGGCGCCGACTCGGGCGGGCTGGCCAGGCGGATGCGCTTGCGCAGGCGCTGCGGCTCGTCGGGGCGCTCGTGGGCGATGAAACGGTAGATGTCGCGCCAGGCGTTGTCCTCGGGCCGGTCGAGGGCCGGGGTGCCGGGCGGGACGGCATCGACGGTCACCGCCGGCAGCACCTTCCACCAGCAGTACACCTCGATCGGTTCGAGGTCGGGATCGGTGAGGAACAGGCTGACCCGCACCTGCTGCGGTCCGCTGCGCCGGGTATTCTCGCTGCCCACCTCCAGGGTGGTGGTCTCGCCGGGAATGAGGAACTTCGAGGCTATCTCCAGCTTCGAGCAGCTGCAGGTGGTGTCGAGCTTGTCGATGCGGATCGCGCGCTGGTACGGGTTGCGCACCGTGATCACGGCGCGGAAGTGTTCTGCTTCGCGGAAGGTCGGGGCCTGCTCGGCCGAGGGCACGTTGGCGAACAGTTCCTCGGCGGTAGCGGTGCCGAAGAGGACGAGCAGCAGCAGGATGGGACGCATGAGGAGGGGAACGCGCATGGGGAGGGCCGGTTCAGACCGTAGCGTCGCCGGAGCCGGGAGCCAGCCGGGTGCGCCAGTGCGCCGCACGGGCGGCGCGGCGGGCCTGCACGGCGACGACCGCCCGGCGCACCAGCCACCAGGTCGGCAGGGCGGTGACGAGGCCGATGAGCACGCTGCCCAGGAGCATGGGCAGGAACACGCCGCCCAGTACCTCGGCGCCATGCAGTAGGCCATCGACCATCGCCATGCCCTGCAACCGGTCGATGATCGCCTGCAGGCCCTCCCAGGTCACCGTCTCGTGACCCGGCAGCAGCGCCGCGCCCAGCCGGTAGCAGCCGTACCAGATCGCCAGGGTGGTGAACGGGTTGGTGATCCAGCTCCACGGGATCGCCGCCAGCGCGTTGCCGCGGATGCACCAGGCCAGGACCATGCCAGCGAAGGTCTGGCCGAGCATCGGCAGGTAGGCGCAAAACATGCCCGCCGCGCAGCCGCGCGCGATGCGCTCGGGGCTGTCCTCCAGCATCACCGCCCGACGCACCGCCAGGCCAAACGAACGGATGCCCTGACGGAACCAGCCACGCACCCCACGATGTCGTACCGACGCCATAGGCCGTCTAGATGGCGAGCGCGACAGCGCGCGCAAGACGCAGGGCGTCATCCTGCGACGGCGTGTGTGGCAATTCGGCGAGGACCGGCAGGGCGGTTAGGCGCGCCAGCTCATCGGCGGCGGTGCACACCGCCAGGCTCGGCTCGAGCAGTTCGTGATGGTTGACCACCAGGCCGAGCAGGTGCAGGCCGCGCCGCCGCGCCTCGTTGACGGTCAGCTGGGTGTGGTTGAGCGTCCCGAGGTGCGGCCGGGTGACGACCAGCACCGGCCAACCCAGCGCGGCCAGCAGGTCGGCATTGGTCTCGCGCGCGGCGGTGAGCGGCGCGAGCAGGCCGCCGGCGGTTTCGAGGATGATGGAGCGCGGGGCTCCCGCCCCGCCCGGTCCGCGGGGCTCCTGCCCCGCTTCGAGTCGGCCCACCGCAGCGACCAGCGCGGCCAACGCGACGCGCACCCCCGCCGCCTGGGCCGCCAGATGCGGACTGCACGGCTCGGGAAACTCCAGCGGACAGATAGTGCCCGGCTTCTGCCCATCGCCACACGCCGCGCGCAGGGCGCGGCCGTCCTCCGACGAACGCCCATCCCATCCGCCGCACGCGACCGGTTTGTGCAACCAGACCTTCCGTCCCAGCGCGCGCAGCCCACGCGCCAGCAGCAGCGTCACCGCGGTCTTGCCGACCCCGGTATCGGTCCCGATCACGGCGATGCGGGCCCCCCGCCCCCCGCCCTCCGCCTCCCGTCCGACCGTCACTTCCACCGGATCAGCGACGGCTCGTAGCCTTCCGGCGCGGCATAGCCCATCAGATCAAGGGCGGTGGCGGCGACGTTGGCGAGTCCGGGCTTGGTGATGTCGGTACGCAACTCGTAGCTGCCGGCGCAGGCCGGATCGTAGATGATGAAGGGCACCGGATTCAGGGTGTGGCTGGTCTTGGCCTTGGGCTTGCCGTTCTCCATCTTCACGCCGCCCTTCTTGTCGATCTCGTACATCTCGTCGGCATTGCCGTGGTCGGCGGTGATCAGCGCCACGCCGTTCAGTTTCTTGATCACCGGCAGCAGACGCGACAGGACGAGATCGACGCACTCGACACCGATGCGCGCCGCCTCGAACACGCCGGTATGGCCGACCATGTCGCCGTTGGGGTAGTTGATGCGCGCAAAGCCGTAGGGCCGCTTGGTCAGTTCATTGATCAGCGCGTCGGTCGCCTCGGCCGCCTTCATCCACGGACGCTCGTCGAAGGACACGCGGTCGGAGGGCACCTCGATGTAGCACTCCTGCCCCTGGTCGAGGTAGCCCGAGCGGTTGCCGTTCCAGAAGTAGGTCACGTGGCCGTACTTCTGCGTCTCGGACACCGCCAACTGGCGCACGCCGGCCCCGATCAGGTACTCGGACAGCACGCGGTCGATCACCGGCGGCTCGACCAGGATGCGCGGCGGCAGGTTGGTATCGCCGTCGTAGGTCATCATGCCGGCGAAGCACACATCGACCTTCTTACGCTCGAACGGCACCTCGCCGACGAAGGCCTTGGACAGCTCGATCGAGCGGTCGCCACGGAAGTTGAAGAACACCACCGAGTCGCCATCGACGATCGGAGCGAAGGGCTTGCCGCCGCGCTCGACCACGAAGGCGGGCAGATCCTGGTCGATGACGCCCGGCTTCTCGGCGCGGAAGGCCTTCACCGCCGCGCTGGCGCTGGGGAACGTCCGGCCTTCGGCCAGGACATGCGTCTTCCAGCCGCGCTCGACCATCGACCAGTCGGCATCGTAGCGGTCCATGGTGATGAACATGCGGCCGCCGCCCGAGGCGATGCCGTAGTTGGGATCGACCGTGGCCAGCCACGCCTCGAAGGGTTCGGTGTATTCCAGCGCGCTGGTCTCACCGACGTCGCGGCCGTCGATCAGGGCGTGGATCGCCACCTTCTTCACCCCGCGCTTCTTGGCCTCGACGATCATCGCCTTGAGGTGGTCGAGGTGGCTGTGCACGTTGCCGTCGGAGAACAGGCCGATGAAGTGCAGGCAGGACGACTTGGCCAGGCTGTTGCCGACCACCTCGTTCCAGCCCTTGCCGGCGAACAGCTTGCCGGCCGCGATCGCCTGGGCGACCAGCTTGGCACCCTGGTCGAAGACGCGCCCGGCGCCGAGCGCGTTGTGCCCGACCTCGGAGTTGCCCATGTCGGCGTCAGAGGGCATGCCCACCGCGACGCCGTGCGCCGCCAGCTTGGTCCACGGGCAGGTCGCCATCAGCTGGTCGAGCACCGGCTTGCGTGCCGCCTTGACGGCATTGCCGGCGTAGTCCGGGCCGAGGCCGACGCCGTCCATCACGATGACGACGACGGGGCCGGTGCGCTTGCCGTGGAAGGCGGTCTTGGACAGGGTCAGGGGCATGGGTTCCTCGCGGGTACGGGGCGGCAGCGTAGGGCGTGCCCCGTCTGGGCAACCCGTCCCCCCGGTGCGCCGTGCAACACGCACAACCTCCCCCGGCGCAGACAACGCCGGGTCATCTCTGGCGTAGGATATCCGTGGACTCCTCGACACGCCACCTGGGAACCGTGGTCATCCTGCTGGCCTTTTGCCTGGCGGTCGGCCTAGGCGCCGCTGAAACGGAGAAAAACCCGGCACGCTGCGACGACGCGACCTTCCTCCGCCGCCTGCACCTCGACGCCAGCGGCTGCCTGCCGCCGTACCAGGCGCTCAAGGGCTTCCTCGCCGACCGGCGGCCCGACCGCCGCGAACGCGCCATCGACGCGCTGCTGGCCTCGCCGGCTTACGCCGACTGGTGGGCCTGGCGCTGGTCCGACCTGCTGCGCGTGAAGGCCGAGTTCCCCAGCAACCTGTGGCCGCTGGGCGCCGTCGCCACGCACCGCTGGCTGCGCCAGAGTGCGGCGCTGCCCTACGACCGCTTCGTCACCGCCCTGGTCACCGCCAACGGGTCGGGCTTCAGCGACGGCGTCGTCGGCTTCTACCGCGCCATCCCCGAGCGCACGCCCGGCTACTACGCCGACGCCGTGGCCCTGGTCTTCCTCGCGCAGCGCTCCGACGCGGCGCCCGCCCCCGCCTTCGCCGCCTGCTTCGCCGGCCTCGCCTTCAAGCCGACCGGCGCGTGGAAGGAGGAGATCCTGTGGTGGAACCCGGCGCTGATCCCGGCCGGCACGCCGGCGCCGGCCGCCCCCGACGGCACGCCGCTGGCCGTCGCCGCGGGCGCCGATCCGCGCCCCGCCCTCGCCGCCTGGCTGACCGGCCCCGGCCGGCAGGACCTGGCGCGCGCCCTGGCCAACCGCACCTGGGCCTGGCTGAACGGCCGCGGGCTGGTCGAGCCGGTCGATGATCTGCGCCCAGGCAATCCGCCGAGCGATCCTGCGCTGCTCGACCAGCTCGCCGCCACGCTGATCGACTCGGGCTGGGATCACCGCGCCCTGCTGCGCGCCATCCTGCGCTCGGCCACCTGGCAGGCCGAGGCCGGCAACAGCGGCTACGCCATCCGCCGCCTGAGCGCCGAAGTGCTGCTCGATGCGCTGTCCAGCGCCACCGGCAGCGCCGACCGCTGGACCAGCCAGATCCCCGAACCCTTCACCGTCATCCCCGCCCTGCCGGCGGTCGCGCTGCCCGACGGCAGCATCTCGAACACCTTCCTGGAAACCTTCGGCCGCCCCGGCCGGTCGTCGGCCCTGGCCGCCGAGCGCAGCGATGCGCCGAGCGTGCTGCAGGCGCAGCGCCTGCTGACCTCCGAGCAGGTGCAGCAGAAGATCGTGCGCAGCGGCTGGCTGAAGCGCCTGGCTGGTGAAAGCACGGACCCCGCCGACGAGCTGTGGCTGCGCATCCTGTGCCGCCCGCCAACCGCCGCGGAACGCGCGCGCTGCGCCGTCGCGCTGGCTGGGGGCGAGCGGCGCGCCGCCCTCGACGACCTCGCCTGGGCCCTGCTCAACACCACCGAGTTCTCGACCGCGCACTGACATGCTGACCCGCCGCGACCTCTTTCGCCTCGCTGCCGCCGGCACCCTCGCCGCCGCGCTGCCTCCCGCCCTGCTGGCCGGCGACCCGCCGGCACCAGTCGTCCCGCCACGGCCGGCCAGCCGCGCCCGCGCGGTGATCCAGGTGTGGCTGTGGGGCGGGCCGTCGCACCTCGATACCTTCGATCCAAAGCCGGGCGCCGGGCGCGACTTCTGCGGGCCGCTGGGCAAGCCGATCGCCACGAGCGTTGATGGCCTGCTGATCGGCCAGAGCCTGCCGCTGCTCGCCCAGCAGATGCACCGCTGCGCCGTGCTGCGCGGCATGACGCATGGCTCGAACGGGCACGAGACCGCCGCCTATCTGATGCAGGCCGCCCGCCCCGCCGGCGACGGGCTTTCGTGGCCGGGCCTGGGCGCGGTGGTGTCAAAGCTGCGCGGCTACGAGGCCGGCTATCGCGGCCTGCTGCCGCCCTACATCACCCTGACCACGCCGCAGGGACGCTTCAGCGAGAGCGGCTTCCTCGGCGGACGCCACCGGCCCTTCGCCACCGGCGGCGATCCCGCGGCCGAGGCCTTCGCGGTGGACGGCATGACCGTGCAGGGCCTGAGCGACACGCGCCAGAGCAGCCGCCGTCAGTTGCTCGCCGACCTCGACGGCTTCGCCGCCGCGCATCCCGCCGATGCGACGGTGCGCGAGCTGCGCGCCTGCCGCGAACAGGCCTACGAGCTGATCCTCGGCGATGCCGGCGCCGCCTACGACCTCGGCCGCGAGGACGCCGCGCTGCGCGACCGCTACGGCCGCCACCGCCTCGGCCAGTCCTGCCTGCTGGCGCGCCGCCTGGTCGAGGCCGGCGTGCCCTACGTCACGATCAACGCCAACGGCTGGGACACCCACAAACGCCACTTCGAGGCGATGGGCCGCATGCTGCCGCAGCTCGACGCGGCGGTGGCGACACTGCTTGAGGACCTCGCCCAGCGCGGCCTGCTCGACAGCACCATCGTGTGGGTCGGCGGCGAGTTCGGACGCACCCCGCGCATCCTGTGGGAGCCGCCGTGGGAGGGCGGGCGCGGCCACCACGGCAAGGCCTTCAGCCACCTGCTGGCCGGCGGCGGCGTGCGCGGCGGCACGGTGGTCGGCGCCACTGATGAACGCGGCGAAAACGTGGTCACGCGGCCGGTGTTCCCGTGGGATCTCTTCGCCACCCTCACCGGGATGCTCGGCTTGGCGCCCGACACCCAGTTGCCGCTGCCCCAAGGCGGCAGCGTGGCGCTGCTCGGCCCGCCGCCCGCCGGCCGCAGCGGCGGCGTGCTGACGGAGATCCTGTGAGAGCGCTGGTCGCGCTGGCGTGGACGGCGGCGCTGACTGCAGCCGATGCGCCGTGGCTGGCCTACGCCTACCCGGCCGGCGGCACACAGGGTGCCACCGTCGCCGTCACCGTCGCCGGCGAGCGCCTGATCGAGGCGACCGGCGCGCACATCACCGGCAGTGGGGTCAGCGTCCGTCTGGTGACGACGCCGGTCGCCCCGCTGAACGCGCAGGGCAAGCCGAAGAAGCGCAACCAGACGGTGATGGACGAGGTCGGCCAGGTCGAGCTGATCATCGCCCCGGATGCCACGCCCGGCCCGCGCAGCCTGCGCCTGCTGACGCCGAGCGGGCCGAGCAACCCGCGCACCGTCATCATCGGCAACGTGCCCGAGTTCAGCGAAGAGGCCACGCCGGCGCGCAAACCGCTGACCGTGCCGGCCCTGCCGGCGACGCTCAACGGCCAACTGCTGTCGGGCGATGCCGACCGCTGGATCCTGCCGGGCAAGGCCGGCACGCCGATCGCCATCGCCATCGCCGCCCGCGCCCTCATCCCCTACATCGCCGACGCCGTCCCCGGCTGGTGCCAGCCGCAGCTGACCCTGCGCGATGCCGCCGGCCGCGAACTGGCCAGCGCCGACGCCGACGGCTTCCGCCAGGACGCCGCGCTGACCTGGACGCCGCAGGCCGACGGACCGCTGACCCTCGAGGTGCGCGACGTGCTGTGGCGCGGCCGGGCCGACTTCACCTACCGCATCACGCTGGGCGATCCGCGACCGGCCGCAGCAGCCTCACCCATCGCCGACGGCTGGGAGCAGGTACGCATCAGCGCCGGCAGCGCGTGGGAGCGCAGCTTCGCCGGAACCGCCGGGACGACCGTCGAACTCGGCGTGCGCGCCCGCCGCCTCGGCTCGCCGCTCGACGCGCGCCTTGAACTGCTCGGCGCGGACGGCGCCGTGGTCGCCTCCGCCGATGACACCACCGACCGGGCCGACGGCACGACCACCCACCACGCCGATCCCGAACTGCTCGCCACCCTGCCCGCCGACGGCACCTACCGTGTGCGCCTGAGCGACCTGCTGGGCCGCGGCGGCGACGCCTTCGTGGCACAGGTCTATGCCGGAGCGCCCCGGCCGCGCTGCGACCTGCTGGCGGCGCCCTCGTCGCTCGGTCTCCCGGCTGGTGGCAGCGTGCCGCTCGTCATCCATGCGGTGCGCCGGGGCGGCCATGCCGGAGCGATCGCCCTGCGCCTGGCCGACGCCGGCGACCTCGTCCTCGACGGCGGCCTCATCCCGGCCGGCGCCGATCGCGTGCAGGCGACGTTGTCCTGCCCGGCCACCGCGCCCCCCGGCGTCCTCGCACCGCGCCTGGTCGCCGACGAAGGCGTAGCGGTGTGGAGTGACGACAACATGCAGGCCTTCCTGTGGATGCAGTTGGTGCCGGCCGACGCCCCGGCGGTGCAGGTGCTGCCGCCCGCCGCCCTGCGCGTGCAGCCACGCACCGCCGTGCTGGCCCTGGTCCCCGGCCGCACCGCGCGCATCGAGGTCGCCATCGAGCGCGGCCCCGGCTGGGATGGCGACATCCGCATCGCCCTGCACCAGCCGCCGCCCGGCGTCAGTCTGCGCAACGGTCGCATCAAGGCAGGCGCCAGCGAGGGGCGCTTCGAGGTGCTGCTTGCCGCCGACGCCGCCGTGCCGACCGGCAACCTGATCGCCAACGCCACGGTGTCGCGCGAGGACGGCGTGCGACCGGACGGCAAGCCGCGCCGCCTCCAGGCCACGGCGTGGCTGCCGGCGATCCCGCTGGCGCGGGGCGCGCCATGAGGCTGTGGACGCACCAGCGCGAGCGTCAGGGCCTTGGCCAGGTGTGGGTCCACGGCGAGGCCGCGCCGGCTGACGCCCCGCGCCTGCGCCACGCCGCGCTGCAGGCCTGCGCCGCCGCTGGTGCGACGCCGCTACTGACGCGCTGCGCCGGGGCCGGCTGGTCACCCGAGGACGCACCGCTGAGCGCCTACCACGGCCCCGACGCCACGGCGGCCGTCTGCATCCAGGCGGTGCGCGGCGGCACCTGCACTGACGACGGCACGGTGCGCCGCTGGCGCACGCCGGACGGCAGCCTGGAGGCGACCGCGCTCACCGCTGATGACGCCGGTGCCGCCTGCGAGGCCATCGCCACGCGCCTCGGCTGGTCCTCGGTGCAGCGTACCTGGTGGTGGCTCGACGACATCCTCGGTGGCTACGCCGAGTTCAACCGCGTACGCAGCCAACACTTCGCCGCCGCCGGCCTGATCCGCCCCGACGGCGGCCGCACCCTGCCCGCCTCGACCGGCATCGGTCTGCGGCCGCATGGCGGGCGTGTCCGTCTCGAAGCGCTGGCGGTGCCGGGCTGCGCTCCGCTGCCCCTCGACCTCACCGCCCGCCAGGCCGCCGCCTCCACCTACGGCAGCAGCTTCGCCCGCGCCGTGGTCACGCCCACGCCGACCGGCCCCCTGCTGCTGATCAGCGGCACCGCCGCGATCGACAGGGCCGGAGCGACCCTGCACCACGGCGATGCCGCCGCCCAGGCGCGCGAGACGGTCGCCTGCCTGCGCGCCGTGCTGGCCGCCGCCGGACTGCCCGAATCGGCCATCGTCGGCGGCCTCGCCTACGCCGTCGATGCCACCGCCGAGGCCGCCTGGCGCGCCGCCGCCCCGGACTGGCCGGTACCGGTGGTGCGCGCCGTGGTCTGCCGCCCCGACCTGCTGGTCGAGTGCGAGTTGGCGGTGGCTTGACGGCCTAACTGGATGGGGCGCAAGCGGTTGTTGGGATGAGGCGGACTGCTGCATATATTAACCACATCTAGCGGTTGCCTTCATACGACACCACCATATGTAGTATGCCCTCCGGCCACGGCTGGATCCTTTCGCCTCAACCTCGCTACATATGAACCCATCTACTCGATGGGTTTGCCGCACGCCCAGCCTCTCAGGACACGCCGATGACCCTCGCCCAGCTCCAGGACTACACCTTCAACACCAAGTACGCGCGCTACAACGCCGTCATCGGTCGGCGCGAGACCTTCGCCGAGGCCGCCGACCGCGTGTTTGCGATGCACGAAGCGAAGTACGCACCCTTCGGCATCCAGGAGCAGATCGAGTACGCCAAGGCGGCGGTGAAGGACCGCCTGGTGCTGGGCAGCCAGCGCGCCCTGCAGTTCGGCGGCAAGCCGGTGACCGACAAGAACGCCCGCCTCTACAACTGCACGGTCAGCTACTGCGACCGTCCGCGCTTCTTCCAGGAATCGCTGTGGCTGCTGCTGTGCGGCTGCGGCGTCGGCTTCTCGGTGCAGCACCACCACGTCGCCAAGCTGCCCGGCCTGGCCAAGCCGGGCAAGGGCAAGGCGACCTTCACCGTGCCCGACTCGATCGAGGGCTGGGCCGACGCGCTGGGCGTGCTGGTCAGCAGCTACCTGACCTCCGAGCAGCCCTTCCCCGAGTACGCCGGCCGCACCATCGAGTTCGACTACAGCCAGGTCCGCGCGCAGGGCAGCCCGCTGAGCAGCGGCATCGGCAAGGCCCCCGGCCCCAAGCCGCTGCAGCGCTCGCTCGAGCAGATCCGCCGCGTGCTGGATGAGCGCCTGGTCGTCGCCGGCGACGGCTGCACCCTGCGCCCGATCGACGCCTACGACATGGTCATGCACGCCTCTGACGCCGTCCTCGCGGGTGGTGTGCGGCGCAGCGCGACGATCTGCATCTTCTCGCTCGACGACGACGAGATGATCAAGGCCAAGACCGGCGACTGGTTCATCAAGAACCCGCAGCGCGGCCGCTCGAACAACTCGGCCCTGCTGCTGCGCGACAAGACCACCTTCGAGCAGTTCGACGGCCTGATGCAGTCGGTGCGCGAGTTCGGCGAACCCGGCTTCGTGTGGGCCGACAGCACCGAGATCATGTACAACCCGTGCGTCGAGATCGGCATGTACCCGGTCGATATCGAGACCGGGCAGACCGGGTGGCACTTCTGCAACCTGTGCGAAATCAACATGAAGGCGTGCACCGACGTGGCGACCTTCGAGCGCGCCTGCCGCGCCGCCGCCATCCTCGGCACGATGCAGGCCGGCTACGACAAGTTCGACTACCTCGGCGCCACCACCGAGCGCATCGTCAAGCGCGAAGCCCTGCTCGGCTGCTCGATGACCGGCATGATGGACAACCCGAAGATCGCCTTCGACCCGGCGCTGCAGCGGCGCATGGCGCAGCTCATCCTCGACCAGAACGCCGAGATCGCGCCGAAGATCGGTGTCCAGGTGTGCGCCCGCGCCACCTGCGTGAAGCCGGCCGGCACCACCAGCTGCATCCTCGGCACCGCCTCGGGCATCCACCCGCACCACGCCAAGCGCTACTTCCGCCGCGTGCAGGCCAACGTCAACGAGGCGCCGCTGCAGTTCTTCGAGGCGCACAACGCGCGCGCCGTCGAGAAGAGCGTGTGGAACCCCAACGGCACCGACAAGGTCATCACCTTCTGCGTCGAGGTGCCCAAGGACGCGCTGATCAAGACCGAGGTCTCGGCGGTCAAGCTGCTTGAGCACGTCAAGCTCACCCAGGAGAACTGGGTCATGGGCGGCCGCCGCGCCGAGCGCTGCACCGCGCCGTGGCTGCGCCACAACGTCTCGA
>JAIFND010000223.1 GCA_020047915.1 bacterium | reverse complement strand
GATCCGGGGCATCCCCGCAGCCTATCCGCCCGGGCCGTCAGGCCAAGTCACGAAGCGCCGAGGGCGAACTGGTCATCCTCGGGCGTCGTCCGGCTCAGCGCCCGGCTGCCGAACCGTCGTACACCTGCTTGACCTCGGCATCGTTGAGGGCGCGCGGCCAGAGGGCGATCTCATCCAACTGACCAATGTAGGGATAACCGGTATAACCACGACCGATCATCAGCGGTTGATCAGAGGTGCGGCTGGTCGGATAGGCTGCCGCCACCTCGTTCAGACGCTTGCCGTTGAAATACCAGATCAGCCGCGCGGCACCCTCGAGCTGACGGACCACGGCGACGTGGGTCCAGGTCTTGAGCGGCACCGCAGCGGCCGAGGTAAAGCCCTGGTACGGATCGATGTCCTTCCCATTCGCGCCATAGTAGAAACTGAGGATCCCGGTCGTCTCCTGGGTGATCGCCAGTTCGCTGCCGTAGCTCTTGAAGATGGGGTTGCGGCGTTGGCCGAATTCCCCCGGCATCAGCCACAAGGAGATGGTCAGACTGCCGTCGAGTCGCAGGGTCGCCGGCTTGCCGCAGTCGGCCGCGCCACCCTCGGCGGGACATTCCAAGGCTTGGCCATGGATACCGCTGGCCAGGCGCAGACCGGTCAGCTGGGCGTGATGCCCTGAGCCGCTGCTGTCGAGCGCGCTCAGCTTGCCACCTTGT
The DNA here is from genome assembly GCA_020047915.1 of bacterium. Lineage (GTDB taxonomy): Bacteria > Planctomycetota > UBA11346 > UBA11346 > UBA11346 > UBA11346. The sequence goes on along the minus strand of JAIFND010000223.1, from coordinate 19,632 downwards.
CCGAGAATGCCGTCGCGCTCGAAACCCAGGTACAGCACCGCCCCGACCGGGATCCGCTGGTTGGCCAGGCGTCCACCCAACGACTTGCCGAGTTCGACCAGGCGTTTGTCGATCCGGGCGCGCTCTAGACCGCCGAGTGCCGCCAGATGCTGGCGGTAGAGCTGGGCGGCGTGGATCAGCATCTGATCCTTGGCCGAGGCCCGCTGCTTGGCCGCCAGTTCATACCAGCGGTCAGCCACGGCGATGAAGGCCTCCGGCGTGCTGGCAGCCAGTTCGGCCGCCGCCGCCTGAAGCAGGGCTTCATCGTCACCCGCCGCCAGATGCGTCAGGCCGACCGGCCAGTCACCCTTCACCAGGCAGTAGAAGCGGCCCCGCGCAGTCCGTCCGGCCGCGCTGATCTCGCCCAGCAGATCCGCCTCGTTGCCGATCTGACGCCAGGCTTCCGCCAGCGGCTTGATCCGTTCCGCCAAGGTCCGGACCCGGCCGGTCAGGGCGGCATCCTTGCTCCGCCGGGCCATCTGTTCGGCGAGGGCGAGGGTCTTCAGGGCGACGGGATAGGCATCGCGCTGCACCGCGTCGTCAGCCAGCCGGCAGAGCTCCGCGATGATATCCTCAGCCTGCTCGGAGGTCGTCGCCGCCTGGATAGCGATGCCCAGATCCTTGAGCAGTTCCTCGCCGGGTTCGAGAGCGAACAGCCGACGGTGCTCCTGCGACGCCTGGACCAGAATGGCGATATCGGCCGCCTTGGCGGCGGCATGCATCGCCTCGCTGAGCATGACGAAGCGCACGGCTGCGTCCCCAGGCCTGGACGCCTGCTCGACCAGGCTGCGCGCCAGCAGGCGCTGCTCCTCGGGCTTCCGGCTCGCGAACTCGGTCTTGTACAACTCGCGCAGGCGCCGGCCGGCCTCGGCCTGGGCCGCCTCGTCGGGCACCGGCAGGATCTCAGGTGCGGGGGCCGCGGGCGCAACGGAGGGCGCAGGCTTGACCCCAGGGGCCGCTTCACCAGCCGCCAATCCCAGGGACAGGGCAAGAGCCATCAAGCAACGAAGCGCAGTCGGACGGGCTTCCATGGCGACAGGCTATCCGCCCGTCACCGGGGCGGAATCACTCATTCCCAGGGGGCGAGGGGCTCGAGCTGGGCGAGCACGGCATCTCGTGCCGCAGCGCTGTCGCAACGCACGGTGATGTGACCAAGCTTGCGCCGTGGGCGTTCGCCCTTGGCGTAGGTGTGCAGATGGGCATCTGGGACGGCCAGCACCGCAGCCCGCACGGCTTCCCGGCCCAGGTAGTTGAACATCACGCTATGCCCGCGCAGCGCGGTGCTGCCCAGGGGCAGGCCGCACACCGCCCGGACATGGTTCTCGAACTGGCTGGCCTCGGAGCCTTCGATCGACCAGTGGCCGCTGTTGTGCACGCGCGGCGCGAACTCGTTGACCATCAGGGCGCCACCGACCTGGAAGAACTCGATCGCCAGCACACCGACGTAGCCGAGGTGCTGCATCAGGCTGCGCATGTGCGCCTCGGCCTGGGCCTGCAGCGCAGCAGCCCCGGCGGCCGGCGCCAGGGTGCGGCGCAGGATGCCGTCGCGATGCAGGTTCTCGACCAGCGGCCAGGCCGCGAAGCTGCCGTCCAACCCGCGTACGGCGACCAGGGACACCTCGCGCTCGAAGCGGATGAAGGCCTCGGCCAGAACGTCGCGGCCTCCGCAGGCTGCGAGCGAGGTCGCCAGGGCGCCGGCCTCGCGCACGACCGCCTGACCCTTGCCGTCGTAGCCGCCGCGCCGGCTCTTGAACACCAGCGGCAGGCCGAGGCGCTGCGCCGCGGCATGCGCACCGGCCGCGTCATCGACGGCAGCGAACGGCGCGGTGGGAATGCCCAGGCTGGTGAGCAGTTCCTTCTCGCGCAGGCGGTCGTGCTTGGCGGCGAAGGCCGCTTCGCCCGGACGCAACGGCACGCCGGCATGTTCCAGCCCTTCGACCACGGCATGCGGGATGTGCTCGAATTCGTAGGTGCAGGCGGTCAGGCCAGCAGCGAAGTCGGCGACGTGCGCGGCGTCGAGCGGCCGGGCGAAGATCTCGGCAGCGCACGAGGCGCTGCAGCGTGCATCCGGATCCCACACCCGCACGCGCACGCCGAGGGGCGCCGCGGCCAGCGCCAGCATGCGGCCGAGCTGGCCGCCGCCGAGGATACCGAGGATCATGACGCCGTTCCACGAGCGTCAGCCTCCAGCCTCAAGCCTCCAGCCTCCAGCCCGCTCATGACGGCAGCCTCTGCCCCAGCACCTCGTCGCGCACGCGCGCCTTGCGCTCCTGCAGGCGGGTGGCGAGGGCAGCATCGGACAGGGCGAGGATCTGCGCCGCCAGATAGCCGGCGTTGGCCGCGCCCGGCTTGCCCACCGCGACGGTGGCGACCGGGGTACCCTTGGGCATCTGTACGATCGACATCAGCGCGTCGAGGCCAAGCAGGCCGGTGGTGGCACAGGGCACGCCGATCACCGGCAGGTGGGTCTTGGCGGCGATCATGCCCGGCAGGTGCGCGGCGCCGCCCGCCCCGGCGATGATGACTTTCAGCCCGCGGCCAGCCGCCGACGAGGCGTAGGTGAACATGCGGTCGGGGGTGCGGTGCGCCGAGACCACCTCGGCCTCGCACGGCAGCTCTTCGAGGACCTTCTTCGCCTCGCTCATCGTCTCCCAGTCGCTGGTCGATCCCATGATGATGCCGACGAGGGGGCTGCTGCTGCTCATGCGCGGGACGCTAGCCGGCCAGGCCGTTCACGCCAGTTCCCGCGCCACCTCGGCCAGCCAGGCTTCCAGATAGGCGTGGCGGCGGGCCGCCTCGGCGCGGGCGGTGGCGGTATGCATGCCGGCCGTCAGCTTCAGCAGCTTCGCTGGTAGATGGTCCAACGCCCAGGCCTTGTCGTCGAGTTGCCGACCGCCGGTCGCCAAGGGATCGTCGGGATGGTAGAAGCCGCCCCGCCCGGGCTTCGCCATGTGCTGGGCGCAGGCCAGGTTGCGCATCAGGCCCAGAGCACCGATCGCGTCCAAGCGGTCAGCGTCCTGCAGCACGGCACCGAGCGGGCCGGTCGGCGCCAGTCCGCGCGACCACGACGAGGTGCGCACCGCATCCGCGATCTGCGCGATCTCCCCGGCCTCGTAGCCGGCCTGGGCGAGCACGGCTGGCGCGGCGGCGGCACTGCGCTCGCCACCCTCGGCGCGCGCCGCGCTGTCCTTGGGTACGAAGACGAGATCGTGGACCAGGGCTGCAGCGCCGGCCAAATCGGGATCGGCACCGGCCTCGGGCGCCAGGCGCACAGCCCAGCGATGCACGCGCCTGATGTGCTGCGCATCATGCGCCAGTTCGCCCGGCGGCAGCCGCGCTTCGACCAGCGGCCAGAGAACAGTTTGGCGTATGGTGATGTCTGCGGGCCCCCCGCCCCCCGCCCCCCGCCCCCCGCTTTCCATCACCGCAGCTCGACCCAACTCGCCGATCCATGCCGCTTGCGCAGCTTGTTGTACATGTCCCACCACGGCTCCTTCTCGACCCCCTGGGTTCCGAAGACCAGTTGGATGCCGCCGTTGACCCCCTCTTCGACCTCGAAGAGCGGTTGCCAACCTTGGGTGCGCCGGGCGACGTCGTTGAGGAACTCACGTTCCTTGTTCAGCCGGGTGCGCGCCTCGCCGGTGGTGCGCATCTCGGAGAGCACGATCAGCTTCCAACGCGGCTGGGCAGCGGCGGTCGGGGCGGCGACCGCCGCACGCGGCATGGGATCGGCGGCCAAGGCTGCCGACGGTTTCGACCATTGTTTGGTGATCAGCACCGCAGCCGCTATGGAGGCGATCCAGCACACCAGCAGCAGGCTGGCGAGGGTGCCCGATATCTGCACCGCGTAGCGCTGATGGGCGCCGACGCCGGGGGGCAGCAGCGGCGGCAGTTCATGCTGGGCGGGGATCTGCGGCCCGGGACGGATGATCGGCATCGCTCCGGGGGTCGGATTGCCCGAGGACGGCGTACGTGGGGCGCTCATCCCGGCCGGGGTGGCGACCGCCGACGGCTGGCCGCCCTGCTCGGTGATGCGGCGCTGCACCTGCTGCAGGGTCGCATAGACCTGATCGGTACGACGGCGGGGGAACATGGTGCGGGATGATGCGGGGTGCCGGCGTCCACTCCAGCGCTTTGCAGTGGCGGCCTGGCGACGACCATGGCTGACGTGGAAGCCCTCCTGCTGGTCCTCGCCCTCGCCTCCGATCCGGCCCGGATCGACGGACGGGCCGCCTGGTACACCACGCCTGGCGCTCCGCTGGTCATCCCGGTCGAGGCCCTGCCAGCCCCCTACCGCGCCAGCCGCCTGCTGGCGGAGCTGCGGCTGGAACTCGGACTCCGGGTCGAGCTGGCCCTGGCCTGGGGTGCCGAGGCGGCCGCCTTGCGCGCCGCCGCCCGGCATGCTCCGCCACTGGCCAGCGACGCGCAGCTGGACCTGGCGCTGCGTCGCTGGGCCGAGAACGCCTGCGCGCGCTTCCGGATCCCGGCGGATGCGGCGCTGGCGGCGATCGCCAGCGATGGCAACCCGCGTCAACCGACCAGCGAGGAACGGGGCGCCCTGGCTGATGTGCATGAACTGCTCACCACCCTCGCCTGGCCGCGCTGGCGCGGTCCCCTGCTGCTGGTGCCGTATGGCGTCAACCATGCGGCGATCGCCCCGGGGATGGCCCGGGTCGTCCGACCTGCCCTGCCGGTACTGCGCATCCCCGGTCCGGACCGCGACGGACTGACCGTCGCCATCGCCGACCTGTGCCTGAGCCTGAGCGCGCCGCCCGCCGAAGGCTGGCCGGCCTGGCTGGTGAGCGGGGTCGCCGGCTGCGCCCAGGCCCGTGGTTCAGGCAGCGGCATTCCCGAGCGCGCCATGGCCGAGCGTCGCGCCGCCGCCGGGGTGGCGGCGATCCGCCGCCTGCTGGAAGACGGCACGGTGGAAGATGCGGGGCTGGCCACCGCCGTGGTCGCTGCCCTGCTGCATCCCAATCGCCGCCGGCGCCTGCCCGATCTCCTGGAACTGCTGCGCCATGGCACCCGTGGTGCCGGAGCGATCGCCGCCGCCTACCGGCTCAGCCTGGAGGACCTGGCCGCGCCGCCAGAAGCCGGGCGACCGCAGCGATGAGGACGCTGGGCGGGAAGGGCTTGCGCAGCACCTGATCGGCACCCATGGCCCTGGCCATGGCGAGGTAGCGTTCCGGATCGATATGCCCGCCACCACTGATCACCACCAGAAGCGGACGCGGTACCAGGCGGCGGTGCATCTGCATCACCTCGGCGCCATCGGCCTCGGGCATCAGCATGTCGGTGATCACGACCTCGAAGCTCTGGGCCGCAAGCTGGGTGATGGCCTGCTTGCCGTCGGCAGCCTCGACCACCGAGTGTCCCGCCTCGGTCAACGCCTCGGCCAGGATGTTGCGCAATTGGCGGTTATCGTCAGCAAGCAGGATGCGGGCCATGATTCACCTGAGGATGTTTCCGCCATCATCGCCAGTCGCGCCATCACGCATGACGTCGGCACCACCGGCGTCGGAGTCGAGGGCTGCGGCGGCTTCTCGTACCAGCGGATGATCCGGAGCGACGGTGCGCAGGGCGGTCAGGGCGGCGGCCGCACCATCCCGATCGCCCAGGCGCAGGCGGGCCATGATCGCCGCGCAACGCAGGCGCGGACTGGCATCCTGCCGGCTATCGACGGCCTGGATCAGACCCGCCCAGTCACCGCGATCGGCGAAGCGGCGGAGGAAGGTGCGATCGGCCTGCTCGGCCGCCGCGACCGGATCATGCGAGGCTTCGCGCAGCAGACGGCGCGCCCCGTCGATGGCCTGGCCCAGCGGGTCGGCCACCCCGCCCTTGTCTGGATTCCCGCTGACCGCCGACATCCCGTCGCGCCGTCCGCCCGACCACAGATCGACCTCGATCAACTGGTCGGCACCCGACTGGCGGCGCTCGATCCGCACGATGACCAGATGCAGATCCTTGGCCGTCTCGACCAGCACCCGCTCGGATCTGGCGACCAGATCGGCATCGCGCAGGCCGCGTCGCGTCAGCTCGGTGGCCGCATCCGGGGCCAGCAGCACGCGCGCCCGCGGATCTTGTAGCCGCAAGGCCTCGGCGACCGCCGTCGCGGCCCCGACCGATCCGGGATCGCCGGCGCTGAGTACAAGTACGAGGAGCAGGGCTTCCATACCGGCAGACTAATCTGGTCGGTGGCCGGCATCCAGGGCCAAACCGGACAACCGGTTCATGAGTGGGCCCGCAGGGTATGGCTGGATGACGGACTGCGCTGCGCCTTGTGGAACCCGGTCGTGCCGCCGGGGTCGCGCCGGACCTGTTCGAGGCGCACCAGGGGGAGATCATCGGGGCCATCGGCGCAGACCACCCGGTTGCGGCCCTCCTGCTTGGCCCGGTAGAGCGCCGCATCGGCGCGGGCCACCAGCTCGCCGGCCGATTCGTCGCGATGGCAGCAGGCCACGCCGATCGAGATGGTGACCTTGGCTGGCTTGCCTGGCAGATCGGCGACCGCCTGACGCAGGCGCTCGGCGACCTGCAACGCCCCGGCCGGAGGCGTGGCGGGCAGCAGGATGAGGAACTCCTCGCCGCCCAGACGTGCCACCAGGTCCTCGGAACGCACATGCCCGGCCAGGGCCCGGGCGACCGCCGCCAGCACCTGGTCGCCACCGCCATGCCCATGCGTATCGTTGACCAGCTTGAAGTGGTCGATGTCGGCGATGCACACCGCGACCGGGGCGCCGCCTTCGGCCAGTTCGGCCAGACGCGCCTCGCCGTACCAGCGTCGCCAGGCGCCGGTCAGCGGATCGCTGCGCGCCAGTTCCTGCAGCGAACGGAACAGGCTGACGCGACGCAGGGACAGGGCGAACTGGCCGCGCAGCAGTTCGGCCACGCCACGGCGCACCGAGGCGGGCAGACCGGCGATGCTCGGCTGGCCATGCGCCTGACGCAGTACCAGCGCAGCCTGGCCATCGACCGCCGGACTGAGGTCGAGCACCAGGTCCCCCCCCTCCTCGGGCAGGACGACCGGGGCGCCGAGGGCCGGGGGCTGGCCTCCGGAGGATCCGCCGCCCAGGCCACGCCAGGCGCCGCGCTCCCACACCAGCAGATCAAGCGCTGTCCCGCGCCAATACCGTGACAGCGCGGAGGACAGCCGGCCCTTGAGATCGGCCTCATCGACGCAGCCGACCAGTTCGCTGCTGACCTCGAAGACGCCGCGCTGCAGGTCGAGGTCGCCCTCAAGACGGATCTGCTCATCGCGCAGACGTACCCGGCGGGCAGCGAGCAGCGCCGGGTCGGCGACGACCATGCGGGTGTCCTCGGCCCGCCCATGCACAACCGGACGCAAGGCCCAGATGGCAGCCGCGAGGCCCGCAACCAGGATGATGATGGCGAGGGTCATCCGGCCACCTCGACGCGATCACGACCCGCCTGCTTGGCGCGGTAGAGGGCCTGGTCAGCCCGCTCGAGGGTCTGCCGCACCGGCTCGCCCTCGTGCACCAGGGTCACCCCCAGCGAGGCGGTCAGCCGGCGGTCGGGGTGGGCCGGGTCTGGTCGTGATGTGGCCACGGCGGTGCGCACCGCTTCCCCGATCGCCCTGAGCCCGGCCGCATCTTCAACCAGGGCGCTGGCGCAGAATTCCTCGCCACCCCAACGGCAGGCCAGGCCGCCAGCAGGCAGGGCCCGTTCCAGGGCCTGGGCGACCACGCGCAGGGCGGCATCACCGGCCGGATGGCCCCAGGCATCGTTATACCGTTTGAGGTGGTCCATGTCGCACATCACGACCGCAAGCGGACGTTTGGCCCGGCGGGCGTGGGCCACCTGCTCATCGAGCCGGCGCAGGAATTCGTGGCGCCCGAGCAGACCGGTCAGCTCATCGCGCAGGGCCATGCCACGCGCCTGCTCGACCAGTTCGACGGCAGCCAGGGCGATGCCGCCGAGGCGGGCCAGCGCCTCGGTCAGTTCGACGGCGATGCGCGCCCCGTCCGCGGCGATGGCGAGGCGCACCGAAATGGCTCCGCGCGGCGCCTCGGCACCCGGGGCACCGACCACCTGGCGGCGGTCGGCGCGCAGCGGGGCGATCACCCGCACCTCGCCGTCGCTGCGCCGGATCAGGGTTCGCGCCTCGGCGGCGACGTAGCGCTCGTACTCATCGGGGTCGCGCAGTGACGGTTTCCCAGCCCGGTCGAGCCCCGCCCGGCACTGCTGCTCGTTGCCGCGCGCGAGGAAGACCTGCACCTCGATCGCCTCGGGCGCCACCGACCGCGCCCGACCGGCGAGCACGGCGGCGAACTGGTCGATCTCGCGGGCCGCCGAAAGGGCGACGCAGGCGTCGAGCAGCAGCGGGAAACGTCGGATCTGATGATCAAGATCGGCGCGTTCGCGTTCCGCATCACGCAGTTCGCGGCGCAAGGGCAGGATCTGGGCATCATCACGCCGGCCGATCCACAGGGCGGCTGCCAGAGCGGCGGTCTGGGCGGCGGCGCTCCAGCCCACCCAGGCCGACCAGCCACCCTCGCCGGCATGGCAGACGGCTGGCAGCAGGGCCGCGATGGCGGGCAGTCCCAGCCGCGGCCAGCCGGCCACGGCGATGGCTCCGCAGCCGAGCGCAGCCCACGCCCCGACCTGGGGCTCGATCAGGCCCGCTGCGGCGGCGGCCGAACTGGCGGCGGCGCAGACCAGCGACCGGGCGATATGATCAGGGGGCAGGGACACTGCGCTGCATTGTGCGGCACCATCCCGCCACGGGCAAGGGTCGGTTGCGGGGCCGCCCTTCCTTCACCGGGGGCTTCCGTATCCTCGAAGGCCATGCCCCGCACCGCCACCGTCGTCCGCCACACCAAAGAAACCGACATCACCGCGACCTGGGACCTCGACGCCCAGGGCGGTGGCGGCATCGCCAGCGGCATCGGCTTTTTCGACCACATGCTCGAGGCGTTGGCCAAGCACAGCGGCACCGCCATCACCCTGTCGTGCAAGGGCGATCTGCACATCGACGGCCACCACACCGTCGAGGACTGTGGCATCGTGCTGGGCCAGTGCCTGCGCCAGGCGCTCGGCGACCGCGCCGGCATCGAGCGATTCGGCCACATCGCCTGCCCGCTCGACGAGGCGCTGGTCGAGGCGGTCATCGACATCAGCGGCCGCGGCTGGCTGACCTACGAACTCGCGCCCCCCGCCGCCTCGATCGGCGGCCTGGCCAGCGAACTGGTGCCCGAGTTCTTCGGCGCCCTCGCCGACCAGGCGTGCATCACCGTGCACCTGCACCAGCGCGCCGGACGCAACAGCCACCACATCGTCGAAGCCGGCTTCAAGGCCTTCGCCCGCGCCCTGCGCCAGGCGGTGCGCGTGACTGGCAGCGGCGTGCCCAGCACCAAGGGCATGCTGGCCTGAACTTCAGCGGCCGCCTGGCAGCACGAAGCTGCCGGGGTGGCGCAGCGCCCGGCGCAGCAGGGCGCCGACATACCGGCGCAACTCGCCAGGTTCCAGTTCGAAGGCGCGCGTCGCGGTGAACAGCGAGAGCGCGAAGCTGACCCCGAGGTTGAGCACGAACATCACCGCGATGCCGGCCATCGCGCGCAGCACGAAGCCGTCGCCCCACCATTGCTCGCCCAGGCCGGCGCAAGCCAGGCTGAGGATGCCCGAATTCAGCGTGACGTGCCGCACATCGAGGGGCAGGCCGAGCATCTCGCCGAGTGCCGGGGTCATGCCGAGCATCAGGCCGAGGCTGATGTTGGTGCCCCAGCCGGCGATGTGGGTGCGCCAGGCCGCCCCCCAGCGGGCGAGGCGACTGCGGCCCAGCACGCTGCCATAACGATGTTCGGCGATGCCGCGGTCGAGGCGGTGCAGGGCCGAGAAGTTGTCCATCCACCCGCCGACCAGCGAGGAGGCCCACAGGATCACGCCGGTGAGCGCGGCGTAGAACACCGTGCCGCTGTCGAGCGGGCTGAGCGTCTGATAGATCGCCTGGGCCTCGTCCGGACCCACCCAGTGGCGGCCGCTGGCCAGGTGCCACAAGGTATCGAAGGCGAAGGCGCCGAGCGCGACCATGATGACGTTGGCCAGCGCGGCCGCGAGCTGGCTGCTGCAGATCAACGCCGTGCGCTCGACCAGGGCCTCGATGCGCGCCTCGCCCTGCGTGCTGCGCACGATGCCCGCCAGGGTCGCCGCGGTCATCGCCGGCTGCTTGGTCGCCAGGATCAGGTGCAGATGCTGCAGGGCGACGAAGCTGACCGCGTAGTTGGCGCCATAGAGCAGACCGGTCGGGACCGCGGCGAGATGCACCGCGTGGTGCAGCGAACTGATCGCGACCTTCACGGCAGCGGTGCCGACGGTCATCACTCCGCCGCCCGCGGCGTGCAACCAGATCGACCAGTAGCTGCGCCGGTCGTAGGCGATGTAGTGTTCACCGACGCTGGCCGAGCGCTCGACGATCTTCTGATGCATCAACCGCAGATTGGTGCGCGCCAGGTCGCGCAGGCTGCGGTCCTGGTGGCTGTGCAGAGCCAGGCGCAGCAGCAGTCGGCGCACCGCCTCCACCCGATCGGGGCGGTCACCGGCCTCGATGATCGCCAGCATGAGTCCGAGCCGGGTCAGGCAGCGATCGAGCACCTCGAGGCCATAGACCACATCGACCTGCACGCCGTCGCGCTGGATGCGCTGATGCACCAGATGCATCTCGACCCGGCAAGCGTCGATCGCCTCGCGCACCGCCACGGTGCCGTTGCCTCCCCCTTCGATGAGCGGAATGGCCACGGTGGCGAGGCGCCAGAACGGCGAGGCGCCGACCGGATGCGCCGGATTCGCTCCGCGCATGGCGGGCGACAGGCCCTGGGCCTGGATGCGCGCGATGACCAGGCGCACTCCATCGGCCAGAATGCCGAGCAGATGCGGCCACAACGGGTCCTCTGGACCGGGCAGCAGGAGCTCGAGGAGACGGGCGAAGCGCTCGGCAGGCAGGCGCTGGAAGGCGCCCACGGCTGCCCCGTCCGGCAGCATGCCGGCGAGCAGTCCGGCCAGGCTGCGTCGGTCCATCGGCTGGGGCAGGATGCGATCGGCGAGGCGCCCACCGGCCTCGGCGAGGAAGCCGCGATCGCTGGGCAGGCCGACCCGCGCGAACAGGGACTCGCCGCCGCACCCCGAGAGGACCTTCGCCATCGCCACGCGCACCGCCACGGCCAAGGCCTGATCGGCCTGCAACCGTGACTCCAGTTCCTCCAGCCGACGGAACGGCAGCGGCTCGATCGACTGCTGGCTGGCCAGGGGACCGAGGGTGAAGGGGATGTCACCGGCACGGACCCAGGCGGCCAAGGCCAGCAGCGCCTCGGAGGCGGCATCGTGATCGGTCGCCTCGGCCAGCGCGTTCAGCAGGATGGAGACGTCGCTCATGGTCCAGGCGGTCCAGGCTCGGAGAGCGGCTCAGCCCCGGCCCACGCGCGCAAGCGCGGCATCACCTCGGCCGTCAGCAGGATCTTGAGGCAGGCTGCCGCAGGAACGGCCAGCAGCATGCCATAGAGTCCGGCCAGGCTGCCACCCGCGAGTACGGCGAGCATGATCAGCACCGGATGCAGTTCGGTGGCCCGGCCCTGGATGATCGGGTTGAGGACGTAGTCCTCGACCGTCTGCGCCACCAGATTGACCAGCCAGGGCAGGATGAGGACCAGCCACCAGTTGATCGCCGGTGCACCGTCCTCTCCGGTCGCGATGTACCAGCCGCCGGACTCGGGGTGTGCAATAAGCGAAACCGCGAGCAGCACCCAGGCGATCGGGAGGCCGACGGCGGCAAGATACGGCACGATGCTGAAGACGCCGACGAGCAGGCCGAGGATCAGTCCATACGGCACCCCGACCAGGCTCCAGCCGAGGGCGTACAGCACGCCGACGATGGCCGCGACGGTGAGCCGTCCACGCACGAAGGCGGCGACCGTGGCGTCCATGCGCTGGACCAGGCCGGTCACCCGGCCACGCGCCCGCTCGGGGATGAGCGAACGCCCCAGGTCCAGCAGGTCGGGCCAACGCAGCAGGCATGACACCGCCGTGACCGAGGCGATGGCCACGAAAAGGACCGCGGAAAAGACACCTCCGACCACGGTCGCGACGCCGCTGCCCAGGGTCGTCAGGGCTTCGCGCAGCCGGGTGGCCAGGTCGCTTTGGGTGGCGGCCGGTTGGATGCGTTCCAGTTCGTCACGGACGATCGCCCGCACGCGATCCTCATCGACGTGGGGCGACGCCGCTGGGGCCGGTGGAGCGGCCGAAGCCGGTGGCTGACGCGCCGGGACCAGGCCCAGCCTGGCGAAGCCGGCCTCGATCGCCGGAGCCTGCTCGCGCAACCAGGCCGGACGCTGCTCGGCAGTCAGCCAGTCGCGGGCCGTGACGACGTAGCGGTCGGCGTTGGCCGACAGTTCCAGGCCTTGGCGGATCGCCGGCGGGACGACCAGGGCGGCCAGGCCGACGCAGCCGATCAATCCGGCGGCGATCAGCAGCAGGACGGCGCGCAGCCGGTTGAGACGCGGAAACCAGCGGCCCAGAGCGGCGACGACCGGCTCGAACAGATAGGCGAGGCCGAGGCCGACCAGCAGCGGGGCGGTGATGAACGACAACCGGGCGCCGAGCAGCAGCACACCGACGATGCACAGGATGACCAGGGTGTCGCGGACAACCTGGAACTCCCAGATGCGCCGTTCGTGCAGCGGCTTGCCGGCGTCGGGCACAGGGTCAACGCTTCGCGGGCTTCTCGCCATCAAGCATCTTGCGCGCCTCGGCCAGGCCGGCCTTCTGCGCCGAGGACACGGTCGGATACTTCAGGTCGAGCGATTCGAGTGCGGCGATGATCGCCTGGGCGACGACCAGGCGGGTGAACCATTTGTGGTCGGCGGGCACGACATGCCACGGCGCCTGCTTGGTGGCGGTGGCACGGATCAGGTCCTGGTAGGCGTCCTGGTAGGCGTCCCAATGCTGACGCTCGGCGACGTCGCTGGTGCTGAACTTCCAGTTGCGCTCGGGGTCGTCGAGACGCTTGAGGAAGCGCTGCTTCTGCTCCTCCTTGGAGACATTGAGGAAGAACTTGCACACCTTGGTGCCATTGCGCGCCAGATGCTGCTCGAATTCAGCGATCGAGGCGTAGCGGTTGTCCCACACGTCCTTGCCGATCAGCGGGGACGGCATGCTCTGCTTGACCAGGTACTCGGGGTGCACCTTCACCACCAGCACCTCCTCGTAGTAGCTGCGGTTGAAGATGCCAATGCGACCGCGCTCGGGCAGGCACTTGGTGGTGCGCCAGAGGAAGTCGTGGTCGAGTTCCTCGGCCGACGGGCTCTTGAACGAATAGACCTGGCAGCCCTGCGGGTTCACGCCCGACATGACATGCTTGATCGTCCCGTCCTTGCCCGCCGCATCCATCGCCTGGAAGATCAGCAGCAGCGACCAGGTGTTGTCGGCGTAGAGCCGGTCCTGCAGTTCGGCCAGGCGCTTGACGCCCTGGGCGAGCAGTTCCTCGGCGTGCTCCTTGTCCTTGATGCCGGCGGTGTCGGCAGGATCCCAGTCCTTGAGCCGGAAATCCTTGCCCTTGGTCACCTTGAACTGGTCTGCGAGATCGGAAATGCGGCTCATGGACGGCCTCCTGGAAGGTCGCCTACCGTCTCGTCTGCGGGTGGCGATGCAATCAGCGGCTCAGGTGGCGGCGGCCGGCGGCGGCGCTTGGCCGCCAGGCGGCACGAGCACGTTCTGAGCTGGTTGGGAGTTGAAGTGCGGCGACATGATCTGCACGCCGAACTCATTGAAGGCGTCCTGGACCTGGGCGTGCAGGTCGGAGAGGACACCCAGGCGTGCCTCGACCTGCTCGATGCGGCAGCGCAGCTGGTATTCGACGTAGAAGTCGGACAGGGCGGTCTGCACGATCTCCGGCTTGGCGTCGCGCACCACGCCCGGGGTGCGCGAGGCGGCGAGGGCGAGCAGGGCATGCACCTGGCGCCACGGGGTATCGTAGCCGATCGTGACCGTGGTCGAGACCACCGGGCCCGTCGCCTTGTCGAAGCGCGAGAAGTTGCTCACCGAGGTGCCGGTGAGGATCGCGTTGGGCAGGGTGATCTCGTGGCCGGTCGGGGTGCGCACCTTGGTCGAGAGAAAGCCCAGTTCGGTGACCTGACCGGTGACCTCGCCGACCTTCACCATGTCGCCAGGTTTCATCATGCGTGAATAGACCACCACCAGCCCGCTCATCATCTGGTTGACCATGCCGGCCGAACCGAGGGTCAGCAGGAGGCCGGCGAACACGCTGACCCCCTTGAAGGCGTCACTGCTGCTGCCCGGGATGTAGGGGTAGGCGACGGTGAGGGCGAACAGCCACAGCACGATGCCGGCGATGCGTCGGGTCGCCTTCGCCGTGTCCGGCTCCATCCAACTGATCTCGATGCTGCCGTTCTCGACGCTGGCGAAGAACGCTTCGAGAGCGCGGGCGGCGATCCGGGTCAGGATGATGATGACCAGGACCATGCCGAGACCGGGCAGGGCGCCGAGTAGGGCGGCGAGCAGGAAGCGTCCAAAGGACAGCAGATGGTTGCCCAGCACCTCGGCGAGCGGCCGGGTGTACGGGAACTGCGACAGCACGGTCGCCAGCCAGGCATAGAGCAGGACCCCCACCACCGTCCACACGCCACCGCGCACCAGCAGGCGCAACAGTCCGCGCACCGCCGGCACCGGATCGATGCCGGCGAGCCGCGGCAGCGACAGGGGCAGCGCGGTGATCCGGCCGGCCACCGCGCGGTAGCCCCGCATCACGAACAGCAGCGCGATGAGCAGCACACACGTCGCCACCACTGTCCAGACGATGCCCCACAGCAACACATCGGGCCGATGCTGGGCCAACCGCGCATCGAAGGCCTGGCGCAGGCGATCTGCGACCGCCTGCGCCACGACCGCCGGCACCTGCCCATCAGCCACATCACCATCAGCCAACGCCATGACCAGTTCGGGACCGGCGTAGAGCATGTGGCCGCTCACGCCATCGATCGTCGCCGGCCGCAGGCGGATCGGCTGGGCCAGCTGATCGTCGCTGAGGGCGCCGACCCGGCGTTGGATCCGAGCGACGCGCTCGGCGACACTCAGATCTTCGATGCCGACGCGCAGTTCGGCGACGGTGCGGTTCCACAGCACCACCGGTGCCGCTTCGAGGGGCTCGAAGTCGGTCTGCGCCGGGACGGGTTCGGCCGCCCAGCCGCAGACGCACACCAGGAAAGCAAGGATGGCGAGGCGCATGGTCTGGTCAGTCCGCGTCCTTGAGCGCCGCCTTGCGGTCGGGCCGGCCGGCGATCACCCAGCGCAGGTAGGCGTCGAGGAAGGGCTGCAGTTCGCCATCGAGCACGGCCTGGATCTGGCTGGTCTCGTGGCCGGTGCGCAGGTCCTTCACCATCTGGTAGGGCATCATCACGTAGCTGCGGATCTGATAGCCCCACCCGATCGTGCCGCGTTCGCCGCCCAGGGCCTTCAGCTCGTCAAGGCGCTCGGACTCCTTGAGCTGCTGCACGCGGGCGATGAGCATCTTCATCGCGGCGGCCTTGTTCGACACCTGACTGCGTTCGGCCTGACAGGCGACCACCACGCCGGTGGGGATGTGGGTCAGGCGCACCGCCGAGTCGGTCTTGTTGACGTGCTGGCCACCGGCGCCGCCGGCGCGGTAGGTGTCGATGCGCAGGTCCTTCTCATCGATGCTGACATCGCCGACGTCATCGAGTTCGGGCGTCACCTCGACGGCGGTGAAGCTGGTCTGGCGGCGGGCGTTGGCGTCGAAGGGGCTGATGCGCACCAGGCGGTGCGTGCCCATCTCGCACTTCATGTAGCCGTACACATTCTCGCCGCTGATGCGCAGGGTGCAGCCCTTGATGCCGGCGCCTTCGCCGGGCATCATGTCGAGGACCTCGAGCTTCCAGCCGACCGCCACGCAGTGCGCGGTGTACATGCGGAAGAGCATCTCGCCCCAGTCCTGGCTTTCCGTGCCGCCGGCCCCCGGGGTGATGCGCAGGAACACATTGCAGCCGTCGTACTTGCCGCCCAGCGCGAGCTTCAGTTCCAGGCTTTCGTAGGCAGCCAACAGCTTGCGGTAGTCGGCATCGATCTGCGCCACGGTCGGCTGGTCGTTCTCCGACTCGGCCAGTTCCAGCAGTTCGAGGTTGTCCTTCACCGCCGCGCGCATCTCCAGGCAGGGCTGGGCGACCGAGCGGGTGGACTTCAGCTCCTGGACCTGGACCTGGGCGCGCGCCTGGTCGTTCCAGAAGTCGGCCTCGCTCATACGCGCTTCGAGGCGGGCGATGAGCTGGAGCTTGGCGTCGAGGCTGACCACCCCGGCGAACTTCTCCACCTTCTGCTGCAGTTCGAGATAACGGTCGCGGAGCTCACCCATGGGGGGCGGGAGCATCGCGGCGCGGCCAGCCGGGCAAGCGGATTGGCGGCGCGGCGCGGCGCCATAGGGTGGGCGCATGAGCGATGCCCAGGGCGGCGACTGGCCGGTGATCAAGCGGACCCTGGCCAACGGCTGGATCTGGAAGTGGCTGATCCTCGCATCGTTACGAAAGAACCCTTCCCGCCTCGCTGTCTAAAAAACGACTATGGCCCCTATACGCTCAACTGCGTCAAGATTCCACCCTCGACAATTACCAAAATACAATTATTAGCAAACTTCCTACAACACGGACCAGCATATGCGATCACATTCACGCGCTCTTTCTCTCTGCTGTCTTTTCACAATCGCCGTACTGTGTGGATGTGCACGCGGACCAGAGTACAAATCAACAGCCTCCTTCAAATATGATAAACTGGCACTGATGCGTCCAAAGGGCGCCTTGACATTCAGCGTTACCGCCCCGGACGACATCAAGCTTGCGTCGGACAAATTGACGATTCCCGGAATGACGCGGACTGATACCGACGGAGATCTCGCAATCTTGATTTCCGCCACCAAGCCCGCGCTATCGGGCCCCATTCATGGGGGATCTTCCTGCATCGTGGCAACGGCGCGGCCAGACCCGTTCACCCCGGGTGCCTGGAGCATGGGGCAATGCGCAGCTACAAATGAAGCATTTGGCGCGCCGAAGGTCGATGTGTATTTCGGTCCAGTCTACGCCGTGTCATTCCATTCCTATTCTGGCAGCATAGGCATGAAGGCATCGTGTCTGGTCACAGACAAGCCTCGAAGCAAGGAGATAATGAAATTGGATATCCCAGTTAGTCTCTCTGTGAACACCGGGAAAAACGCGCCTGGTGACTTCGTACATTATGGCTATGGCCCTAGCGAAAGCGCTGCGCTGGCCCAGCGCCTAGCAGCCACAGGTGGGGATCTTACACCAATCGCAAATGCTGGGCAATTCGTTGTTCGTAGTTCATTTTCGGTCTCGGCGCCCGCCGGCACACCAAATGACATTGCAGCCAGAAACGCATGGAATACTGCCGCTTCAAAGGAAATGATCGACGCAGAGAAGTCATTGCTACCCACCCTCTTCTCAAAGATTGGAGATGAGCTCAACGCGAAATTCGGTTCCGGAGAAGACTCTGAGTCCTTCAGTATTGGATCCATGCCTGACGACCCCGCATGGGCCACCGCTGTCCAGATGATGATCACCATGGCAAAGGCGTCGAAAGAGCAGAAATCTTCCATGTGTGACGATCTCGTTTCCAAATTGACAGTCCTGGGGCAACCCGCAGAGCCCAAACCTCGGGCGCTGCCACTCTCCCTGTACAATCAGTCGCTGGTCTTGCTCATGGCGAACCGCCTAGATGAGTCAGCAAAGAAGCTCAGCGAGGCGCAATCCGCCAATGACATGGAGAAAGACGGCGTATTCTCGTCGCACGGGAAAAACTTGGGTTGGAGGATCTCCGCGCTGAGAGAACACTTACAGGACAGAACGGCCCGCGAACGAAACAATCGCTGAAGAACGACGACCCGCAGCAAGGACACCCTCATGATCTCACATCCCATCACCAAGGCATGCGTGTTCCTCACCATGCTTCTCGTCTGCGGTTGTTTCTCCCGCAACGAACTCACGATGACAACGGCGCCTGCAGGACTTACTTCTTTCGTTGGCGTGCCACTGAAGTCGGACAACAAAACGGAGGTCCGAATCATTTCTAAACCTGATGGCCGCATCTATTTCCAGGGCCTTGGATTTGACAATGCTCGTTTCTACTGGAATGAAAAATCTATGCCGCAGGGCTTTCCGCTAGTGGGCATGCATTTCGACATTGAGGAAACGAGCGACTCATGGAGACACCCTGCTTCGGCCATGTCGCTGCGGTTCACTGGGACAATGACGGTAATGGGCCCTCATCTGGTTTCTCTATCTCTCAGCGAAGAGGAGTTTTCTGCCGAGACGTCGTTTAATTGGCGTCAAGTACGCGAATTACCACCAATCACCATTTCAAAAGCGTCCGAAAAATAATATCCCGCTTGCAGGTCTCCTGCAATGATGACTGATTGGCGTTGGGCCGCGCCGTCGTAGCTTGCCGCCATGAGCGAGACTGCGGATGGCGACTGGCCGGTGATCAAGCGGACCCTGGCCAACGGCTGGATCTGGAAGTGGCTGATCCTCGCCTCACTGGCCTGCTCACTGGTCGCCAGCGGCCTGTTCGCGCTGCTCGTCGTGCGCCTGCCCGAACTGCTCACCCTGCTCGGCCAGGCCGGCGACAGCGGCCTGCGGCCCGAGCAGCGCCAGCAGGTGATCGACGGCCTGAGCCGGCTCGGCTGGCAACTGCTGCCGCTCGCTCCGCTCGCCGGCCTCGCCGCCTATGGCGCCCTGTGGTTCGGCCAGCTCGCCGCCAACCGCACGATGCAGAAGCTGCGCGACCGCGTGCTCGGCCACCTCGTCGATCTCGATCTCGCCTTCCACCAGACCCTGTCGCGCGGCGACCTGCTGACCCGCATGACCAACGACCTGACCCAGACCCTGCGGCTGCAGCAGGTGCTCTACGGCCGGGTCGTGGCCAAGCCGATCGAGGCCCTGGCCATGGCGGTGGCGATCACCATCGTCGATTGGCGTCTCGCGATCGGCGTCATCGCCCTGGTCGTACCGACCATCCTCGTGGTGTGGCCACTGCTGCGCCGCACGCGCAAGCGCAGTTGGGCGGCGCGTGAAAGCATGGAGCGTTCCTTCGGCGTGCTCGAGCAGATCACCAGCGGCATCAAGGTGATCAAGGCGATGGGCAGCGCCGAGCGCGAGGTGTCGCGCTTCGCCACCAGCAACGAGGATCTGGTGCGCGCCAACATGCGCCTGACCCGGACCCGCGCCCAGAGCGAGGGCATCACCGGCACGGCGGTCTTCCTCATCGCCGGTCTCGGCATGCTCGCCTGCGCCTGGCTGTACGAGCGCAACTGGGTGCAGCCGGCGGCGCTGATCGTCTTCCTCGGCGGTATCGGCCGGCTCGCCAACCTGCTGCGCGACGTGCAGCGGGCGTGGGGCGACGTCCAGGAGACCGTGCCCTCGGCCGAGCGCATGTACCAGCTGCTCGACCGGCCCTCGGCGCTGCCCGAATCACCCGGTGCAGCCCCCTGCCAACGGCCGCTCGACAGCATCCGCTTCGAAGGCGTGCGCTTCCGCTACGGCAGCGATGCGG
>JAIFND010000022.1 GCA_020047915.1 bacterium | reverse complement strand
CACGGATTTGCAATCCGCTGCGTAGCCTCTCCGCCACAGCGCCAGCAGCCCGCGCCGTAGGCGCGGGGGATCAGGTCACTTCGCCGCGGCTGCGGCGACCTTGACCTTCGAGGGCTTCACCACCAGACCCTGGCGCATCGCCTTGGTCGAAACCCACACGCGCTGGACCTTGCCGTCGAGGACGATGGCCAGCTTCTTGAGGTTCGGCTTCACCAGACGCTTGGTGCGGCCCTTGATCTTGTTGCCCACGCCGCCATCGCGACGGGCACCCTTTTCGGCTTTGGTCCAGCCGCCACGGGCACAACGGTCAGTGAAAACGCACTTACGGGACATGGAAACCTCTGTCTGTAGGAGGGCGGGAGAATATGGGGTGCGGCGCGGGATCAAGCCACGGTTGGCTGGGGCACGGGCCCACCCGCCACCGTCCGCCACATCGCCACCTCGTCGCAGTCGAGGAAGCGGTGGCAGCGCACGCACTCGCCCCACACCTTGTCTGGCAGCCGCGAACGGTCCACCCGGGTAAAGCCCAGCTTGGTGAAGAAATCGACCTGGTAGGTCAGACAGAAGACGCGTTCGAGGCCAAGATCGCGGGCCGCAGCGATCGCCGTCTCCACCAGCCCCCTCCCGACACCCCGCCCCTGGACCGCCTTGGCGACCGCCAGGGCCTTGATCTCGGCAATGCGCTCGGTGTCGATGTGCAGGGCGGTGCAGCCGCACACACCGCCCGGCTCGGCCTCGGCGACGATGAAGTCGCGTACGTTCTCGTAGAGTTCGGAATTGGGCCGGGGCAGCATCAGCCCGGCCTCGGCGTATCCGGCGATGACCTCGGCCATGGCCGGGACGTCGGCCAGACGGGCGGGACGGTAGCGGACCTCCATCAGAAGCGCTTGAGGCCCGTGGCCTTGCCGCCGGCTCCCGGCACCGGGGCCTTGATGTCCGCCTGCTTGGGGATCACCGCGTCAAGACGCTCGATCAGGGCGATCAGGTACTGCCGACGCTTCTCCTTCACCTCGGCGTCGGGCTTCTTGGCGCGCAATTCCTTCACCTCCGGCTGGTCGCCGAGGTACTGGGCGAGGAAGTCGGCCTCGGCGCAGGCGGTGAGGATGTCGGTGACCTCGCTCTCGACCTTGACCAACTCCTCGGCGTAACGCTCGCGCGAACGCTTGAGCGCCTCGATCTTCTGCCAGTCGGTGAGGGCGACGGTGATGGGGGGCTGCGGCATGGCGTTGACATTAGCGCACCAGCCGAGCGCGCCAGCGGCGCGCGGCCTCAGCCCGGCGAAGTCGGGATCACTGGTTCATTTCCGGTTTTGCCTGGCCGTTCGGCCGTTGCATGCGAGTGCGGTTCCAACGCCCTGGCAGGCTGAAGCAGGAGCTCCCGGCTTGGCTTTACCCCGAACAAGCAAAAACCCTGGCCGAATGGCCAGGGTTGGTGGAGGTAAAGGGATTCGAACCCATGACCTTCTGAATGCCATTCAGACGCTCTACCAACTGAGCTATACCCCCATCCACCAGCAGGTCGCAGGCCCCCGCCGCTGCGCCGTCGTCGGCGCGAGGCGCAGTGTATAGAGGGCTCCCGACGGGCTGCAAGTGGCTGTCTGCACCTCGACGCTTGTGGCATCCCGCCATGGAGCCTATCCTGCACGGGTCGGAGGACGACCATGCTCTGTCGCCTGATTCTCGCTGCCTGCGCCAGCCTGCCGCTGATGACCGCTGAACAGCCACGCGGACTGACCCCTGCCGGCCAGGCCTCCGGCCCACCGTGGTCCCTCTCCTTCGTCACCCAGGTGCGTGGCGCGGATCGCCAGTTCGTCGAACATGCGGGACGGACCTACATCCTGTGCACGGCTGACGAACTGTCATCTGGCGCCTTCGACGGACAGGATATCGCGCTGACCTGCAAGCTGCGCAAACTGCCCGGAAACAGGCTCGGCATATATCGCACCGATAATCTGATCCTGACGGGCAGCGGCGAGAGTCTCGCTGGCAAGCTCGATGGCGACAACGTCCATCTGCTAGGATCGCTCGGCGACAAGGCGGCAGAGCGTTCCCTCCTCGTCCGGCTGGCCGCGCCTGCAGCCTCCGATGCCCAGTTGATCCAGGCCAGGCTGGCCGGCATCCCCGACGATGATTGGGACCGCCGCCTCGGCGTCGTCTCGTGGTGCCAGGACCAGGCGCGGACGGCAGGCAATGCCGACTTCTGGAACGTGACCGCCGACAGCCTGCTGGCGCGCATCATCGCCGACCTCGGAACCCGGGCGGCCGAGCGCAAGGATCTGGCGATGGTCGTGCGCGGGCTCGACCTGGCGCTCAACCAGTTGCGTGATCCAGGAATGGCGGCGCGCATCACCTCCCCGATCTGGATCCGCGAACACGGTGGGCCTGCCGCCGAAAACATCGCCCGACGCATGCGTGGCCTGGGCTTCTCCCTCTACAAGGACCAGTGGCATCCCCGCCCCCTGGCTCTCGAACGTGAATTCGAAGACCGTTTCGCCGCGATGGGCTGGAAGGATGCAGAGGGTTTCTATCGCCTGGGCCGTTGGGCCGACGACAACGCCGAGGCCCTGGCCAAGGCACGGGAACGCTCCTGGCGCTGCTACCAGGCTGGTCGGCAGGCCGATCCTTCGCATCCTGGCATCGCCCGCGAATTGGGCGTCCAACCCCGTCAAGGCGGTGGTACCACAGCTGGCGCCCCCTCGGCTGTCGGCGGGGGGAACGCAAGTGATCTGATCGATCTGGAATCCGGAATACGCGTTCCCGCACCGCTCGGCTGGAAACGCGGCGCCGACAACGGAAACGTGGTGACCTGGACGGATCCCGGCAGTGAGACCGCCTACATCACCGTGCGTGCGCTGCCCACCCCCCTTGATGAGGAGGCGCAATGGAACCTGCTCGAACAGGAGAGTCGCGCCAGGACGGGATTCGTCGAGTTGGCCAACGAGCAGCAGGAAGCTGATGGCCGGACGCAGCGTATCCTGCGCTACTCCTGGGTAGAAGGCGAGCAGCAGCGTTTCGCCATGATCGCCCTGGTGGCGCTAGGCGCGCAGCGCCCCGGAGCCGTCATCGAGGCCCGCGGACTGCCGGCTGAACAACCCACCCTGGAAACTGCATTGGGCTCTTGCGTCAGCGGCACCAGACAGCAGGACAGCGCTCCGCCGCAGCAGTGAAGAGCATCGGCCCCGGTGGCGGAATGGCAGACGCAGCGGATTTAAAATCCGTCGCCGCAAGGCATTGTGGGTTCGACTCCCACCCGGGGTAATTGCTGGCGACGTGGATGTCGGGCGCGCAGCGTTTCCGCCTTCCAGCATCCCCTATCAGGCCTCTACCTACGAGGCAACGTGCCGGGCGGGGTCATGCACCACACGATCCAGATCACTCCGCCGCTCCAGCCTGCCAGCATGGTCGTAGAGGAAGAGATCGAGCCGCAGGCGATAGCGGTACAGTCCATGCTGCCGAATCAGGGTCCGGGCCGCCCGCCGGGTCCGTTCCAGCTTGGCGGCATCGATCGACCAGCCGGCCAGTTCGTGATCAGCACGCAGCCGCACCTCGACCACCAGCAGGGTACGCCAACGGCTCGCGACGATATCGAGTTCACCGCCGCCGCCGCTCCAGTTACGGGCGCAGATGCGCCAGCCGCGCAAGCGCAGGTGGCGTTCGGCCGCGCGCTCCGCCTGCGCGCCGCGTACCCGCGGATCAGACGAGACGGCCACGCTCGGTCGCCATGGCGGCGGCGGTGATCGACCAGTGGCTGGCCGACCAGGCCACCTTCCCACGCTGCATCAGAAAGAGTTGCGGACTCTGATGCACGCGGCCTAGCCGCGTGGCGATCCAGTTCGACAGGGGACGATCAAGCTGAACCACCACCATGCCGGCTACGTCATCGGGATGGGTGGAGAGGAAGGATTCGACCTCGTCGAGGGCCGCCGCGCTGGTCGGACAGGTGTTCGAATGTTTCAGGATCCACACCGGTGCCACCCCGGCGAGCAACTGCTCGACATGGTCCTGGCCAGCCAAGGTGATGATCATGGTTTGGACCCCCCGATGGAGAACTTGACGCTGCCAGTCACGCCACCGACCCGCAGCTTGCCACGCTCGATGTCGAGATCGGCGCCGAGGGGCAGGAAAGAGCCGTGAATGCGCTTGACCTCGCCGCCGACCAGGTCCGCCTGGAAGGCCACCGCGCCCTCGCCAACGACCTTGACCTCTCCGGGGACGATGAGCGACGTCAGATAGGCGAGATCGGCGTGGTCGGCCACTCCGATGACCTTGCCAGCCAGGTCATCGCCGGACAGCCGTCCCTCGAACTGGACCGAAAAACCGCCTGGAACCGGCTCTCCAGACGCATCGGCAGCCCGCACCATGGCTTGCGACAGCACCAGTTCGTCCAGTCGGCCTTCTCCGAATCGCGCGGCCAGGGCGACAGAAAAGATCGGACGGCGGACGGCCAGCTGCAGCCAGTCATCAGGTATGCGCATCTCGCCCTCCAGCAGATGCCCGCCGATCTCGACATCGACCGCACCCGGCCGCAACAGGGCCTTGCCGCGCAGTTTCGCCGTCAACGCGCGCACGAGTTCGTGTGCGCGCAGCCGAAGCTGGGCCCCGGTCAGATCGAGGCGATCAACCGTCAGAGCGACCGAGCGCTCGACGACGGAGAAGCGCGCTTCAAGTGCAAGACGACCCGTCAGGTCTGGAAGTTGCGCCGGCCCGACCAGACGGGCCAGCAGACCCTCGACCGTATCGCAGGCGATGGCGATCTTGCCGGCACGATGATCGCCGCTGAAACCGATGGTTCCGATCGGCAGCTTGGCCGACACCTGGACTCCGCCCTCGGGCAGCACGACCACCGCCACATCGCCATCCAGCGGCCCGAAAGCCCACCCCTCGGCAAGTAGGCGTGCCTGGCTGAGCCGAGCGGAGAACTGCGGCCGGCTGTCGCTGAGCACCGCGCTGGCGGAGACCACATGCCCGCCACCGATAAGCAACGGCGACGGCAGCAGGCCCTGAACCAGCACCAGCGGCAGTTCCTCGGCCTGCACCCGGAGGGGATGCCCAGTACCAACGATCAGTTCGAGCCTGGCCTTGCCGGCACCACGCAATGCGATCGACGTCCGCTGGTCCGAGGTCGGCCAGCGCACCTGCAGTTCGGGCAGTTGGCGGCGGATGTCTGCGAGCGGCAGCGCCGCAGGGACGGGCAGGCCCGTGCCCGGCGTCCACGAGGTGCAATCGAGGGCGACCTCGCTGCCATTGCGGGCCGCTACGAGCCCCCCCTCGATCATGCCCAGGCGTTCATCCTGGACCACCAGCCGGCGCAGGTGCAGACGCCGGGCATCGGCATCGATATCGCACGTGGCGCGCCCGCCCTGCCAGACGGCCTTGGCTGATCCGCGGATGGTATTGCTGACCACCTCGACCTCGACCCTGCTGCCGCTGGCATCAACGAGGGCCGGCAGCCACGGCAATGCAGCCTCGGGAATGGCCCCGATCAGACCGATCCCCTCGACCGCCCGCAGGATCGCCGCCGGAGCGGCCTGCCCCTCCTGCACCTCGACGGTGGTGACGATCGGCGCGTCCGGACCACTGCGATCGGTGGCGATGGCCAGCCGGATGGGTTGGCCATCGAGGACCGCGGCCGATTCGACCGTCGCCTTCGCCCCGAGCGCATCCACGCGTACCTCGGCGGCCGTGATTCGACTACCGCCGGGCAGTTCGAGTTCGCCATCGGACACCTCGACCCGTACCGGTTGCGGAGCGCGCGTTGGCGGATGGCGTTGTTCCGCCTTGATGATCGCCAGCAGCAGTTCATAGCGGCGGCGGTCGAGGCCGGCCCGAACCCCTTCGATACGCAGGCTCTGCAACCGCCGATCGATCAGGTCGAAGCGGACATGCAGACGGCGGGCCGACGCCAGCGGCGGCTGCCCTTCCTCGCGGACGACGACATCCTCGACGATCGCTTCATCGACCCCGATCAGCCGCATCGAACCGATCTCAAGTCGTCCGGGCAGACCATAGGACGTCCAACCCGCTTCTAGTTGATGCCCCAACCCGCCCGAACGCAGATGGATGCCGACGCCGACCGCAGCCAGGACCGGAACCCCGACCAGGACGAGGAGCACCAGCAGGAGGATCCGCCGACGACGCGTCATTGCCCGAGGATCGCCCCTAGCCTCGCTGGATCAACCGCGCAGAGCACCTGTGGAAGGATTGCAAATCGCGACAGCGCTACGAGTAAGACGACCTTGCGGAGGTGCTCCGACGAAGACACTTGCGCACTCCACAGCCCCTACTATAAACCCCGCCTCGCCGCGGACGTGGGCGGCGGGCAGGCACGGGCGATTAGCTCAGCCGGCCAGAGCACCCGCCTTACACGCGGGCTG
>JAIFND010000220.1 GCA_020047915.1 bacterium | reverse complement strand
TCCTGGCCTCGATCGAGCGGTTCTGCCTGAAGACATTGAACGCCCACCGGCCAGAGATTCTTCAAGACATTTCAGGTTCGGGACACTAGCGAGGCGACGCCCATAATCAGCCTCGGGCTGGGGCGGAGCCCCGCTAGGCCTGGCCGATGAGGTTGCGCAGGATCACATAGGTGATCGCCGCCATCGCCGCCGAGGCGGGGATGGTCAGCACCCACGCGACCAGGATGTTGGCGACCACGCCCCAGCGCACGGCGCTGAAGCGATGCGCCGATCCGGCGCCGAGCACGGCGGCGTTGATGCAGTGCGTGGTCGAGACCGGGATGCCCCAGGCGGCGGTGGCGAACAGCGTCGCGGTGCCGCTGGTCTGCGCCGCCAGGCCCTGGACCGGGCTGATGCGCGTCAGCTTGGCCCCCATCGTCTTGATGATGCGCTTGCCGCCCGCCATGGTGCCCAGGCCGATGGCCGTGGCGCAGGACAACATGACCCAGTACGGGATGCCGTAGCTGGTCTTGCCCTTGGCATCGATCGTCTGGTGCGGAAGCACCCAATCGGGCAGGCCGGTCGGTGCGCCCGAGGCCTGCACCACACCGAGATAGGTGATCATGCCCAGGGTGATGATGCCCATGACCTTCTGCGCGTCGTTGAGGCCGTGGCTGACCGAGAACGCGGCGCCCGAGGCGATCTGCAGGCCACGCGCCCAGCGATCGACCTGCGAGGCACGCGAACGGCAGAATACCCAGTACAGCCCGATCATGGTCACGAAGGCGACGATGAAGCCGATCAGCGGTGACAGCACCAGCCACAGGATCGGCTTCTGCAGCAGGGTCATCCAGTTGAAGGCCTCCCAGCCCGAGCCCACGACGACGGCGCCGGCGATGCCGCCGATCAGCGCGTGCGACGACGACGACGGCAGTCCCCACCACCAGGTCAGCAGGTTCCATACCGAGGCTCCGACCAGGGCGGACAGCACCGCGACCTGGCCGAGAGCCAGGGGATCGTTGACGAAGCCGTTGACGAAGAACTTCGCCACTTCGGTGCCCATCATCGCCCCAGCGAAGTTGCACACACCGCTGAGCACCACTGCCGCGCCCAGACTCATCGCGCCGGTCGCAACGGTGGTGGCGATGGCGTTGGCGGCATCGTGGAAGCCGTTGATGAAGTCGAAGATCAGCGCGGCCAGGACGACGACCAGCAGCAGCGTCAGGGCGAGGGTCACGACTGCTTCACCGCCACGGTGGTGATCAGGTCGGCGACCTGCTCGCAGCGGTTGATCGCCTTCTCGAGATCATCGAGGACCTCGCGCTCGCGCAGGATGGTCTTGGCGTCGATCGCCGGATCGTGGAACAACTTGGACAGGGCGTCGCGGTACACGACATCGCCGTCCTTCTCGCTGATCGTGACGCGGGCGCAGATGCGCAGCGCCTCGGGGTAGGCGTGGATGCGCAGCTTGGGCACCGCCTGGTTCAGCAGATCGGTGCTTTCGACTAGCTTGATGATGAGCAAGCGCATGGCCGGCGTCGGCTGCTCGACGCCGAAGGTGACGCAGGCCTTGCCGGTGGCGTTGGTCAGGTCGAGGATGTCGTCGATGCGCTTGCTCAGGCGCTGCAGGTCCTCGCGGTCGATCGGCGTGACGAAGGTCTCGGACAGGGCATCGATCATCGCGTGCACCTGGGCGTCCCCTTGATGCTCCAACTCCCGGATGCGGTCACGCACCGCCTCGGCGTTGGCGCCAGGCTTGGTGATCTCCTCCAGCGCCTTGGCGCCGTCGAGGGCGAGCTGGGCCTGCTTCTCGAGGAAGCCGTAGAAGTGTTCAGAGCGCGGACGGATGAGGCGGAGCAGGGCGTTCAGCATGGGGTGCGCAGTCGAGCGACCCGCGGACAAATATCAAGAATTGATGAACATTGTGTAATGGTTTCGTTAATAACGACTTAGAGCCAGTCGCCCAACTCACGTACGGTGCCGCAGGCGGCCCCGAGGTCGAGCGCGCCTGCAAGCGGCTGGCCGCCGGCCTGCCAACCACCAGGGTGGCGGGCGAGTTCGATCCGGCGGTCGGCGCCGCTCAGGGGCAGATCCGCCTGCAGGCCCAGGCTGATCCGCTGATCGACGATGGCATAGGACAGTGAGGTCCGGTTATTGGGGCGCTGCAGGATGACCGCCGAAGGCGCCAGGCGTACGGTCAGCGAGGTGACGCCAGCCAGCTCGATGCGGTCGCCGTCCACCAGACGCTGCACCGTGCCTGGCGTCAGGCGCGTGCCGTTGATGCAGGTGCCGTTGCTGCTGCCGAGATCCTCCACGCACCAGCCGTCCTCATGCCGGCTGATCACCGCATGCCGGCGACTGATGCGCTGCAGGCGTTCGCGATGCTGCTCCTCGGGATAGTCGCGCACGACCAGATCGGTGCCCGGACCGCGTTGCTTGCCAAGTACGATGCGTGGCTGCGCCCACAACACGGCGGCCTGCTCGCCCATTTCAATGACGATGGCGGAGCAGGAGACCTGCGGCCCGGTGCACGGTACGAGGCGACCGGCGATGACGCCGCACGCAGCGAGGGCGGCGCGCACGGCGGCGCCATCAGCGGGGCGATCCTCCGGACGCTTGGCCATCAGGCTGGTCACCAGACCGGCCACGCCGGTGGGCAGGCCGGGGACCAGACGATCGAGATCCGGCGGCGCGGCGGTGCGATGCGCGTGCATCACCTCGTTGCTGCGGCCGCTGAAGGGCGGCCGCCCGGCCAGGCATTCGAAGAGCAGGCAGCCGAGGGCGTAGAGATCGGCGCGCCCGTCCAGGCTGTCGCGGCCGTCGATCTGTTCAGGAGCCATGCCGTTGGGCGTGCCGACCGCGACGCCGGCCAGGGTCAGGCGACTGGCGCCGATGCTGGTCGGCCGGGCCAGGCCGAAGTCTCCCAGCAGGACCGCGCCATCGTCGCGCACGAAGACATTCGCCGCCTTGAGGTCGCGATGGATGACGCCGCGGGCATGGGCATGGTCGAGGGCATCCGCCAGCTGGTCGGCGATCGCCAGCGCGCAGTCCGCCGACAGGCGGCCATGACGCCGCAGCATTGCAGCCAGGTCACCCGAGGCGATCCACTCCAGCACCAGATAGCGCGTGCCGTCCGCTGCCACCCCGCCGTCCAGGCAGGGGACGATGCGTGGATGCTGCAGTGACGCGGTGATCCGCGCTTCGCGCTCGAAGCGGGCGGCAAGCTCGCTCTCCTGCGGCTTGCGTCGGAAGGCATCATCGCCGCCGTTCCACACCGATCCGCCCGGGTCGCCGCCCAGGGGCGAGCGTGCCGGAGCGGCGGCGGTCTTGACCACGACCAGGGGGCCGTCAGTGGCGGCCGCCAACCAGACCGCGCCCATCGCGCCGCCGCCCAGGCGCGCCAGGGCCTGCCAACGACCGAAGGGGGGCAGGTGGGACGGCGGCAGTAGTTCGCTGGATTGCGCCGGGGTCAGGCCGAGATCCGCAGTCTGGGTGACTGCCCAGCCGCGACGGGAAGCGCAGCGCTGGAGGGCTTCGCTCAGCAGGGGGTGGTTCATGGTGACTCGGCAGGCTGTGCATCCGGCCAGAGTCCACAAGCGTTCAGGTCCGTCGGTGTCGAATCTGTGCCTGTAACGGGTCGATCCGACAGGATTTGATCTGGCACGAACCCCGCTAGAACCCTGCCCAACTGACAGGTGCAGAACCATGAAACGCATCATCCTCTTCCTCCTCACCAATCTGGTCGTCATCGTCACGGTCAGCGTCCTGCTGCATGTTCTCGGCATCGGGAACTACGTGAAGGATGGCGGCCTCGATTACGGCACCCTCGCCGCCTTCTGCGCGGTATGGGGATTCGCCGGCGCCTTCATCTCGCTGGCCATCAGCCGTTGGGTGGCCAAGTGGACGATGAACATCCAAGTCATCGACCCGGACAATCCCCAGTCCCAGGAAGAGCGCTGGCTGGTCGAGCGCGTCCACGACCTGTCGCGCAAGGCCGGTCTGCTGCACATGCCCGAGGTCGGCTACTACCAGTCCGACGAGGTCAACGCCTTCGCCACCGGCCCGTCGAAGAAGCGCTCGCTGGTCGCGGTCAGCACCGGCCTGATGGGTCGCATGGACCGTCGCGGTGTTGAAGGCGTGCTCGGCCATGAGGTCGCGCACATCGCCAATGGCGACATGGTGACCATGACCCTGATCCAGGGTGTGATCAACGCCTTCGTCATGTTCATCGCCCGCGTCATCGCCTTCGCGGTCATGCAGTTCCTCGCCAGCCGCAGCAACGAGGCCCCGCCGGCCTGGATCCAGCCGGTCGTCGTGATCGTCCTCGAGATCGCCCTGTCGGTTGTCGGCATGATGGTCGTCGCGTGGTTCTCGCGCCAGCGCGAGTACCGGGCTGACATCGGCGGCGCCGATCTCGCCGGTCGTCAGAACATGATCGCTGCCCTGTCCGCGCTGAAGGCGGTCTATGGCGTGGTGCCCAATGACGGCCGCGGCACGCCTGCGATGAAGATCAGCGGTGGTGGCATGATGAAGCTCTTCTCGACCCACCCCGACCTCGACGACCGCATCGCGCGCCTGCAGAACCGCGCCTAGAGGAGCGCGGGCGCCCCCGCCCGACCGGCGTGCGGGCGCCCCCGCCCGCGCTGCTGCGCCGGTGGTCACATGGGTTGCCAGCGCCCATCCTGTAGCACCTGCGCCGGCCCGAATCTCGCCTTGTAGGCCATCTTGGCGCATCCGGCGACCCAGAAGCCGGGGTACCACCAGCGCAGGCCCTGCTGTGCAGCGCTGGCGATCTCGGCCAGCGCCAAGGCGGTACCCAGACCCCGTGCCCTTTCGTCTGGTTCCCAGTAGCAATAGACGCTGCTGAGCGCGTCGCCCACGACATCGCAGATCGCCACGCCCAGCAGCCGTCCGCTGGCGTCACGGGCGTGCAGTTCACCGCCCGCGATGCCGCCGTCCTCGGTCATGAAACGGACCGGCGCCTCGACTTCGTGGTCGTCGTGCACCGCTGCCTGGTAGCGTCGCCACAGGGCCAGGCGCTCCTCGTCGCAGCCGCGCGGCTGCCAGGCGTAGGTCAGGTCGGCGTTGCGCCGCCAGACCCGCCGCTGGTCGCGACGCGGCTGGAATTCTGCCACCGCCACACGGATCGGCTGGCAGGCCTGGCAGCCGTCGCACATCGGTGCATAGAACACCCCGCCGTTGCGCCGGAACCGGTTGTCGAGCAGGACGCGGTACAGTTCGCCATCGACGACCTCAGCCGCATGGAAGGCATGGAAGCGCCGCCCAGGCAGATAGGGGCACGGCCCCGCATCGATCAGCGCCCCGCGTAGCGACGGCATGTTGTCATTGCCCCGAGGGGTTAGGGGTTAGGGGTTAGGGGTTAGGTCGAGGTGTCGGCCCCCTAAACCCTAACCCCTGTGGCAATGGCTCGGCCTAACCCCTGTGGCAATGAATCAGTAGATGGGAAACCGGTCGCACAGCGCCCGCGCTTCGGCCTTGGCGGCGGCCAGCGCGGCCGCGTCGTCGCGGCCCTTCAGCGCCTTGTCGATGATGCGCGCGACCTGGATGCACTCGGCGACGCCGAAGCCGCGGCTGCACACGGCGGGGGTGCCGATGCGGATGCCGCTGCCCTGCTGGGCGGGCTGGGTGTCGAAGGGGATGAGGTTCTTGTTCACCGTCACGCCGACTTCGTGCAGCTTGTCCTCGGCCTGCTTGCCGGTGACGCCCTGGCTCATGACATTGAGTGAGAACAGGTGGTTGTCGCTGCCGTTCGAAACGACCTGCCAGCCGAGCTTGATGAACTCGTCGGCCATCGCGCTGGCGCTGGCCTTCACCCGGCCCATGTACTCGGCGTATTCTGGTTTCAGCGCCTCGCCGAAGGCGGCGGCCTTGGCGGCGATGACATGCATCAGCGGACCGCCCTGGATGCCGGGGAATACGCGGCTGTTGACCTTCTTGGCGTGCTCGGGGCTGCGCGAGAAGATCATGCCGCCGCGCGGCCCGCGCAGGGTCTTGTGCGTCGTCGTGGTGACGAAGTCGGCGTGGCCGAAGGGGCTGGGGTGCAGGCCCGCGGCGACCAGGCCGGCGATGTGCGCCATATCGACGAAGAGGATCGCATTGACCTTTTTGGCGATCGCGGCGAAGGCAGCGAAGTCGAGGGTGCGCGAGTAGTTCGACGCCCCGGCGATGATCATCTTGGGCTGGAACTCAACCGCGATGCGCTCGACCTCGGCCATGTCGATGCGGCCGGTCTCCTTGGTCACGCCGTAGCTGGCGATGGTGTAGTCGAGGCCGGAGAAGTTCAGCTTGTAGCCGTGCGTCAGGTGGCCGCCGTGGTCGAGCGACATGCCCAGCACCTTGTCGCCCTTCGTGAGCCCGGCCGCCATGTACACCGCCATGTTCGCCTGCGAGCCGGAGTGCGGCTGGACGTTGCAGGCGTAGTCGGTCTTGAACAACTGCTGGGCGCGCTTGATCGCCAGGTCTTCAGCCTGGTCGACGAACTCGCAGCCGCCATAGTAGCGCTTCGCCGGATAGCCTTCGGCGTACTTGTTGGTCAGCAGCGAGCCCTGTGCTTCCATCACTGCGGTCGAGACGATGTTCTCGGACGCGATCAGTTCGATGGTGTGCTGCTGGCGCTCGGCCTCGCGGCCGATGATCGCTGCCAGTTCGGGGTCGGTGCTGGCGAGGGGGCGGGGGGCGGTGAAGCGGGGTGCGGGCTGGGTGGACATCGGGCGTCTCCCTGTGGGGCGGGTTCGTGCGGATGCCCAGGCGCGCGGCGGATGCATCAGGGGCTCCCTCGCGGTTGCCCGCGTCCAGCCCGGCGGGCTGTGAGCGCCAGTCGTCCCTGACGGGGTCGCAGGATGCCAGGGGCCGTTCCGGCTCAAGCCCCAGCTTGGATGGGCCATACGGTCATAGAAGGGGGACTTGGCGACCCTCCGAGACTTGGCAGGCTGCCGCCCGGAGACCCGCCATGACCCGTTTCGCCATCCTCGCCGTCGCCCTCGCCCTCGCCGCCTGCGGCGGGCCACCACGCACGCTCTCAATCAACTACATGAAGGCCGAGGTTGGCGATACGCAGGCCGCCGAGGACAAGGCCGCGATCAAGGCCATGCCCGGCGTGCACAATGTCGTGATGGAGCACGGCCGCGACGGCACCGCGCGCATCCAGGTCTATGTGCTGGACGGCAAGGAAGCCGGCGTGATGCCGCAGGTCGAAGAGTTGGGATATAGCCGCGTCAGGTAGTCGGCCCCCAGGCCGCGGCTGAGGCCTGGGCGTACAGGGGGTGGACCGGGGCGCAGACCCCGGCAGCATCCCCGCCCGCATGCTGCATCGCACCGACGACCTCCGCATCGAGGGGCTCTCGCCCCTGCTTCCCCCGGCCATCCTCATGGAGGAGCTGCCGCTGTCCGAGCGTGCCTCCGAGACGGTGGCCGCCGGCCGGGCCGCAGTCACGCGCAGCCTGCGCGGCGAGGACGACCGCCTGGTGGTGGTGGTTGGGCCGTGCTCGATCCACGATCCCGCTGCCGCCCTCGACTACGCCGCTCGGCTCAAGCCGGTCGCCCAGCGCCTGGCCCGCGATCTGCTCGTGGTCATGCGCGTCTATTTCGAGAAGCCGCGCACCACGGTCGGGTGGAAGGGCCTGATCAACGACCCCGACCTCGACAATTCGTTCCACATCAACAAGGGGCTGCGCACCGCGCGCAAGCTGCTGTGCGACCTCGCCGACCTCGGCCTGCCCGCCGGCTGCGAGTTCCTCGACCCGATCACCCCGCAGTTCATCGCCGACCTGGTCAGCTGGGGCGCGATCGGTGCGCGCACCACCGAAAGCCAGGTGCACCGCGAACTCGCCTCGGGCCTCAGCGTGCCAGTCGGTTTCAAGAACGGCACGGACGGCAATCTGCAGATCGCCATCGATGCGATGCGCAGCGCCGCCCACCCGCACCGCTTCCTGTCGGTGACCAAGCAGGGCGTCGCCGCGATCGTCGCGACGCGTGGCAACCCTGATACACATGTCATCCTGCGTGGAGCGGCCAGCGGCGTGAACTACGACCCGGCCAGCGTCGCCAAGGCGGTTGCGGCGTTGACTGCGGCCAGCCAATCGGCCCGTCTGATGATCGACTGCAGCCACGGCAACAGTGCCAAGGACCACCGCAAGCAGACCCAGGCGGCCAGCGCCATCGCGGCGCAGATCATCTCTGGATCGCACTCGATCTTTGGTGCGATGATCGAAAGCCACCTCGTCGCCGGGCGGCAGAACGTGCCGGCCAGCGGTGGCTGCGTCGGCCTGACTTACGGCCAGTCGATCACCGACGCCTGCGTATCGTGGGACGAGACCGTGCCGATGCTCGATGAGCTCGCTGCGGCGGTCGCGCGTCGCAGAGGCTAAGCCAGCGGCTGCATCAGCCAGGCGGCGATGCCGCCGGCGGCGCCGCGGATCGAGCTGGCCTGCTCGACGAGATGCTCGATGCGGCGGTCGGCGGCGCATTTCACCACGCCGGCGACCAGCAGACCGTCCAGTTCGGCGCCCGGATCGGTGTTCTTCGACCCGGTGCCGAGTACGACTT
The DNA here is from genome assembly GCA_020047915.1 of bacterium. Lineage (GTDB taxonomy): Bacteria > Planctomycetota > UBA11346 > UBA11346 > UBA11346 > UBA11346. Next base: position 17,410 of record JAIFND010000220.1, on the reverse strand, counting down.
CAAGGCGGAACACCGCCGACAGGAAAGGCACCAGGCCACGGATCGCGGCGCCGCGGCCGACCAGATGGACCTGGCCGCGCTGGCTGAGCAGATCGCCGTCGTCGCGCAGGTTGCGGGCGCGGTCGCGGAAGAAGGCGCCCAGGCATTCGGCGGCGGTGCGCGCGGCGATGCTGTGCTGGCGCTGGCGCTCCTGGATCTCGCCGAAGATCGACTGCTGGCCTTCGAGATCGTCGCCCGGCACCTCATCGACATCGATCTCGTGCTTGATGTCGTCAGCGCGCACCAGATCGACGCCCAGGGCGACGGAGATGCGCTCGGTCACGCTGTCGCCGCCGAAGGGATGGGTCTCGAGGTGCAGCAGGCGGCCCTTGCGGCGCACGATCAGGGTGGTGTGGCGGGCGCCGAGGTCGATGACCAGCTGGGTGCCGCCCTTGTTCATCCGGCCGCTGATTCCGCGGTAGAGCGCGATCGGCTGCGGGATCAGGCCTTCGAGGTGCAGGCCGAGGTCTTCGCAGATGGCGCGGAACTCGGATTGCAGTCCGCGCCGCGAGGTGACGCGCATGGCGTGGCAGGTGAGGTGGTTGCCGATCTGCCCGACCGGATCATCGCAGTCGAGTTGGCCGTCGCGGGTGCGGATGGTCCAGTAGGTCGGCACGACGTCGAGCTGCTCGCGGTCGTCGGCGGTGGCGTGGGTGCGCGCGCGGCCGAGGGCGAAGGCGCGTTCGTGCGCCGAGATGCGCACGTCCTCGCCCAGCGCCGACCAGCCGGTCACCGAGGTCGCGGACAGCGACGGGTCGCTGCACGCGATGAAGATCGAACGCGGTTCGAGGTTCATCGGCCGGCAGGTCTGTTCGAGCGCATCGCGCAGCGCCTCGGCCCGTCCGGCCTGGCTGAGCTCGGCCCAGCGCACCGCGAACTCCTTGTGCCGGCGCGGCTCCTCGCCGTGACGCGGATCAAGGGCGGCCACCGTGATGCCGAGGTGGTGGCTGCTGACCAGGGCGATGACGATCAGGTTCTCGGCGGGGAGTTCGAGCATGGTCCATTGCCCATTCATTGCCCCTAGGGGTTAGGGGACAGGGGTTAGGGGTTAGGGTCGAGAACCCGTATGCAAGGGTGGGTTGGCCATGCCTTGGGCCCTAACCCCTAACCCCTAAACCCAGGGGCAATGAATACCCTCAGGGGCAATGCTCAGCGCAGCGTATAGAACGGCTTGGCGAAGCGCACATTCACCGTGGCGATGCGCGTCAGGTCGCCCTGGCAGCGCAGGGTGTGCACCAGGTCGCGCGCTTTGGTCTCGGGGTCGCGGCCGAGGGTGGTCTCGTCGGGGCGCCCCCACACCAGACGGCTGCCACTGAGTGCATTGAACACGATGCCGCGCGCACCGCGCTCGTCGAGCGGGGCGGCGCAATCGATCGTGCCGATCAGGTTGGTCTCGATGTGCGGTTCGATCAGCTGCCAGGCGGTGACTGCGGCGCGCAGATTGCCACCGCCGAGTTCGAGCTGGCGCAGCAGCGGGCGGCGGCGATCAGGGCCGGGCAGGCTGCCGGGCAGGACCACACCTTCGCGGTCGATCCACACGCGCTGGCCGCTGGCCAGGACGCCGGGCATGTAGGGCCGGCGCATGCCCATCTCGACTTCCAGCACGCGCACCAGACGGATGCGGCCGGCTTCGGAGACGCGGTCGTGACGCAGGCGCACCGAACGCACCTCGCCGACCCCGGGCTGGGCAAGCAGATGCTCGGACAGCTTGCCCATGACCCAGCCGTTGGCTTCGGCGAGTTGTTCGCGGCCGGGGAACGCGGCCAGCCAGCCATCAACCTCGCGTTGTGGCGCCTTGGGGCCTTCCAGCCAGGTCACCGCCACGCGATCGACCGGCAGGGGCTTGGGCAGGTTGGCGGCGCCGGCCGCCGACAGGACGAGCAGGGCAAGGGCGGCGCAGACACACACGGCGGTCCAGGCACGCGTCGGGCGAGCTGGCGCGGCGACTGGCTGGGCCGGAGCCTCGGCGGCGGCGGCGGTTTCACCGGCCTCGGTCGGAGTGGTAGCGCTGCGCGGGGCGGCGGGCTTGCGCCGACGACGGGTCGAGGGCGGGGCAGGCGCTTCGTCAGCGGCCTTGCGCCGCTTGCGTTCGGCCACCGCGATCAGCTCGTTGGCACTGTCGCTGGGCGTGGGCGTGATGGGACGCAGGTTATCGTCGGAAGGATCGGCGGGCATGGTTCAGGTCGGGGGCAGGGCGCGCCGGGCGGCCCGGCAGGCGAGTCGGTGTACCAGTTCGGAGAAGCTGATGCCAGCGGCAGCCGCCGCTTTGGGCGTCAAACTGGCGTCGGTGAAACCGGGCAGGGTGTTGATCTCGAGGACGGCCAGATCGCCATCGGCGGTGGCCATGACATCGACGCGCGAGATGTCGCGGCAGGCGCAGGCGCGGTGCGCGGCGACGCCGATGGCGCCCAGGCGCGCGGCGAGGGCGGCGTCGGCCACCGGCACCTCGACGGTGTCGCTGCGGTTGTACTTCGCGTCGTAGTCGAAGACCCCGGTGGTGGTGCTGATCACCAGCGGCGGCAGGGCGCGCGGGCCGGCGTCCTCGTCGATCACCGCGACGGTGTACTCGGGCCCGGGCAGGCGCTCCTCGATGAGGTAGCGGCGCGGGCCGACCTCGCGCAGCAGTTCCTCGACCGCCGGCAGCACCCAGCCGGGATTGGGCACCATCTTCAATCCCACCGAACTGCCGTCATCAGCCGGCTTCAGCACCAGGCCACCATGATGCGGCAGCTTGAGGTCGCTGGGTTTGAATGGTCGGCCGAGATCGACTTCGACACCCCACGGCACGCGCACGCCAGCCTCGGCCAAGCGGCGCTTGGTGGCGCTCTTGTCCATGCACAGGCGGCTGACCGCCGCGTCGGAGCCGACATAGGCCACGCTCAACTTTTCGAGCGCGGCCTGCAGCGCGCCGTCCTCGCCGTAGGTGCCGTGCACGATGTTGAAGGCGATGGCGCCCGGGCGCAGCCGCGCCGGGTCGAGTTCGCCAGGCAGGTCGAGTTCGGCGACGTCGTGGCCGGCGGTGCGCAGGCCGCGTGCGATCGCGGCACCGCTGCGCCGGCTGACCGCGGCCTCGCGGCCAGGGCCGCCCATCAGGACATCGATCAGCATGGGAATTGCCCCTTTGACGGGTTCGGCGTTCGACGTTCGACGTGCGACGTTCCGCAGGATTGAGCGTGTACCGACGGGTTCGGAACGCCGAACGCCGAACGCCGAACGCCGAACAGTTCAATCATCGCCCAACTCCGACGGATGCGCCCGCAACTCCTCCGGGCAGGCCCACGCCTCGACTTCCATCTCGACCACCACGCCGCGCTCGCGGAAGGCGGTGCGGCGGATGCGGCGGACCAGGCGAACGACATCCATCGCGGCGGCGTCGCGGCCGGGATTGACGATGAAGTTGGCGTGCACGGTGCTGATCTCGGCGCCGCCGATGCGCGTGCCCTTGAGGCCGAGCCCATCAATCAGCTTGCCGGCCGGCAGTTCCTTGGAGGGGTTCTTGAACACGCAGCCGGCGCTGGGCAGGGCCAACGGCTGGCTGTCGGCCTTGGCCTTCTTGAGCTTGGCGCCGCGCTCCTTCAGCGCGACCGGATCGCCGGGGGCCAGCTCCAGCTCGCAGCCGAGGAACACGGTGCCAGCGGGCAAGCCCGAGTTGCGGTAGGCGGCGGGCAGCGCGGCGCGCTCGATCCACTCGGGACGGTCGCGGCCGGGCAGCACGACCTCGACCCGGCTGACGAAGTCCAGCGTCCAGCAATGCACCGTGCCGGCATTCATGCGCAGCGCCCCGCCCACCGTCGCCGGCACGCCGGCCAGGCCTTCCGGACCGGCCAGGCCGTTGGCGATGGTGAAGCTGATCACCTTGGCGAGGTCGGCGGCGGCGCCGACCTGCACGATGCTGCGGCCTTCACGGGTCCCGGCGAGACGGAAGAAGTCGAAGTCGCGGCCCAGGCGCACCACTGGCTGGGCCAGGCCCTCGTCCCCGACCAGCAGGTTGGCGCCCTTGCCCAGCCAGCGCGCGCTGCGTTCCAGCACCTCGGACAGGTCGGAGCGGTCGTCGAGCACGGCGACCGTCGCCGGACCACCGATGCGGAAGGTGGTCAGCTCGGCGAGGCGCTGCACCTGGACGCGGTTGCGGCACGCGAAGCCGTTGGAGAAGGGGGCTTGCACGATCATGTCCGAAGGGCGGGGATGAGCCCCGGCGACTCACGCGCCGGGGCGAGCGTAAAATGGGTGAGGAGTCTCGGGGCCAGCCTGCCGACATCGCCGGCGCCCAGCACCAGCACGGTGTCGCCAGGTGCGGCGAGCACGCCGAGGTGGGCGATGGCCGCCTCGTGGTCGGCGCAGTAGGTCACTGTCTGGTCGCCGAGACCGGCGCGGCGGGCGCGCAGCGCGGCGGCGAGGTCGGCGGCATCGACGCCGGGGATCGGCGTCTCGCTGGCGGCATAGACCGGCAGGATGGCGACGCCATGCGCTTGGTCGAAGGCGGTGGTGAAGCCTTCGAAGCAGTCGGCGGTGCGGGTGTAGCGGTGCGGCTGGAACACGACGTGCACGCGGCCACCGCCGAGGCGGGCGGCGGCGATCGTCGCGCGCACCTCGGTGGGATGGTGGCCGTAATCCTCGACCACGCGGATGCCGGCGGCCTGGCCGTGCACAGTGAAGCGGCGTCGGACGCGCTCGCAGCGCGCCAGGCTGGCGAGGTCGCAACCGGGGGCGGCGAGGCGGGCGGCGGCGCAGGCCATCAGCGCGTTCAGCGCCATGTGCGCGCCGGGGATGCCGACCCGCACCTCGCCCTGATCGACGCCGAGGTGGATCGCGCGCATGCGGCTGCCGTCGGCGCCGAGTTCGAGTTCTGCGGCGTGCCAGTCGCCGGCATCAAGACCGCAACGCACCACCTGGCAGCGCAGTCCATTGGTGACCGATGGCGACAGGCCGGTGTTCGGGATGATCACCGCGCCGTCAGCGGGGATGCGCGCCAGCCAGGCGTTGAAGGCGCGCTCCAGTCCGGCGAACGAACCATAGTGGCGCAGATGCTCGTGGTCGAGGTTGGTGACCACCGCGATCTCGGGTTCTACCCCGGCGAAGCTGCCGTCGCTCTCGTCGGTCTCGGCGATGAACAGGTCACCGGCCCCGGCTCGCGCACCGCCGCCGTCGAGGGCCTGCACCGCGCCGCCAACCATCACCACCGGATCGAGGCCGGCCTCGGTCAGCAGGTGGGCAGTCATCCACGAGGTGCTGGTCTTGCCGTGGCTGCCGCTGATCGCGACCGTGCGGCTGCCCTCCATCAGGCGGACTAGGCATTCGCCGCGCGTCAGCACCGGCAGGCCGCGCGCGCGGGCGGCGGAAAGTTCCGGATGATCAGCCGGGATGGCCGCGCTATGCACGACGACATCGACTCCGGCGAGGTGGGCCGGGGCATGGCCGATAGAGCAGGCGACACCGCGCTCGCGCAGTCGGCCGAGCACCGCCGAATCCTGGCTGTCGCAGCCGCTGACCTCGGCGCCGACCCGGCGCAGCAGCGGCACCAGGGCCGAGACCCCGGCCCCGCCGATGCCCATGAGGTGGATGTGCAGGCCACGGAAGCGGGTGGTGATCATCGCGCCACCTGCAGCCGCGTGCGGAAGTCGCGGCGGGCCTCGCTGCGCGCCCCCAGGCGGCGGGCGCGGGTGGTGCCGAGGGCGGTTACCAGCCGGGCGACGCGCCGGGCGGCGTCGGGCCGGGCGAGGACCGCGGCGGCGCGGCCCATCGCCGCGACGGCGGCGCGGTCGCCGGCGAGGCGGGCGAGGTGGCCGACCACGTCCTCGGGCCGGGTGGTGGCCTGCGGCAGCAGCAGCGCGCCACCGGCATCGGCGACGGCGCGGGCGTTGGCGGTCTGGTGGTCGTCGGCGGCCCACGGCAGGGGGATGTACAGCGCCGGGATGCCGGCCGCGCACAGTTCGGCGACGGTGGTGGCGCCGGCCCGCGTCACCGCCAGGTCGATGCGGCCGTAGAGCGTCGGCATGTCATCGACGAAGCCGAGCACCTCGGCATCGAGGCCGGCATCGGCGTAGATCGAGGCGATCCGTGCGCGGTCCTGCTCGCCGGCGATGTGCACCAGACGCAGGCCGGGGATGGCCTTCAACTGCTTGGCGGCAAGCGCGACCAGGTCGTTGAGGCTCTTGGCGGCGAGGCTGCCCCCGACCACCAGTACGGTGAAGGTCGCGGCTTCACCGCGCGGCCGGCAGGGGATCGTACGCACCGGATTCCCGAAGCGGCGCACGCGCGGAGCGGGCAGATGCTCGCTCGCCTCGTCGAACTGCGTGATGATGCGGGCGGCGAAGCGCGACAGCAGGCGGTTGGTGCGGCCGGCACGTGCGTTCTGCTCCATCACGATCAGCGGGCGTCCGGTCAGCGGCGCGAGCAGGCCGGGGATCAGCGAGGCGTAGCCGCCCAGGGCGACCACCGCCTGCGGCGGACGGGAGCGCATCTCGCGCCAGCAGCCCCAGGCGGTGCGCATGGCGTGGAGCAGCCAGCGCGGCGAGGCGAGGCGCGGACGCGACAGGCCGAGCGGCAGCAGCGGGATGCCGGCGCCCGGCACCAGGCGGGCCTCGATCCGCTCGGGATCGCCGATCCAGCGCAGCGTCCCGCCGCCCTGGGCGCGCAGAGCCGAGGCCACGGCCAGCCCAGGCAGCACATGGCCGCCGGTCCCGCCGCCGCAGAAGAGGACGCCTTCGGCGCGCATCACGCACCTTCCGTGGTCGGGCGGCGCAGTGGGACCGGGGTGAGGCGGCGGGTCGTGGTGGCGCCCAGCGGCCGGCTGATCATCGGCTTGACCGCGGCTTCGCGGGCGTTGGCCCGCGCGCAGGCGTCGAGGATGCCGACCAGGACGATGCAGATCGCCACCGACGAGCCGCCGTAGCTGATGAACGGCAGGGTCAGGCCCTTGGTTGGGGCGCCGCCGGTGACCACCAGCATGTTCCAGAATGCCTGGGTGCCGAGGATCATCACCGCGCCGGTCGCCAGCAGACGGCGGTGCAGATCGCGCGACTGGTGCGCGATCATCAGGCCGACGATGATCAGGGCGAAGAATGCGGTGGCCACGCCGAGCCCACCAGCCATGCCGAACTCCTCGCAGATGACGGCGTAGATGAAGTCGGTGTGGCGCTCGGGCAGGAAGGCGAGCTTGGCCCCGCCCTCGCCCAGTCCGGCGCCGGTGAGGCCACCGCTGCCGATCGCCACGAAACTCTGCTGCAGATGGTAGGCGGCCGGGCCATCGGCGTGCCACGGATCGATGAAAGCGAAGAAGCGCTCGCGCCGGTAGCTGACCTCCCAGACGGCGAAGTAGGCAACCGCGGGCAGCAGAGCCAGGCCCAGGCCGAGCAGTTTACCCCAGGGTGCGCCGGCCATCAGCATCATCGACAGCAGAACCACACCCATGACCACGACCGAGCCAAGGTCCTTGGTCGCATAGACGAGGATGGCGAGCGCCCCGAAGGCGATCACGGGCAGGACCAGGCCGTGGTTGAAGGTGCGGACGCGCTCGGCGGCCCGGCCGAGCAGCCAGGCGATGGTGATGACGACGGCGAACTTGGCGATCTCGGCCGGCTGCAGGTTGATCGGTCCGAGGTCGATCCAGCGCCGGGCGCCGTTGATCGAGCGGCCGACCGCGAGCACGCCGAGCAGCGACACGACTGCAACGGCGAAGATGACGGCGACCCAGCGCCAGTCGGCCAGGCGGCGGGTGCCAAACCAGCTGATCGCCACTGCGGCCCCGACGCCGACAAGCATGGCCAGGGCCTGCTTGACCATGAAAGCGTAGGTGACCGTGCCGTCGGTCTTGCCGCCCGCCGTGCCGATCACGGTCGAGGAGGCGATCATCACCATGCCGAAGCCGCACAGGGCGGCGACGATGATGATCAGGGCGATGCGCAGTCGGTTGGAGGTGTTGTCCATGTCAACGCAGCTTGAGGGTGGCGAGGGAGAGGAGGGCGCAGCAGGCGGCGATGATCCAGAAGCGCGTCACGATCTTGGATTCCGGCCAGCCCAGATACTGGAAGTGGTGATGCAGAGGGGCGCACAGGAACACGCGGTAGCCGCCCTGCGGCCGCCGCTTGGTCGCCTTGAACACCAGCTTCTGGACCAGCACACTGCCGGCCTCGGCGACGAAGATCGCACCGACCAGCACGAACAGCAGCTCCTGCTTGGTCGCCACCGCGACCAGGCCGAGGGCCGCGCCCAGGGCCTGCGAACCGGTATCTCCCATGAACACCGCGGCCGGCGCGGCATTGAACCACAGGAATCCGAGGCAGCCGCCGGCGATGGCGGCGCAGAACACCGCCACCTCCTGCCCGCCGGAGACGTACAGGGCCTGCAGATGGTCGGCGGTATCGACGCGCGACATGAACACCGTGCCGCCGGCCAGGCCGTCCATGCCATCGGTGAAGTTGACGCCGTTGGCGCACGAGATGACGACGAAGGCGGCCCACGGCGCCAGCAGCCAGCCCAGCGCGATGGCGTATTCGACCGGGATGAACGGGAAGGCGAGCTGATCGGTGGCCAGGCGCACGGTGTATTCCATCGTGCCCAGCTCCTTCTTGTAGAAGCCTTCGGTGAGGCCGGCGGGAGCGTTGCCGGGCAGCAGGGTGGCGGCGTCGTGCTGGCCGACCAGATAGAGGCCATAGCCGCAACCGGCGGCGAGGGCGATCTGCCACACCAGCTTGGTCGTGCTGCTGATGCCGTGCGCGCCCTTGAAGATCTTGACCCGGTCGTCGAGGAAGCCGAGCACGCTGAAGCCGACCATGCCGGCGAGCAGCAGCCACGGCCGCGCCTCGGTGAGGTCGCAGCAGACCAGGGTGGCGAAGGCGATGCAGCCGATCAGGCCCAGCCCGCCCATCGTCGGCGTACCCTTCTTGCGCTCGCGCGCCTCATCGACCACCGTCGCGCCCTCGTTCTTGGCCCCGCTCTCGCCCAGCTTCTTGGCGCGCAGCCAGCGGATCAGCGGCGGCATCACCGCGAGCATGCAGATGAAGGCGATCGCCCCGGCGGCAAGGATGCGCGGGGTGACGCCGTTGAGGCCAGGGAACCAAGCGGCGAGCCAGGGGAGCATCAGTGCACCCCGCCCGGGAAGCGGCTGCCGAAGGCTTCGCAGATGCCGCTCAGCGCATCTTCGAGATGGGCCGAGCGGCTGCCCTTGACCAGCACCGTGGCCGGCCCGCCAGCCTTCAGCCACGCCACGGCGGCGGAGGCAGCAGCCTGTCGGTCGGTGGCGGCCTGCCCGTCGGCGCCGCCGGCGGCGCGGAAGGCGGCGATGATCGGCTGGGCGAGGGGGCCGACTGCGATCAGGGCGGCTCCGGCGCGCGCTGCCGCCTCGCCCACCAGCGCGTGTCCGTGCGCGCTGGCCGCGCCCAGTTCGCCCATGTGGCCGAGCACCGCGAGGCGCCGGCCGGAACGCGCCGCCAGCACGGCGAGGCCTGCCGTCATGCTCGCCGGGTTGGCGTTGTAGCAGTCGTCGATCACCAGGTGCTCGCCCAGGCGCAGCGGACGCATGCGTCCGGGCGTGGCGCGCACGGCGGCGATCCCGCCCAGGGCATCGCGGCCGTCGATGCCGACCGCCACGGCGACCTGCCAGGCGAGCCAGGCGTTGGCGCGGTTGTGCTCGCCGATGAGTCCAAGGGAGGCGCTGCCGGCCGGGGTCGCGAGCTCCTCGCCGTCGGGTAACAGGGACAGACGCAGGTCGCGGCCGGCGGCCAGGCTGCGGGCGAGGCCGATCAGCGCCTCGGCACTGGTGCCATGCGCCGCCGCCTGGGCATCAAGACCGTGCACGCCGAGGAAGGCGGGGCGGCCGGCGGGCAGGGCTGCGAACAGCGCACATTCCTCTCGTGTCACCCCGGCCAAGTCGCCGAAACCTTCGAGATGTTCTGGTCCGATCGACACCACGCAGGCGTGGTCCGGGCGGACGATGGCGGCGAGGGGGGCGAGCTCGCCGGGATGGTTGGTGCCGATCTCGACCACGGCATAGCGTGCGCGCTCGGGCAGCGACAGCACAGTCAGGGGAACACCCAGGTGGTTGTTGAGATTGCCTTGGGTGACCAGCACGGGTTCGCGCGTGCCGGCGCGCAGCGCGGCGGCGATCAACTCCTTGGTCGTGGTCTTGCCGTTCGCGCCGGCCACCGCGATCCAGGTGCAGCCCTGGGCGCGGCTGCGGAACTCGCCGGCCAGGGTGGCCAGCGCGGCGGCGACATCGCGCACCACCAGCACCGGGGCGGGGACCTTGACCGGGCGGCTGGCGAGGATCAGGCAGGCGCCCGAACCGACCGCGGCGGCGGCGAAGTCGTGGCCATCGACCCGCTCGCCGGGCAGGCAGGCGAAGAGGCAGCCGGGCGAGACGCGCCGGCTGTCGATCGCGGCGCCGCGCACCGTCGCCTCGCGCGGCTGGCCGTGCCAGCGTCCGCCGGTCAGACGCTCGGCGTCCTCGGCGCGCAGGCGGAAGGGGGCGGGACGCGACAGGTTGACGGTGGCGGTGCCGGGGAAGGTCATGCCGCCCCCAGCCCGCGCACGAAGGCGCGGTCGTCCCAGTGCACCACGCGGTCGGCGAACTTCTGTTCGGTCTCGTGGCCCTTGCCGGCGACCAGGACCACGCCATCGGGACCGGCCAGCTCGCGGGCCTGCAGGATCGCGGCACCGCGCTCGTGCACGACGGCGACCGGGGCGATGCTGCCGGCGGCGATCTGCGTCGTGATCGCGGTGGGATCCTCGCTGCGCGGGTTGTCGTCGGTCAGCACCACGGCATCGGCGGTGGAGGCGGCGGCGCCCATCAGCGGCCGCTTGCCGGCATCGCGGTCGCCGCCGCAGCCGAAGACCACCGCCAAGCGGCGGCCGGGGTGCGCCTCGCGCAGCGCGGCGATGGCCTTGGCCAGGCTTTCGGCGGTGTGCGCGTAATCGACGTAGGTCAGCGGGGCGTTGGCGAGCAGTTCGAGCCGGCCGGGCACGGTCGGGGCATCGGCCAGGCGGCGGGCGGCGGTGGCGATGGGTACGCCAGCAGCCTCGGCCAACAGCACGGCGGCAGCGGCGTTCCAGGCGTTGAATCCGCCGGGCAAACGCACCGGCAGTTCGACCTCGGCGCCAGGGGCGTCGAGTAGCCAGCTTTGGCCATGGCGGAAAGCGGTGGCGGCGGCGCAGCCGGGCAGGCGGGGATGGCCACCGCGTCCGACCGCCAGCGCGACGACGCGCGCGCCGGCCGCCTGCGCAGCGTGCGCGAACAACTCGGCGTGCTCGTCATCGGCGTTGACCACGCACAGCCCGCCCGGTGCGATCAGGCGGGCGGCGCGCAGCTTGGCGTGGACGTAGGCCGCCTGGGTGCCGTGGTAGTCGAGGTGGTCGCGGCCGATGCCGGTGACGGCGAGGGCGGCGAGGCGCAACCCGGCGAGACGCTGCTGGTCGAGGCCATGCGAACTGGCTTCGAGCGCGACGCCGGGGCAGGAGGCGGGCAGCCCGGCGAGGAAGCGGTGCAGGTCGTCGGGCGGCGGGGTGGTCTGGGGATTGGGCCGTTCGCTGACGCCGTCGTGCCAGCCGATCGTGCCGATGCGCGCCGCGCCGGTGCCGAGCGCAGCCCAGGCGAAATGGGTGACCGTGCTCTTGCCCTTGGTGCCGGTGGTGGCGACCAGGGGCACCGGGCGCGGCAGGCCGTGCGCAGCGCACGAGGCGCGGGCGAAGGCGTAGCGCGCATGCGCCACCTCCGGTTCGGCGAGGATGGCAGCGGCGCCGCGCGCAGCCGCCTCGGTGCGATGCGCTGCCTGTTCGGCGCCGTCCGCCTGGGCGATGAAGACCTCGCCGGCACGCACCGACCTGCTGTCGCGGCACACCCCGGCCAGCTCCGCGGGCAGCGGGCTGGCGATGGCCTGATCGACGAACAGGTCGCGGGACTTCACCCCTTCTTCCCCTTTTTCACCGGCGCCGGTTTGTCGATCTTGGGGACGCGGGCGCGCTCCAGGGCGAACTGCAGCACGCGCTGGACATAGGGGGCGGCGACCTCCGAGCCGTAGTGGCCGTTCTGGGTCGCATCATCCACCGCGATCAGGCAGACGAGCTTGTCGCCGACCGGGGCTCCGGCCTGGGCCGGAGCCCAGCAGACGAAGGATCCGACATGTTCGGTGTCGGAATACCGGCCGCCCACCAGCTTCATCGTCGTGCCGGTCTTGCCGGCGGCGATGTAGCCATCGAGGTCGGCCTTCTTGCCGGTGCCTTCGGTCATGGTGTGGGTCATCGCCTGCTCGATCTGCGCTGCGTCTTCGGGCGCGAAGACCTGGCCGGGCTCGCCGGCGCTGGGCGGCAACGGCAGTTCGGTGTCCCCGGCGGCGCCATCCTGCCAGACGCGCTTGACCAGGCGTGGCGGCAGCCAGGCGCCGCGGTTGGCGATGGCGGCATGCGCCATGACCAGCTGCAGCGGCGTGACGGCAATCTCGTGGCCCATCGGCACCGACATGCAGGCGCCGAGCTGGTTCCACTTCGACTTCGCGTTGACGATGCCGGCGCCTTCGCCTGGCAGGCACAGGCCGAGTTTGCGGCCGAAGTGCAGGCGGGTGACCCATTCGTACAGCTTCTCGGGCCCCATGCGCAGTCCGAGCTTGGCCATCAGGATGTTGTCCGACAGCGCGATGCCTTCGGTGACGGTGAGGTTGCCGTGTCCGCCATGGGTCACCGAGTGGTCGGTGATGGTGCGTGCCGCCTTGCCCGCGCGGTAGGTCCAGCGGCCGCGCTCGCAGTAGATCGACTCGTTCCAGCTGGTCAGGCCCTCGGCCTCGGCGGCGCCGGCGACCAGCGGCTTGAAGGTCGAACCGGGCTCATAGACGAGCTGCACCGCGCGGTTGTTGAGCGCATCGGGCGCGAAGGTCGAGCGGTCGAGCGGGTCGAAGGTCGGCCAGCTCGCCATGGCGATGATCTCGCCGGTCGCTGCGCGGATGACGATGCCTGCGGCTCCCAAAGGCTTGTGCTTCAGGGCCGCCTCGGCGATCGCCGCCTCCAGTTCGAGCTGCACCGGCACTTCGATGGTCAGCTGGACATTGGCGCCGTTTACAGCCGGCACGGTCTCGCCGCTGGCATCAAGCACCGGCTTGCCCAGCGCATCGACCTGCAGCGTCTCCTTGCCTGGCGTGCCGGCGAGACGCCCATCGAGGGTCTGCTCGATGCCGCCGCCACCCTTGCCATCGGCGTTGACGAAGCCGATGACATGCGGCGCGATCGAACCACCCGGCCAGATGCGCACCGCCTCGCGGGTCAGCTGCACCCCGACCAGGCGCAGGGCCCGGATCGCGGTCGCCTGCTCATCGCTCAGGCCCTTGGCCAGGGTGCGGCCGTTCTTGCCGCTCTGGAAATGCTGGCGCAGCGCGTCGCGATCGACGGTGGGGATGAGGCGCTCCAGCTCGACGGTGGCGCGCATGCGGTCGTCCATCATCGCCGGATCGGCGGTCAGCGTCCAGGCGGTCTGCGAGACGGCGATCGGCGCCCCCTGCCCATCGTACAGCGCGCCGCGGCTGGCCGGCAGGTTCCACGAGCGCACGCGCTGGCGTTCGCCGAAGGCGGTCAGCTCGTCGCGCTGCACCACTTGCAGGGTGTGCAGGCGCCAACCGAGCACGCCGAACAGGCAGACGAACACGGCCAGCAGCAGTGCCGCGCGCCAGATGCGGGGAGGGGGGCCAGAGTGGCTCATCGCGCAGCCAGCCGGGTCGGTGGCTCGAGTGGCAGGCCGAGGCGGTTCACGGCGTCGGCGATCGACGGGGCGCTGGCCAGCCAGTCGATCTCGGCGCGCAGCTTCTCCTGCTGGGCGATCAGCTCGCGGCGCTCCTTGTGGTCGGTGCCGCGCCGGCGCTCCAGCGCGGTCTTCTCGCCACTGGCCACCGCGATGCCGATGGCGAGCCAGATCGCAGCGGCGATCCACACCGTGGCGAGGATCAGATGGAAGCGGGAATCGGGGCGGCTCATGCTGCTCTCCTGGCCCAGCGCAGCTTGGCGCTGTGCGAGCGTGGGTTGTCGGCCAGTTCGGTTTCGTCGGCGATGGACGGGCGGCGGGCGATCTCATCCCAAGCGCCGCGCGTCTGCTGCGTCTTGAAGGCGATCTTCACCTGGCGGTCTTCCAGCGAGTGGAACGAAATGACCACGGCGTGGCCGCCCGGAGCGACCAGTCGTGGAAGTGCGGCGAGCAGCCGTTCGAGCTCGCCCAGTTCGTCGTTCACCGCGATGCGCAGGGCCTGGAAGGTGCGTAGCGCCGGATGGCGCGGCTGATGGCCACCGATGCAGCCGCGCACCGCCTCGGCCAGGCCGCTGGCGCTCTCGACGCCGGCCTTGCGCGCCCGCTTCAGCGCGCTGGCGATGCGCCGGCTGAGGCGCTCCTCGCCGTAGCGGTAGATCACGTCGGCGAGATCGCTCTCGGTCAGCGCGTCGATCAGGCCGATCGCATCGTGCGGGCAGCCGTCGCCCATGCGCATGTCCGCGCGGGCTGTATCGCGCAGCGAGAAGCCGCGGCCGGCATCATCGAGCTGCATGCTGCTGACCCCCAGGTCGGCGAGGACGCCGTGGAAACGTTCGCCTTCCGCGGCCAGCCCCTCGGCCGCGTCGGCGAACGTCATGTCGAGCACCGTCAACCGGTCGGCGTGGCCGGCGAGGCGTCCCCGCGCGAGTTCCCGGGCGCGCGGGTCCCGATCGATCCCTATGACGGTCGCGCCGGCGGCGAGGAGGGCCGCGGTGTGGCCGCCGGCGCCAAGCGTGCAGTCGAGGAACCGCAGACCCGGAGCCGGTGCAAGCCGTCCGACCGTCTCGCGCAGCAGGACGCTGACATGAGGCTGATCGGACGGCATGGCATCAGGCGCTGGCGGCGAGCACGGACGGGGCCGTCTCGCCGGCGAAGCGCCGGAGGAAGTGGAGGTAGGGGCTTTCATCGACGCGCACCCCGGCGTCGGCCAGGGCGGCACGACGGGCGGCGGAGGTGTCGAGGGCCTCGCCCAGGCCATCGAGGGCGCGCGGATCGGCGGCGTCGAGGGCGGCGGTGAGGGTCGCGGAGACGGCATCGAGCATGGCTGATTCCTTCTTCACACGAGGATGAAACGGGACAGATCGGGCGCATCGGCCGGCGCGGCAGCTGCGCTCCAGGAACGGAACTCGTCGGGATTCCACAGATAGATCAGGTCGCCGGTGGTGACGAACAGCACATCGCGGTCGAGCTTCAGATAGTCCACCAGATGCGCCGGCACGACGACGCGGCGCTGGTCGTCGATGGCGAGGGTCGCCGCCTGTGCGTTGAGGTCCTGCACCAGCACCTGCTTGCGCTCGGGTGTGATGTCCGGGGCTTCGATGATGCGGCGTTCACGCCTGCGCAGATCCGCCTCGGTCATCAGCAGCACCACCGGCGAGCGCTGTGCCGGGTCGGCTTTGCCCGGCATCAGATACGCCAACGCGCGGATCTGCGCGGGATCCCCGGCCAAAGCCGCGGCATCGCGCGGCAAGGTCACCTGATTCTTCGGCGACAGGCGGTTGGTGGGAGGTGATGGAAGCACGGGGAATTTGCCTAGGGGCGGTTTATGCAACCTCTCGCTACCAATTGCAACTAGTAACTACCGCTGCAGAGCGTTGCTGTGACTCGGTTTACGCCTGTGTGGATGGGTTCATAAGGACACACCGGTCCATCGTTGCTCACGGTCTGAACGGGCCTACAAGCCGTGCCATGTCCGAAATCCCTCTCCTCGCCGATCTGCTCAAGCGCCACCTCGATTCGACCGGGAGCAGCGCCCGCGCGCTCGCTGAACGTCTGGATGCCAGCTATCCGAGTGTGCTGGCGTGGCTCTCGAAGGGCGGCGTTCCGCGCAAGGCCGAGCATCGCGAGGGCCTGCGTCGCGAACTCGCCTTGGCCCCTGATGTGTTCGCGCGCATCATCGCGGCCAGTTCCAAGGAACCGATCGATATTCCGCACGAAGGGCCGCTCGATCTGCGCCAACTGCTGCTCAAGCATCTTGGTGAACGCAATCTGACCGAGCGCACCTTTGCCGATATCGCCGGCGTCCCCTACGCCACGTTGATGGGCATCACGCGGCGCGGTGCGGTGCCACGCCAGGATGCGTTGCAACGTCTCGCCCAGGCCCTCGGCCTGTCGCTGGAGGCGGTGCGCGAAGCGTCGTCGCGCACGCGCGGCGAGGCCGAGGCTGCCGGTCACGAGGTCGAGGTCACCGACGATGCGGGCCTTACCGATCAGCCGCCGACCGCGACGATCACCGCCATTGCCACGGTGGACGTCATGCCCGAGGCGACCGGTCAGGAACTGGCGCGCATCGCGCGCGAACGGGTCGCGGGCAGCGGTCTGTCGGTGGCCGCCTTCGCGCGCACGCACGATCTGCCCTATCTCGCCCTCTCCAAGCTGCTTGCCACCGGCATCGAGCCCGAGCACGCCGAGACGCTGCAGCAGCTGCGCGCGGCCTTCCCGGCGGTCGCTTCGCCATCCCCGGCAGCCACGTCGGCTTCGGCTGCTCCGGCCGCGGCCTCGGGCGGCAGCCGCGCCCTGCGCCGCAGCGACGCCACCGATCAGGTCGCCGATCATCCGCTGCACGAGGCCCTACTGCGCCTGGTGCGCGAACGCGGCTGGAGCCAGCAGCGCTTCGCTCAGGAGTCCGGCCTGGCCGCACCGACCGCGGCCAAGCTGCTGAAGGGCGAGCTGCCCGGTCGCGGCCCGACGCATGACAAGCTGCGCACCGTGCTGGGGCTCGATGCGGCGGCCTATGCCGCGCTGCTGCCGCCGACGCCGCACGTCGGCGAAGATGCGCCGGCTCCGCGCAGGGCGGCCAAGCCGGACGGCGAGGACGGCGAATCGCAGCGCCTGGTGCGTGCGGTCGGCGAACTCGATGCCGGACAGCGCGCTGCTGTGTGGCAGTTGGTGAAGGCGTTCAAGGACAAGTGATCCGACCCGCCCTTGGGCGGGATTGGGATTGATGGTGGGTAACTGCTCAGGCGGGGGCCCATCGCTTGCCGATGGGGCGGGCGCCGAGCAGTGGTGGCGGCATACAATCGGCGCAGCCGATGCCGCCGCGGTTCTGGATCGGATGCGACGGAACCGAACTGCGACAAAGCCCGGGCGGACGCTGTGCTGGCGGATGCGGTCGACGGTCAGGCCATCGTCGGGGTCGAGGTCGTGGTGCTGCGCCGGAATCGCCTCGCCTACCGGCGCTGCTTTGGCCACGCTGATCGGGGAGCGTATGAGCTGCTCACTGGCCAGCATGCGGGTTCGCTCGACGGCGTCGTGGTTCATTTCTCCTAGCGGGGCTCCGCCCCGCCCGAGGCTGATTATGGGCGTCGCCCCGCTAGCTGGCTGTTGCTGCAGGGGCTGCGCCCAATGCTATTAAGCTGGCGCTGTAACATTTTA
>JAIFND010000083.1 GCA_020047915.1 bacterium | reverse complement strand
CGATGGCCGGCACCTGGTCGGCGCCGATCTGGGTGAGCACGCCTTCGACCGCGGCGATCTGCAGCTCCATCGCATGCGAGGCGGAATCGACAACGTGCAGCAGCAGGTCGGCCTCGCGCACCTCGGACAGGGTGGCATGGAAGCTGGCGATCAGACCGTGCGGCAGATCGCGGATGAAGCCCACCGTGTCGGAGAGCACGGCATTGGCGTGGCGGTCGAGGGGCAGGCGCGCCGCGCGGTGCGCGTATCGAGGGTCGCAAAGAGGCGGTCCTGGGCGAGGACCCCGGCCTTGGTCAGCGCGTTCATCAGCGTCGATTTGCCGGCGTTGGTGTAGCCGACCAGAGCGACGTTGAAGCACTCGGTCCGCCCGGCGACGACGCGCTCGCGGCGGCCGGCGATGTGTTCGAGCTTGTCTTCCAGATTCTGGATGCGCGTGCGCACCTGGCGGCGATCCATCTCGATCTGCTTCTCGCCGGTGCCGGTGAGGAAGCCCGAGCCGCCCGGCCCGCTGCCGCCGCGCTGGCGGTCGAGGTGGGTCCACATGCGGCGCAGCCGGCCCTTGAGATACTTGGCGCGGGCCAGCTCGACCGCCAGCTTGGCCTCCTCGGTGCGCGCGTTGCCGGCGAAGATCTCGAGGATCAGCCACTCGTAGTCGTACACCGCGCGCTTCACCACATCCTGGATGTTGCCCTGCTGGCGTGGCGACAGCGAGCAGTCGAAGTAGATCTCCTCGGCGCCGCGTTCGATCGCCAGGCGCGCGATCTCCTCGATCTTGCCCGAACCGATGTAGGTCGCGCCGATCGGCTTGTCGCAATGCTGGACGACCTGGCCGACCGTGCTGCGCCCGGCGGTCTCAAGCAGGCTGGCCATCTCGGCGGCGCGATCCTCCTCCTCGGCCTTCCGCGCCGTCGGCGTGGTGAGGACGACGATGGCGGGTACGGATTCGCGGCTGGTCGGGATCGGTTGCTTCATGCGTGGTTCACGGCGAATGTCTGCGTCAGGACCATGGTATCAACCGGAAGGCTGGAGGCTGGAAGCTGGAGGCTGGAAGCTGACATGCTCAGTGGCAGACCGCGACACCGGCCGCACCGGCCACCGCGATGCCGGCGCCAAGCCACGCCAGTGGCCGCGGCCGGTCGCCCTCGCTCCACATCGCCAGCGGCATGACCACGACCGGGACCAGGGCGAGGATCGCCTGCACGGTGGCGGCCGGCGCCTCGATCAGCGCCCACTGATAGCAGGCCACGCCCAGGGTCGGTCCGCAGATCGCGGTGCCCAGCAGCCACCAACGGCCACGCCGCCGCACCACCCGGGTGGTCTCCGGCCGGGGCACGCGCAGGGCCAGCAGCCAGCCGCCGAGGAAGGCGGCCACAGCGCCGCCGAGGTTGCGTACCAGGGCCGCGCCCAGACCGCCATCGAAGCCATGCAGCACTGCACCCGAGGCATCCGGCGCCGCCCCGGCCGAGCGCGTCAGCACGCCAGCGACGGCCAATCCGGTCGCCGACAACACGCCCATCAGTACGCCGACGGCAAGCGCTCCGCCATGCGCCTGCAACCGGATCGACGGGCCAAGCGCCAGGGCAACCCCGACCAGGGCGAGACAGCCCCACAGGATCTCACCGATCCCAGGATACGAGCCGAGCCACAGCCATTCCAGCACGCCGGCGATCGGCGCTGCCAGGCATTGCGTCAGCAGGGCGATGAGGCGCGAACCGATCAGTTCGTAGCCGCGGTACATCGCCAGGTCACCAAGGCCAAGGCCGACCGCGCCGCTGGCGAGCAGCCACCACCACGCCTGGCCGTGCGGCAGGGTGCCAGCCAGCGGCACCGCGATCCCCAGCATCACGATGGCGAGCACCAGGCGCCAGCGGTTGGCGACCCCACCGCCGAAGGCCTGGGCGGCGCGGGTTGCGCAGACCACCGAGACCGACCACAGCAGGACGGTCAGCAGCGCCGGGATCACGGGGCCGGCACGCCCGCGCGGCGCCCGAAGAGCTCCCACAGGCCGATCGCCCCGGCGACCGCCGCATTCAGACTTTCGACCGCCTGGCCTGGCATCGGCAGGGTGAGCAGTTCGCTGCAGCAGGCGAGATCGGCGGCGGCAAGTCCGTTGGCCTCGCCGCCGACCACCAGCCAGCGCGCCCCGGCGGCAAGGGCAGCAGGACCGTGGCCGCCGCGCGGCACCAGGGCGCACAGCGGAGCTCCACCGGCAAGCTCGCTGCAGCCGGCGAGGCGGTGCAAGCGCACCGCCGCCAACGCCCCGGCACTCGCCTGCACCACCTTGGGGGCGAAGGGATCGGCACCGCCGAGGCAGACCACCTGGCCGACGGCGAAGGCCGCCGCGGTGCGCAGCAGCGTGCCCAGATTGCCGGGATCGGACACCCCGGCGAGAACCAGCCCGCCCGCCGCCCGGTCGAGCGGCACCTCGGCCGGCAGCGCGAACACGGCGAGGTAGCCCGACGGCGTGGTCGCGGCGCTGATCTTGGCGAGGGCGCGCTCGCCGACCTCGACGTGCTCCGGCCAGCCTTCCGGCACGGCGCTGCCGCTGCGGATCAGCAGATGGTTCGGGATCCAGCCTGCCGCCAGAAAGCCCGCGATCGCCCGACGCCCCTCGACCAGGAAGGCGCCTGACGCCCGGCGACCGGCGACCTCATGCAAGGTCGCGAGATGACGGACGAGCGGGTTGTCGGTGGCGGTGATCAGCATACGGCGGCTGCGGACCCTATCGTTGGCGGCACCAAGCACGATATGGGTTCAATACAACCCATCCGATATGCTCCGCTCCATGGATATTGCACAATTTCCGATCACGGCTGCACCTGCGCACACCCGGGCCCTTGTTGACCTCAGGTCTTGACCCCCTCTAATTGATTCAACTGATTCACATCGGGACTTCATGTGTCACCCCAGATGACTATACCGGAGCAGGGAAAGACCATGTCAGCGACCAGTCTGCGCATGTCCCAGGTCCTGGTGCCCAAGGCCTACACGGTCCTGGCGGCTGATGCCGACAAGCGCGCAGTGATCAGCGCCCTGGCCGCGACCCTGGTCGGCTGCGGCCGGCTCGCCCAGGCCCAGGTGGCGACGGTAGTTGACGAGGCGATGAAGCGCGAGGTCGTCGGCTCGACCGGCATCGGCCATGGTATCGCCATCCCGCATTGCCGCACCGCCCTGTCGGACACGATCATCTGCTCGTATGGCCACTGCAGCGAAGGCCTCGACTTCGACAGCCTCGATGGTGAACCCGTGCACAGCGTCTTCCTGCTGGTCACGCCACCAGCGCTGAAAGAGCAGCATCTGCAGCTGATGAAGAGCTTCGCCAGCCAGATCCGCAAAGAGCATTTCTGCGATTTCCTCCAGCAGGTGCCCACCGCCCAGGCCCTGCACGACCTGCTGGTCGAGTTCGAGAACCGCTAGGTCGCTCCACGCCGTGCCCCCTCAGGTCCTGGACCTCGCGCCGCTGCTCGCGCCCGATCGGGTGGTGGTGCTGCCCGGTACGCCCTCGAAGGCCCTGTCCATCTCCGCCCTGGCCGACCTGGCGACCACCGATCTGCCAGCCCACGACCGCGTCGCCTTCATCCGCGCCGTGCTCGAGCGCGAGGACGTGACCACCACCGCGATCGGCGCTGGCGTCGCCATCCCGCACGCGCGCAGTCCAGCGATCAGCCACTGCCGCATCGCCATCGGGGTGATCCCGCGCGGCACCGCCTGGGGGGCCGCCGATGGCCTGCCGATCCGCCTCGCCCTGCTCATCGCAGCGCGCGAAAGCGACCACGCCGAGCACCTGCGCGTGATGGCCGCCCTGGCCATGCGGCTGCGCCGGCCGGGATTGGCCGAACGCCTGGCCCAGATCAACGATCACGCCGCGATCGTACAGGCCGTGATCACCGGTTGACCCCTTCGGTTCGGTCACTATCGTGCGCGGCCCTTCCGAGGAAGCCCGCATGCCGACCGCCGCGCTACCCCCGTGTGCCCAAGTGCTCGCCGCCGCCGAGCGCCCGAGCCCGACCCAGATCCGCCGCCTGCGCATCGCCGTCTCGCAAGACGTCGAAGAGCGGGCCCGCCTGGCCGCCGCGGTCTCCGATGGCCACGGCTTCGGCAAGGACAAGTCGCGCCTGGCGATCGCCAACTTCGCGCTCGGCCGCTTCGCCGACGCCGAAGACCTGCTCGAGGGCAAAGACCCCTACGATCAGCTGGTGCTCGGCCTGATCGAGTCCGAGCTCGGCGAGTACGCCGACGCCAAGACCCACCTCGCCGCCGCCGCCAAGGGCCTGCCCGAGGCCAAGGCCGAGCTGGTCCGCGTCCTGCTCGCCGCCGGACTGCACGACGAGGGCGAGAAGGCCCTGCAGGGCGTGCCCAACGGCGCCGACCGTGACTTCCTGACCGGCGCCCTGGCCGAGGCGCGCGGCAACATCGAGCCCGCGATCAAGAGCTTCGAAGCCGCCCTCGAAGCCGATGGCAGCCACGTCGAAGCCGCCTTCAAGCTCGGCGTTCTGCTTGACCGCATCGGCGACGACGAACTCGCCGCCGAGCACTACCTGATCTGCGCCGACGCCTGGCCGGCCTACCTGCCCGGCGTGATCAACCTCGGCATCCTCTACGAAGAGCGCTCCGAGCCGAACGCGGCGATGGACTGCTTCCGCCAGGTGCTGGCCTACAACCCGCGCCAGCGCCGCGCCATCTCGCTGCTGCGCGATGCGCGCAGCAGCCGCTCGATGTTCTACGACGAGAAGGAGGAGCGTGAACGCGAGCGCATGGAGAAGATCATGCGCACCAGCGTCAACGACTTCGAACTGTCGGTGCGCAGCCGCAACTGCCTGGCGAAGATGAACATCTTCACCCTCGGCGACCTGCTGCGCATCTCCGAGCATGAGATGCTGTCGTACAAGAACTTCGGCGAGACCTCGCTCAAGGAAGTGCGCGAGATGCTGGCGGCGCGCAACCTGCGCCTCGGCATGTTCCGCGACGAGTCCGAGCACGGCCCGACCAAGGCCGACCAGAAGCAGCTCGGCGAAAGCGTCGAGAAGCTCGAACTCAGCCCGCGTGCCGCCCAGGTCGTCACCGACCTCGGCATCACCCGCATCGGCGACCTGGTGCAGTACACCGACCTCGACCTGTACAAGGCCAAGGGCTCGGGCCAGAGCGTCGTCCAGGAGCTGAGCACGGCGCTGGGCGCGTGCGGCGTCAACATCCGGAAGCCCGACATCCGCTT
>JAIFND010000175.1 GCA_020047915.1 bacterium | reverse complement strand
CCTTCGGCGGCTTGACGAAGCCGAAGTGGATGTTGAAGCCGTGCGCGACCATCAGCATCATGCCGGGGCGCAGGTTCGGGGCGATGTCCTCTTCATAGACCTTGGGCAGGAACTCGTCGGGGACGAGGCACATGACCACGTCGGCCTTCTTCACCGCCTCGTCGACCGGCAGGACCTCGAAGCCGTGCTTGAGCGCGAGCTTGCCGTTGGCGCTGGTCTTGGAGTGGTTGCCGATGATGACCTTCACCTTGCTGTCGCGCAGGTTGAGGGCGTGGGCGTGGCCCTGCGAGCCGAAGCCGATGACGGCGACGGTCGAGGTGCGGACGGCATCGATGCGGGCGGTCTTCTCGTAGTGGACCTTGATGGTCATGAAGCGGATCCTGGAAAGGGGGTCGGCAGGGAAGGCGAGCATGCTAGCCGCCTTGTCGCGATTGGCAAAGGGCTTGGTGCGCAGGGCTCGGGAGTCGCTCTGAGAATCCCCGGATCGCCCCTACGGACTGGCCGGGGCCTTCCGGCCGGGTTCGGCGGACGGCAGGGTTCGGCGGGGATCGAGCAGTTCCAGGGGCAGGGTGTAGCTGCGCAACCGGCCCTGCAGCGACCAGTCCAGCGCCGCGTCGCCCCGGTTGCGCAGTTCAGCCGAACGCACCTCGCGCATCGCCAAGGCGACCGCCAGGGCGTGGGCGGGCGGCAGGACCGCATCATCGTGCAGCCAGACCAGTTCGGTGGCCTGCGCGTCCCCGGATAGGAGCTGGGCGAAGGGGGTCAGCCGGCTGAATCGGCCGCTTAGGGCGGGCGGTGACCAGGGCGCGTCGCTGAAGCCGTTGCGGCTGCGCTTGCACCGTGATTCGACCAGGCAGGCGAGGGCGAAGGCGAGCGGATCCTGGTGTACGGGCTGACCGGGTCCGGTGGCATCCTGCTGCGGTCCGACGTCCCCGAGTTCGGCGGCCGCCGCCTGCGCCTCGCGTACTGCTGTCTCGCGGGGCAGTCCGTCCTCGGCCTGCGCCAGCCTGGCCAGGGCCACGATCACGTCAGATAGTGCCGAGAAACGTCCACCGGCGGCATCGCGACGGCGTTGCACCACCTCGCGCGGGGCACCCGGTTCGGTGAGGACGGCGCGCAGGCGCAGGGCCGCAAGTGGTTCGAGGGCGGCGGCGCGCACCAGGTGCTCGACCACGGGCAGCAACGGGTCGAAACCGGTCTGGCCGGCCGGGATCGGGGGCAGCCCGGCATCGCCCGGATCCCCTCCGGCCAGGGTGCGCCAGCGGGCGGCGAGCCATTCCGGGGCGGCAGCCGGGGTCGGGAGGATGGTCGGAGAGCCGGAATCCGTCACCGTGGTCGAGCCGCCGAGGGCACCGCAGGCATGGGCGATGAACTGCAGCTGCCAACCCGTGCTTGGCGTGGACCAGGCGGGCAGCAGCCGCCGTACGGCCCGGGCGGTGGAATCGAGCGTCGCCAGCCAGGCGCTGCGCTCGGCCAGCACCTCGCCCAGTGGCCGCGGTCCCGGCGGACGCCGCACGGCGTGCTCGGCGATGCTCGGCAGCAGCGCCAGCAGCATGCCGGTCGCCTCCGGTACCGTGAAGTCCGCAGCGAGCACCACCAACTGGTCGAGCGGGGCGCGGACACGTTCGGCGTCTCCGGGCTCGGCCAGGTTCAGGACGATGCGTGCTTCGGCGAAGGCCAGCCAGACCATCAGTCGGGCATGGTCGGGATGCCCGCTGCCCAGGGCCGCCACCGCATGCGCCGCCTCCCCCAGCCGGCGGGCGGCGAGATCCCCCTGCCGTTCTCCGGCCGCCATCAGGGCGAGGCGCACGCGCAGCAACGCATGGTCGCTGCGTCCAGGCAGCGGGTCGGGTCGCCAGCCAAGTCCGCTGGGGACCGTCACCGCTCCGCTGCCGCGATGCAGTTCGTCGAGATCGGCTGGTCCGCGGGCGATGGCCGAGTGCAGGGCGTTGAGATCGCCGGGTGCAAGATCGCTGGCGAAGGCTGCCGGCAGGTCGCCATCGTCATGCACGGCGAAGGTCGAGGCGCCCAGCGAACTGGGGGTGGCCACCGACCAGCCATCGGGAAAGGCGCGGCCGATTGGTTCGGGTACGCCTTCCGGATCGAGGGCGTCGATCACCTCCCGGCCATCGACCGAGACCGCCAGGCGGGCGCCGCGCCGGGCGAGGATCACCTCGTGTGGCGAGGCCTCCAGGCGGATGCCGCCGAGGATCAGCGGACGCTCGCCGCCGCGCAGCAGTTGCAGCGACAGGGCCTCGGGCTGCCACGCCAGCTCGTAGCCGCTGCCGGCATCCAGCCCTTCGCGCAGCGCCCAGGACGGGCCGGGCTGACGCAGGTCGGGATCGAGGCGCAGGACCATGCGCCAGGCCCGGCGACCGGCCGGGATGCCTTCCGGGCGGGCCAGCGAGGCCTGGCCGGGCACCGGGATCACGCCCACCGTGCGGCTGCTCGGCACCTGATGGTCGGCGAGCAGCGCGGCGGCGGTGGCGCAGCCGGCGACCACGACCATCCCGATGATGCCCCAGCGGCTCATCCGCCCTCGACCAGACGGCGCAGGATGGCCGGTTCGGGGGCGTTGAGATCCGGGCGCAGCAGGGTGAACACCGGATGCCCGGCGCTGAGCGCGGACACATCGTCGTCCGAGGCCCCCGCCTCCCAGGTTCCGGTCAGACGCCAGGTGGTGCGGCCGCCTTCGCGCTGCGGGCGGTAGCGTTCGCGGAAGCCGGCCAGGCCGTGATGCGACAGGCGCGGTGCGCGCCAGGTGCGCGCCGGGCTGGCGGGCAGGTTCAGGTTCACCACCGACCCGGCCAGACCAGGAGCGTGCAGCAGCCGGGCGGCCCAGCGTGCGGCGAATTCAGCGGCATCCTCCTGGCTGGTCCAGCCGCGCTCGCGCGAGACGGCGAAGGCCGCGCGGCCCTCGACCGCCGCCTCCAGCGCGGCGCCGAGGGTCCCGGAATAGAAGATCGAACGCCCGGCATTCGGGCCGTCGTTGATCCCGCTGACCACCAGGCGCGGGGCCTCGCCACAGATGCGGTCGAGCGCCAGCTTGGTGCAGTCGGCCGGGGTGCCATCGACGGCGAAGCCGAAGAAGCCGGGTTCGAGGCGCGGGGCGGCGGACAGGCCGCGGTCGATGGTGATGGCGTGGCTCATGCCCGAGCGCTCGCTGGCGGGGGCCACGGCCAGCACCGGCTGGCGCGTCGCCACGCGCAGCGCCTGGTAGAGCGCGCGCAGCCCGGGCGAGGCGATGCCATCGTCATTGACAAGAAGGATCATGCGGCGCCTTCGGCGCCTTCGGCGCCGAGCTTAAAGCTTAGAGCTTGGAGCTTTGAGTTCGAGGCGTCGAGCCCTGCAGCGGTTACTTCGGGCACCAGGCCCGAGGGCACCAGGTCCGTGCAGGCTCCTGCGGGCTCAAAGCTCAAAGCTCTAAGCTCTAAGCTCATTCCCCTTCCACCTTCATGCCGTAGCTCACCAGCTTGCGGTACAGGGTCTTGAGACCGATTTGCAGCTGCCGGGCGGCCTTGCTCTTGTTGCCGCCGCAATGCGCCAGGGTCGCCAGGATCAGGCGCTTCTCGACCTCATCCATGGGCAGCCCGATCAGGGCGCGGATCGCGTCCTCGGCGGTCGCCGGAGGTGCGGCGCGCTGACCCTGGTCGCGGCGCTGCCCGGCGGTGGGCTCGGGTTCGATGGCGCCCGGGTCGATCACCACCTGGCGGCCCGGGCTGAGCACGTAGAGCTTCTCCAGCGTGTTCTCGAGTTCGCGCACGTTGCCGGGCCAGTCCTGGCGGCGCAGGTGCTGGATGACCTGTTCGGACAGTTCCTTGGTGCCCTGATGGCGCCGATTGAGGCGTTCGCAGAAGGCGCGCGCCAGCAGCGGGATGTCCTCGCGCCGCTCGCGCAGCGGCGGCACCACGATGTTCACCACGTTGAGGCGGAAGTAGAGATCCATGCGGAAGCGGCCGGCCAGCACCTCCTCCTTGAGGTTGCGGTTGGTCGCGCACACCAGCCGGACCTCGGCCTTCAGCGCCTGGTTGCCGCCGACGCGCGCGAACGACCCGTCCTGTAGCACGCGCAGCAGCTTCACCTGGTTGTCGAGCGGCATCTCGCCGATCTCGTCGAGGAACAGCGTGCCGCCGTCGGCGACCTCGAACTTGCCCTTCTTGAGCTGCACCGCGCCGGTGAAGGCGCCGCGTTCGTGGCCGAACAGCTCGGACTCCAGCAGGTCGCGCGGGATGGCGGCGGTGTTGAGCTTGACGTAGGGGCGGCCGCTGCGGTTGGACAGGGCCTGCACCGCGTCGGCGACCAGCTCCTTGCCGGTGCCGCTCTCGCCTTCGACCAGCACGGTGGCGTCGGTGTGACCTGGCGGATCGCCTGGCTGGTGCCGACGATGCGGTCGAGCGCCTCCTCGTAGCCGAGTTCGCGGCGCAGCGCCTTGTTCTCGCGGTTGGCGCTGGCAAGGCGCGCCGCGCTTTCGACGGTGGCGCGCAGGCGGGCGATATCGACCGGCTTGGTCAGGTAGTTGAAGGCACCCTGCTTGATCGCCGTGACCGCGGTCTCCTCGCTGCCGTGGCCGGTGATCAGGATCCACGGCTGCTGGCTGTTGCGCTCGTGGGCCAGTTCCATCGTCGCCAGGCCGTCGAGGTTGGGCAGCTTGAGGTCGCACAGCACGACATCGACCTGGGCGGCACCGAGCTTGGCCAAGCCGGTCTCGCCGCTGGGTGCGGTCAGCACGGTGTGGCCGTCGTCCTCGAGGACCTCGGCGTAGGTCTCGCGGTTGCCTTGGTTGTCGTCGATGACGAGTACGTTGGCCATGGTTCAGACCGTCTTCCTGCGTTTGCTGGGTCTTCCGGACTTTTGCCTGTCCGGATTTCCGGACTTCGTCGTCCTGACCACCACCGCCTCTGCGACCGGCATCGGCAGCTCGACGCGTGGTCTGGCCGGCCCGAGCGGGGTGGGCAGCTCGATGGTGAAGCTGACCCCGGCATCCTTGTCCGAGCTGACGTGCACGGTGCCATGGTGCAGCTCGACCAGCTGGCGCACGATCGCCAGGCCGAGGCCGGTGCCGCCCTCCTTGTCCGAGGTGAAGGGCTGGAACAGATGGGCGGCGACGCGTTCAGGAATGGGTGGACCGTTGTTGGCGATGACCACGCGCACCACGCCGTGCGCGCCGCGCGTGGCGATGAGGATGCGGCGCTCACCACTGCGTCCGCGCAGCGCCTCGCGCGCGTTGACCAGGATGTTGCGGAACACCGAGGCGAGGTGCTGGTGGTCGGCGGGCACCGCCGAGATGCCCTCGTCGGGGCGGAAGGCGATCTGCACCGCGTCGGCGGCGTTGGCCTCGGCCTGCTCGTCGACCAGCTGGCGCAGCGTGCCGTTGATGTCCACCGCCTCGGGATCTGGACGGCCAGGGCGGGCGAAGCTGAGGAAGCTCTGTACGATCGCCTGCAGGTTGCGCGCACTCTCGTTGATGCGCGAGAGGCGGCGCTCCATGCGCTCGCGCTCGGGGCTGGCAGGCAGGCGGGCGGTCTGCTCGCGCAGCAGGTCGGCGTTGAGCGTGATCACTCCGAGCGGGTTCTTGAGCTCGTGGACCAAGCCGCCGGCGATGCGTCCGAGCTCGATCAGGCGATCGGACTCGGGCAGGGAGAAACCGGCGGATCCCGTCATCCCAATTCCCGCATTTTACATGGAGGAACGGAGGCAACGGAGCTCGCAGCACGGGTTTGCGTGTGGCTGTGCACAAGTCCGTTGGATGGGATGTGGCGAGCGACCCAAGTCATGTCGTCTCCGTTCCCTTCGTTCCTCCGTGTGGATCCTAATGCAAATTCGAGATTCATCGGCGCAGCGGGCTGCCGGCCTTGCCGGTCTGCTTGCGGTAGGCGGCTTCGAGGTCCTTCAGCCGGCGGCGTGCCAGCCCGAGCTGGAGCAGGGACAGGTGATCGACGAAGACGATGCCGTCGAGGTGGTCGAGTTCGTGCTGCACGACGATGCCGAGGAACTGCCCGGCCCCGACATCGAGCTGCTCGACGTGCGGCTCGCCATGCTCGTCCTGCCAGCGGATGGTGAAGCGGTCGTGGCGCGTCACCTTGGCGTAGATCGCGGGGAAGCTGAGGCAGCCCTCCTCGTACACGGTGGTGCCCGTGGGCGCCTCGATCACCGGATTGATCCACACGCGCGGCTGCGGCGACTCGCCGTCCTTCCGGCGCGCATGGTCGGTCACGAAGATGCGACGTGAGACACCCACCTGGGGGGCGGCCAGGCCGACCCCGTGTTCGTCCTCCATGACGGCGAACATGCGGCGGCAGAAGTCGCGCAGGGCCTGGTCGAAGACCCGGACGGGCTCAGCGCGCTGACGGAGCACCGGGGCCGGGTAGAATACCAGGTTGGGATTGGCAGGGTATGAGGCAGGTTCATCCATACGAGTGCGGCGGTCCTTGTGAACCGTGCGGAATTGTTAGCATGTCGGGCTCAACGCAAGACGCACCACGTCTGAACGACACGATTCCGAGGCGAAACGGACTATGCCCGACCTCTCCAAGCACCTGGCCCGCGCCAAGCAGCTCTTCGACAAGGGGAACTGCGACGACGCCCTGCTTATCCTCGGGGAATGCCTCGATATCGACCCCGCAAATGTCGACATCTACAAGCAGTTGCTGCCGGTCGCCAAGCGCAAGGCCAAGGAGGCGGCAGGCAAGACCAGCTTCTTCGGTCTCGGCAGCCTCAAGATGCCGGCGATGACCGGCGATCCGCACAAGCAGTTCGCCGCCGCCGCCAAGCATTACGGCAAGGTCGGCGACCCCAAGGCGTTGGCCGGCGTGTTGGACGCCGCGATCAAGCTGGCGGCGACGATCAAGCCGATGTCGGATGTCGCCATCTACCTGGGCGAGGAATTCCGCTCGACCGGCATGTTCAACGACAAGGTGCTGTGGGCGCTGGCACACCAGTACATGGAGCGCTTCAACGCCTCGGGCAAGAAGGACGACGCGGCGCTGGAATCGGCGCTCAAGGTGATGGGCGAACTCGATCGCGCGATGCCCAATCATCCCGAGGCCGGACGCACGGTGAAGAACTGGATGGCGATGAAGTCGATGATGGTACGGAATACCGCCGGCCAGTCCGGCGACTACCGTTCGCAGGTCGCCAACAACGACGCCGCCCGTCGCCAAGAAGTGATGAACCGCAACATCCGCACCCTCGAGGATGCGCGCGAGGTGCTGAAATTCCTCGACGAAGACCTGCAGAAGAGTCCCGGCGACAAGTTCCTGTGGACCAAGAAGGGTGACATCCACCGGCGCATCAACGAGATCCCGGCAGCGCGGGCGGCCTACGAGAAGGCCCAGATGATCGACCAGCACGACTTTACCGTGGTGATGAAACTCGGCGATCTGCGCATCATGGAGGCGCAAGAGCGCCTCAAGGCCCTGCCGGCCGGCAGCCCCGAGGCGACGGCTGCCAAAAAGCAGCTCCTCGACATCGAGGTGATCGAATACCGCCAGCGCGTCGAACGTCAGCCGACCGACATGAACCACCGCTTCAACCTCGGCAGCCGCCTGCTGACCCTGGGCGAGGTCGATGGCGCGGCCTCGGAATTCCAGAAGACGGTCAATGACCCCCGCCTGCGCAAGAGCAGTCACCGCGGTCTGGCCATCTGCTTCAGCCGCCGGAACCTCCTTGACCTGGCCATTCAGCAATACAAACTCTTCCTCCCTCTTGTAGAGGACGAGCTGTCGGACGAGGCCAAGGATGGACGGTACCAGCTGGCGAAACTTCTCGAGGACCGCGGACAGACCGCGGATGCCATCGCGGAGTACGAAAAGCTGGTGTCGATCGATCTCGGGTTCAAGGACGCAGCAGCCCGACTCTCCAAGCTCCGCGGCGGATAGCCGCAGTTCTTCCGCCTGTCACCCGACCAGCCTGAGGCCGTACCTCGATGCCCCACAATAACAGTGCCGCCAAGCGCCTGCGCAAGAACGAGACGCGCCGTGTCGCCAACAAATCCCGGCTGACCGAGCTGAAGACCCTGCGCAAGCGCCTCGAGCGCCACATCCACGACGGCCAGGCCGAAGAAGCCAAGGCTGTGTTCGTGACCTTCTCGAAGCGCGTCGACCAGGCCGCCAGCATCAACACGGTGCACAAGAACACCGCCTCGCGCCTCAAGAGCCGCCTCGCGCTGGCTCTGGCCAAGCCGGTCGCCAAGCCGGCAAACGCCAAGTAATCCCCCGATCGCCGCTTCACGCGGTGATCATTACCCCGGGGCCGGTCCATCCGGCTTCCCGCCGCGTCTGCGGCGGTCCATGGAGTGCATATGCCCGACGCCTCTCGTACCTACGAGACCACGATCCTGATCAAGGCCGCCGACGCGCGCGCCGATCTCGACGGCACCCTCGCCGCCATCCGCCAGATCTACGAGGCCGAAGGGGCCAAGTTCATCGAGCTGGAGAAGTGGGAAGAGCGCGCCCTGGCCTACCCGATCAAGGGTGAGACCAGCGCCTGCTACTTCACCGGCTACTTCACCGCTGCGCCCTCGTCGCTCGACAAGATCGAACGCCGCGCCGTCCTCGGTGGCACGATCCTGCGCCAGCTGGTCGTCGCCCGTGCGGGCCCCGACCTCGAGAAGATCAAGGTCCAGCGCGCCAAGGCCAAGGAGGCTGCCGCTGCCGCTGCTGCCGCCGCCGCCGCCGCCCCGCCGGTGCCCGAGATCTGATCCGTGGCCAACATCAACCGCGTGTTCATCGCGGGCAATCTCACCCGTGACCCGCAGGTCCGCTTCCTCGCCAACGAGCAGGCGGTGGCCAACTTCGGTCTTGCCATTAATCGCCGTTTCAAGGGCGCTGATGGTTCACAGAAGGAAGAGACGACCTTCGTGGACGTCGAGGCCTGGGGCCGCCAGGCCGAACTGGTCGGGCAGTACCTGACCAAGGGCCGCGGCTGCTTCATCGAAGGCCGTCTGAAACTCGATTCCTGGGAAGACAAAGAGGGCAAGAAGCAGTCGAAGCTGCGCGTTGTCGCTGACAATGTGCAGTTCCTCGACAGCAAGCCCCGCCAGGCCGGCGCCCCAGGCGCCGCCGATGCCGGAGACGCGGAGGGCGGCGACGCTCACCCCGCACCGGCCCCCCGTCCGTCCCGTCCCGCGTCCCCGGCACCTGCTGCCGGTGACGACGAACCCCCATTCTGATCACGAGAGGCAACCATTATGGCCTTTTTTGGCCCCGCCGGTAAAAAGAAGAAAGATTTCAAGAAGCGTCCGAAGCGCGCCAAGCGCGTCGAGGCGCCAAAGCCGTGCCGCTTCGAGAAGGACGGCACCTTCCAAATCGACTACCGCGACATTTCGATCCTGAACCGTTACGTGAGCTCGCAGGGCAAGCTGTCCTCGGGCAAGCGCAATGGCAACACCGCCTTCTACCAGCGCCAGCTCTGCCTTGCGGTCAAGCGCGCGCGGTACCTGGCCCTTCTGCCCTTCGTGGGCGAGTAAGGACCCGTACCATGGCGAAGCGCACTGAAGTCCTCCTGGTCAAAGACGTCCTGAAGCTCGGCAACATGGGCGATGTCGTCCGCGTGCCGCCCGGCTACGCCCGCAACTTCCTCTACCCCTACGGCCTGGCCATCCACGCCGACGGGGCTGCCAAGCGGCAGATCGAGGTCCTGCGTGAGAAGGCCGCGAAGAACGAGACCGAACGCGAAGCCAAGGCCCAGGCCCTGGCCAAGACGGTGAACAACACCACCGTCCAGATCGCCCAGCGCGTTGCGCAGGACGACGAGTTGTTC
Organism: bacterium; assembly: GCA_020047915.1. Taxonomy (GTDB): domain Bacteria; phylum Planctomycetota; class UBA11346; order UBA11346; family UBA11346; genus UBA11346. The sequence goes on along the minus strand of JAIFND010000175.1, from coordinate 11,718 downwards.
GGCTCGGTCGGCACCAAGGAGATCGTCTCCGCGCTGGCCAAGGCCGGCGTCAGCGTCGATGGCAAGATGGTCCATCTCACCGACCGCATCCGCAAGCTCGGCCGCTACGCGATCGAGGTCAGCCTGCACAAGACCGTCAAGGTCACGGTGAACGTCGAGGTCGTGAACAGCGATCCCAACGCCCCGTCGCTGGCCGACACCCTCGCCGCCGTCGCCGCCAAGAAGGCGGAGCGCGAAGCGGCCAAGAAGGCGGAGAAGGAGGCCAAGGCCTCCGGTGTCGCCCCGGCTGAAGGCGAAGCCAAGGACGAGAAGGCCGAGAAGTCCGAGAAGGCTGAAAAGCCGGAGAAGTCTGAGAAGTCCGACAAGAAGCCCGCTGCCAAGGCCGACAAGGCCGAGGGCAAGAAGGGCGATGACAAGCCGGCCAAGGGCAAGGCCGCCGACAAGAAGAAGGGCTGAACATGAAGGACGACATCCATCCGAAGGTTCGCGAAGTGGTGTTCCAGGACATCGTATCCGGGGCCTGCTTCCTCATCCTCAGCCCGGTCAAGACCGAGGCCAAGACTGAGATCGACGGCAAGACCTATCCGCTCTACAAGGTTGACGTGTCGAGCGCCTCGCATCCGTTCTACACGGGCACGCAGCGCATCCTCGATACCGCCGGCCGCGTCGAGAAGTTCGGCAACAAGCTGGGTGGCAAGACCACCGGCCTGGCTGCCACGCTGCTCAAGAAGAAGACCAAGTAGTCCCGTCCAGGGACGACCGCGAACCCGCCGGAAACCCCGGCGGGTTTTGCTGTTTCTGGGGGCCTTGCCTCCAGCCTCCAGCCTCCAGCCTCCAGCCTCTAGATGACCGAACTTACGACCTCGCTCGAACGACTGCATGAACGCTGGCGCCGCATGGCCGCCCAGCTGTCCGATCCGTCGTTCATTGGTGGCCCCGCTTATCAGAAGACGCTGCGTGAGCATGCCCGCCTGACCCGCCTGATGGAACCCTGGGAGGCCCGGGCCCAGGCCCTGGCCGACGCAGCCGGGGCCGAACCTCTGCTGGCCGATCCGGACATGCGCTCTGAGGCCGATCAGGAGATCCGCGCCAAGAAGGCCGAGGCCGAACGCTTGCTGGCCCAGATCACCGAAGCCATCGCCACGGGTTCGGGCGGGGCCGAACGCGACTGCATCCTGGAGATCCGTGGCGGCACCGGCGGCGACGAGGCCTGCCTCTTCGCCGGCGACCTGGTGCGCATGTACACCCTGTGGACCGGACGTCTGGGGCTGCGCATGGTGCCGATGTCGGTGAATCCTGGCGAGGTCGGCGGCGTCAAGGAAGCGATCTATCAGATCACCGGCTCGACCCCCGATGGCCTGGGCGCTTTCGGCGTGTTGCGTTGGGAAAGTGGCGGCCATCGCGTGCAGCGCGTGCCCGCCACTGAGGCGCAGGGGCGCATCCATACCAGCGCCGCCACCGTCGCGGTGCTGCCCGAGGCCGAGGAGGCCGAGGTCGAGATCCGCAGCGATGACCTGCAGATCGACACCTACCGCGCCGGAGGCGCGGGTGGTCAGCACGTGAACAAGACGGAAAGCGCGGTGCGCATCACGCACAAGCCGTCCGGCGTGGTGGTCGCCTGCCAGGAGGAGCGCAGTCAGCTCGCCAACCGTGAGAAGGCGATGAAGTGGCTGCGCGCCCGGCTCTACGAAGCCGAGCAGGAGCGCCTGCGCGCCACCCGCGCCGCGGCGCGCAAGGAGGCGGTGGGCAGCGGCGACCGCAGCGACCGCATCCGCACCTACAACTTCCCGCAGAACCGCATCACCGACCACCGCATCGAGTGGACCGCCTACAACCTCGACCGGTATGTCGATGGCAACTGCGACGACCTGCACCGGGCGATGGCGGAATCGGAGAAGGCGCGCGTCCTAGCGGAGTGGGACGGGAGCTTTTAGCTTCGGGGGGATGCCCCCCGGGCCCCCCAGACGGGCTTTGTCGGGGCTCGGTTTTGTCGCTGACGCTCCAAAACCGTGGCGGCATCGGCTGCGCCGATTGTATGCCGCCACCGCCCCTCGGCGCCCGGTCGGCGCGAAGCGCCTCCGGTTGGGGCGGGGACTGCGTCCCCGGGTACGCAACGCAGGGGAATTACGGTCTAGGTGTGAGTGCTGGAATGGGTACAAAAGCAGGATAGGAAGCGCTTTCATGACCGCTGACGGACGCGCTACGATCTACGATATCGCCCGCCATGCCAAGGTGGGGATCGCCACGGTCAGCAGGGTGCTGAATGGCAGCACACGGGTCGCCGAGCCGACCCGGCAGGCGGTGCGTCGGGCGGTGGATGAACTCGGCTGGCGGCCAAGCCGGGCGGCACGGCGGTTGGCGGCGCGCGGGGCGGAACGGCCGCGTCTGGTGGCGTTGATGCCGCTGTTCAGTGCGACCTTCTATCATGCCGTGACCAGCCCGCTGGCTGGCGGGCTCGCCGCCGCCGGGATCGACCTGGCGATCTATGACGTGCCCGACCGCGAGACCAAGAACCGCCTGCTCGACCGGGTGCTGGCGGAGCGCGCCTGCGAACTGCTGATGTTGTGCTCGATGCGCATCGGTAGCGAGCGGGCCGATCAGCTTCGTTCGCTCTCGCTGCCGACGATCTTCGTGGATTACGCCCAGCCGGGCTTCCCCTCGGTCTCGGTGGACAATCGCGCCGGGGCGGCGCTGCAGGTCGAACTGCTGCGTAAACGCGGCTGCAAACGCATCGCCTATATCGGTGGACCCTCCGAGGCCCACGCCTTCGCCGACCGCACCGAGGGCTTCCGTGCGGCTGCCGGCCCCGAGGCGCCGGTGGAGATCGCCGAGGCGATGACCGTGGCCGAAGGGCGGGCCGCCTTCATCCGCCTGCTGGCGCGGGACAAACGCATCGACGGCGTGGCCTGCGTCAACGATGTGCCGGCCATCGGCGTGGTCGAGGAGGTGCGGGCCCGGCGCCGCAAGGTGCCGCAGGATGTCCAGGTCATCGGCTATGACGACCAGCCACTCATGGATGTGTTCGGCCTCAGCACCATCCGCCAGCCGCTGCCCGAATTCGGCGATTGGGCGCTGAATGCGATCCGTCGCCTGGCGGTCGAGCCGGTCACCCCAGTGGCCAGCGCGCGGCTCGACCTGACCTTCGTCGAGCGCGGCACCACCCGGGCCAAGTGACGGTTGCGGGCTGTCGCGGCATGCGACAGTCCGCAGCATGGTCACGCTCCCGGCCCCGCATAGCAAACCCCACGACCATCACGCCGTCGACTCGGTGCATGAACAGGCCGCCACGGTCTTCCGCACCGCCTGGTCGGCGGTGCAGGCGCGGGTCGAATCGGGCGAGGCCCGCCTGCCGCGCGAGATCATCTGGCTGGGCGGCGCTCCCGGCGCCGGCAAGGGCACCAACACGCCCTTCATCCTGCGCGAACGCGGCATCACTGCCCCGCCCATCGTCACCAGCGACCTGCTCAACACGCCGGAGATGCGGCGCATCAAGGATGCCGGCAACCTGGTCGGCGATGCCGACGTGGTGCGTCTGCTGTTCGAGCGCCTGCTCGAACCTGCGCATGCCACCGGGGTGCTGGTCGATGGCTTCCCGCGCACGCGCGTGCAGGTGGAATGCGTCAAGCTGTTCTACCAGCGCATCCTCGACCTGCGCTCCGCCGCGCGCGGCACGCCCAAGGCGGCGTTCTTCGCCAAGCCGATCTTCCAGATCGTGGTGCTCTACGTCGAGGAGAAGGAATCGGTCGAGCGCCAGCTGAAGCGCGGCCGCGCGATCATCGCCGCCAACCAGCGGGTGCGCGAGACCGGCGAGGGCGTGCTGCAGGAGGAGCGTGCTACCGACATGGCCGAGGACGCCTGCCGCAAGCGCTACCGCGTGTTCATGGAGCAGACCTACCATGTACTGCAGAGCCTGAAGCAGCACTTCCACTTCCATGTGATCAACGCCCAGGGCGATCTGGGATCGGTCGAACGCGCGATCATCCAGGAGTTTCAGTACCAGAGTTCGCTGGAGCTGGACGAGGAGACCTTCGACGCGATCCACCACATCCCGCTCGCCAGCGAGATCGTGCAGGCGGCGCGCCAGCACCTGGTCGAACGCCTGGAAGGCTACCAGCGCGACCAGGCGACGCTGTTCCGCCGCGTGATCGAGACCATCGAACGCGATTTCGTGCCGGCCATCGTGCTGCACGCGATCACCGGTCTGGCCAAGATCACCAGCGACAACGAGCTGTTCGCCGACCCGCAGGCCATCGCCATGCTGGTCGATGTGCTGAACGAGCGCGGCTACCGCACTACCGCGACGGTCGAGACGCGCGAGGTGCCGACCCGCATCGATCCCGCCACCCACTACGTGATCTGCACGCGCAAGCCGCGCTACCGCTTCGAACTGCGCTTCGCGGGTTCGCAGATCCGCCGAGGCATCTGACATGGCCCGCCCGAACTACCTCGCCGCCGCCCGCGCCGTCGCCGATGCCGCCGACATCGTGCTGACCACCCACATCAACAGCGACGCCGACGGCATCGGCACCTCGCTGGCCCTGGCGATCGCTCTGAAGGGCCTGGGCAAGCGCGTGCGCTTCGTGTGTCCCAGCAAGCCGGCCTCGATCTACGCCTTCCTGCCACGCTTCTCCCTGGCCGAGACGGTCGAGGACGAGGCCAAGGCCAAGCGGATGAAGCCCTGCGACCTGCTGCTCTCGAGCGACTGCGGTGATCTCAAGCGCCTGGGCGCCTGCGCCGCCATCCCGCACGGCAAGCTGCTGAACCTCGACCACCACGCGACCAACGACCGCTTCGGCGACCTCAACCTGGTCGACGAGCACGCGACCTGCAGCGGCATGGTGGCGGCCAAGCTGCTCGACAAGCTGGACGTGGCGATCGACCGCGAGATCGCCGACAATCTGTACGCGACCCTGGTCTTCGACACCGGGCGCTTCATGCATTCCAATACCGACGCCGCCGCCTTCCGCTTCGCCGCCAAGCTGGCCGAGATCGGCGTCGATGTCTCGGCTATCAACCGCGCCCTGACCTACACGCGCACCGCGCACGACCTGGCGATCACCAAGCTGGGCATCGAACGCCTGGTCATCGACACGCGGGAACCGCGCCTGGCCGGCATCGCGCTGACCCGCGCCGACATCGCGGCGGTGGGCGAGCCCGAGGACTGGGGCGACATGGTCGAGGTGCCGCGTTCGCTGGCCGGCAACCAGATCGCCTACCTCATGCGCGAGGGCAAGGATGGGAAGACCACGCGCCTGAGCCTGCGCTCCAACCCGCCCTTCCAGGTCGCGCCGGTGGCGCAGGCCTTCGGTGGCGGCGGCCATCTGCAGGCCGCCGGCGCCACCTTCCCCGGCTCGCTCGCCGAGTGCCAGCGCGAAGTCATCCCCCGCCTGCGCCGCCAGTTCGCCGGTTGATGGAGCGCGGGCGCCCCCGCCCGACCGGCCGGCGGGCGCCCCCGCCCGCCTGTGATGGATCAGACCCCCATCACCACCATCTCGCGCTCACCCCCGAGTTCCTCTACCAACCGCTGGGCCACCCCCGGCCCATGTTCCCAGATCGCCTGGAACATGCTCAGCGTCCGGTCCTGCGGCCCGCCGCGCGGCCGTAGCCATGCCTGCACCGAACCGGCCGCCGGAAGCCCGTTCGCCACCCGTTCCCCGCGCTCCAACGACGCCCGTAACCGTGCCGCCTCGTGCCGCAGCCGGGTCTGAGCAGCGGCGATACGACGATCGCCGCCGTCGCCCAGGGCGCTGATCGCCTGGTCCAATTCCGCCAGCTGCGGCTGCGGCATCGTCGTGGCCACTGGCAGCGGTCCACCAGCCGCCAGGGCGCGGACATCGAGGTGCAGGCGTTCAGCGGCGCGGCGGATCCACGCCGGTTCCAGGGTGACGCTGGTGCGCGTCACGAAGCGCGGCGGGGTGGCACCGAGGGCGGCGTACACCGGCATGATTGCGGCATGGTAGGCGCGCTCGCCGGGGCCGAGGATTGCGTGCGTGCAGGGCAGAGCGAGCTGCTGCAGGATCGGGCGCAGCGCGGCGCCGGGGCTGACCTCTTCGACGGGGACGCCGGCCGGATCGTCGAGAGGCAGGCGACCGGTGGGCGTGTCGCGGAACAGCGGCGGCTCGGGCAGGGGGCCGAAGTGGTCCTGGCCGATCTGCGTCTGCAGCTCGGCCAGCGCGGCGCGCGGCCAGCGCGCGCGCAGGTCGGGTAGCATCTCGGCCCACAGTGGGCGCAGTCGATGCGCTTCGCAGCTCACCAGAGGATCGCCAGGGAACAGGTCGGTCAGGACGCGGCACAGCCAAGCCCCCATGCCTTCGCCGTCCGCCGGGCGGCGCTGCAGCAGCCAGTCCGCGCCCAGGTTGCCAGAGGCGCTGGCACGGCAGCCGGCGACCACCTTGTCCCACCACGCCAAGGCGGGGCGCCAGCGCAGCGCGGCGCGCCCCGGCCCGAGGTCGCAGACCACGCGATGGATCGAACCATCGCGGCGCAGCAGGTCGGCGTGGTTGGCCTCGCCCAGGTCGTGGTCTTCAGAGGCGCACCAGAACCATGGCACGGCTGGCTGCCCGGTGGCGGTCAGCCGTCGGGCGTAGGCGACGGCTTGGGCCGTCTTGACCAGGGTATAGAGGGGACCGCCGCCAGCCGCCGGCTGCTGGCCGGCGACGACGACCACGGATGACGGGTCAACCAGGATGGCGGCGGCGCGGCCGCCGGTGAGGCGGGCCAGCGCCGGACGGTCCCACGAGGCCATCAGCCGGCGATCAGCTTCTTGATCTCGGCCAGCTTGGCGTCGCGCAGCGCGGCGCTGTCGGCTTCGAGGTTGAGGCGCACGACCGGCTCGGTGTTGCTGGCGCGCAGGTTGAACCACCAGTCGGCGAAGCGCACGGTCACGCCGTCCAACTCCTGGACCTTGCCGCCGGGCAGGGCCTTGGCGCGGGCGAAGACCGTCGCCGCATCGGCGACCTTGAAGTTGATCTCGCCGGTGTGGAAGTACTTGAGCAGCGGCTTGACCAAGCTCGACAGCTTCGGCGTCTCGCTGGCGATGTTGGCGAGCAGGATGAAGGCGTAGAGGCCGCTGTCGGCGTTCCAGAAGTCGCGGAAGTAGTAGTGCCCGGACAGTTCGCCGGCGAACACCGCGTGCTCGTGCTTGAGGGTCTGCTTGATGAAGCTGTGGCCGACGCGCGTTTCGACCGCCTTGCCGCCGAGCGACTGCACGTACTCGGCCACGACCTTGGACGAGCGCAGGTCGTAGGCGACGGTGGCGCCCGGCTCCTTGGCGAGGAAGTATTTGGCGAGCAGCGCCGTGGTCAGGTCGCAGGAGATGAACTCGCCGGTCTCATCGACCAGCGCGCAGCGGTCGCCGTCGCCGTCGAAGGCGGCGCCGAAGTCGGCATTCTCGGCCTTCACCCGCGCCTGCAGGTCCTTGAGGTTCTCCAGCTTCAGCGGGTTGGCCTCGTGCACCGGGAAGCGGCCGTCCGGATCGAAGTTCAGCGCCACCACCTCGATGTTGCCGAGCTTGGGCAGGAGGTGCTGGAACAACGTACCGATGATGCCGTTGCCGCCGTCGATGACGATCTTCAGCTTGCGCTTGGGCGCCCACAGCTTGGCCAGGAAGGTGGCGTAGGCGTCGAGGGTCACCACCTCGGTGACGCTGCCGCCCGGCTTCTTGACGATCTTGCACGCGCGGGCGATCGCCTCGATCTCCTCCATGCCGCTGCCGCCGCCGATCGGCTTGAAGCCGGGGCCGGTGATCTTGATGCCGCCGTAGGCAGCCGGGTTGTGCGAGGCGGTGACCTGGATGCCGCCCTCGGTCTCCAGGTGGTGCATGCTGAAGGTGACGGCCGGGGTCGAAACCATGCCGACATCGACGACATGGACGCCGGCATCGACCAGGCCCTTCACCACCGCGACCTTGAGCATCGGGCCGGACACACGCATGTCGCGCCCGACCACGAATCGCTTGCCGGCCAGGCCGAGGACCTGGGCGGTGGCGTTGGCGGTCTGGTAGGCGAGGGACTCGTTCAGCTCCTGCGGGTAGAGACCGCGGATGTCGTAGGCCTTGAACGGATCTGGCATGGCTGGCTCCTGGGGCGCAGGCTAGGATTCAGGATGGTTCGGCAAGGTCAGCCTTGATTCCTCCGTTCGGTGTTCGGCGTTCGGCGTTCGGCGTTCGGCGTTTTAGACAGAGAAGTTACATGAACAGTCGGGTTCAACCTCTGGCTGACATGATACAGATGCCGGAATCATGGATGTCCTCTGCGGAACACCGAACGTCGAACACCGAACGTCGAACCCAAAGGAGCAATGTAGGGTCAGGCGAGGGGCAGCAGGTCCACGGTCTGCACATCGGCTTGGCGGAGCAGCCGGCGCACCAGGTGCTGGGCGAGGTCGGGTTCGGCGTCGAAGACCAGTTCGATCGCCGGCCCGTTGTCGGGATGGTGGGCGTGCACCTCGTGCAGGCTGATGCCGCGATCGCTGAAGTAGCCGACGATGCGCGACAGCACGCCCGAACGCCGGGCGCTGGTCGTGGCGACGGCGATGCGGCAGCGCCAGCGGCTCATCGTCCGTCCCACAGGCCGGCGGTGACGGCGGCGCGCTCGGTGGCGGACAGCTCCCAGTCCATGATCCGGTCGAGGCCGGCCAGCGACAGTACCACCGGCGCCCCGACCACGCCGCGCAGACCGAGGAACTCGCCGGCGACCTGCACCTGCGCTGCCGCCATGACCCGGCCGCCGTCGAGCAGCGTGCGCAGCAGCCGCACGACGCTTTCGGCGGTGCCGACCGGGGTGCGCGCCCCGGAGAGCTGGGTCGCCATCGGCCGGATCACGGTGCGCAGCGCCGGCCCCCAGGCGTCGATCAGGCGGAACGCTGCCGCCGCTCCATCGCGCTCGAGGGTCGAGCGCACCAGCGCGGCGGCCTCGGCCACGGAGGGATCGCCAGCCGCCGCCAGGGCCGCCAGGCGCTGCCGGCCGTGCTCGCCGGCGAAGCCGTGCACTGACACGGTGCTCCAGCACGGCACCATGCGCGGGCCGTGCTCGCCCAGCACCAGGCCCTGCACGCGCTGGCGGCGCACACCCAGGTCGAGGGCGATCTCCTGGCGGAAGCGCATGGTGTCGAGGTAGGCGCCGAGGCCGATCACGCGGCGCGGATCGAGGTGCCGGCAGCACCAGCCGACCGCCGCCTCGACCGGGTTGGTCAGCACCAGCACCAGTTCCTCGCCGTGGCCGTTCCTGGCGATGGCGCGGGCGATGTTGTCGATCACGGACTCGTTGGCGGCGGCCAGGTCAGCGCGTTCGCGCGCCCGGCTGCCTGGCGCGACCGTCTCGCCAGCGGCGATGACGATGACGTCGCCGAGGATGTCCTCGGACTGGAAGGCGAGGTCGAGGTGCGGCAATTCCTCGGCGTGCGCGTCGGCGAGATCGGCGGCCAGTCCGGGCAGCAGCGCGGAGCTGGGGCCGTCGCTGCGGCCGACCAGCTGCAGGCGGCTGGTCGGGGGCAGGATGCGCGCCCCGGCCAGGGCGATGGCGATCTGCCGTCCGACCACGCCGCCGGCTCCGACCACGCTGACGTCCATGTTCAGCCCAGCGCGATGGCGACGGCCATCGCATCATCGTCGAGCTTGGCCGACCCCTGGAAGTTGCGCGCCGCATCGAGCACGCGGTTGACCACCGCCTCGGCGCCGGCCGGCGCGTGCTGATGCACGACATGCGCGCAGCGCTCGATGCCGAACTCCTCGCCGAGACGATCCTGCGCCTCGAGGATGCCATCGGTCGCCAACAGCAGCAGGTCGGCGGGGTGCAGGTCGCGCCGCACCTCCTCGGTGCCGGTGGCGAAAGCGTCGGGCGCGCGGATGCCGATCGCGATGCCCTTGGGGGTCAGGGTGTCGCAGGCCCCGGTCGCGGCGTTGGCGATGATCAGCGGGGTATGCCCGGCGCGAGCCAGGCGCAGTTCGCGCCGGGATGGGTCGATGATCAGGTAGGTGCAACTGACGAATTTGCCGGCCATGCCACCGTAAAGCCAGCGGTTGGCCTCGATCAGCACCTTGGCCGGCGAGGCGCCAGTGCTGGCGAGCATGCGCACCGTCTGCTTGGCCATCGCCATGACCATGCCGGCGGCGACGCCGTGGCCGCTGACGTCGCCCTGGACCACGCCGAGGCAGCCGCCAGGCAGCAGGATGAAATCGTAGAAGTCGCCGCTGACCTCGTGGTGCGGCTCGAAACGAGCAGCACAGGCCAGGCCGGGCAGGCGTGGCGGGGTCGGCAGCAGCTGCAACTGGATGTTACGCGCCTGGTGCACCTCATCGGTGTCACCCTTCGGCTTTGCCCCGGGTCTGGCCCAACCGCTGGTGTTGCCTGGCGCCTCGGGCTCGGCGGCATCCATCCAGTCGAGACCCTTGGTGCCGCCGGTCGGTGGAGCTACGGGTCCACCGAGCATCTCGCGCACAAGGGCGCGGACATCGCCGGTCGGGGTCACTCGGGGATCCTGGGCCACATGGGCATGATCCACCCACGCTTGCACAGCGCAACGTCGATGCACTTGCGGTTGCAGCCCGCTGCGGCAGCGTCCCGGGATGCGTCTGGTCCGCGTCCATGCCGCCGCCACCGAGGGGGTGGATGGCTACCTCGTCACCGTCGAAGTGGCACGCTCGACCCCCAAAAACGACAAGGGTCGCATCACCGTGGTCGGTCTGCCCGATGCGGCGGTGCGCGAAAGCGTTGAACGGGTGACCACCGCGATCTTCGCCAGCGGCCTGCATCACCGCCCCGGCGACTTCCTGACCGTGAACCTCGCCCCAGCTGACCGGCGCAAAGAGGGTCCGGCCTTCGACCTGGCCTGTGCGATCGGCTTTCTGAGCACGATCGGCGACAACGGCCTGGGCGACGTGCCGCAGGACACCTTGTTCCTCGCCGAGCTGGCCCTCGATGGAGCGCTGCGGCCGGTGCGTGGCGTGGTCGCGGCGGCGGCGGCGGCGCGCGCCGCCGGCTTCCGGCATGTCGTTGTGGCGCCGGCCAACGCTCACGAGGCAGGGGCGGTCGGCGGGTTGACCGTGATCGCCCCGCCCACCCTGCGCGCCTGCTGCGATTGGCTGCGCGCCGGCACCGTGCCCGATCTGCCGCCTGCACCGCCCGCCGTGGATGTCGAGGAATCGTGCCTGTCCGATGTGCGCGGCCAGGTGCAGGCCAAGCGTGCCCTGCTCATCGCCGCCAGTGGATTTCATAATCTTCTGATGATCGGCAATCCCGGCAGCGGCAAGACCATGCTGGCGCGGCGGCTGCCCGGCATCCTGCCGGCGTTGACCCCCGACGAGGCGCTGGAGGTGACGCGGGTGCATTCGATCGCCGGCCTGCTGCCGCTGGGCAGCGGCCTGGTGGCGCGGCGACCATTCAGAGCTCCGCATCACGGGATTTCCGGGCCGGGACTGGTCGGAGGGGGTAGTCCGCCGCGTCCGGGCGAAGTTTCACTTGGTCACAACGGCGTGCTTTTTCTCGATGAATTGCCGGAATATCCGCGCACCGTGCTGGAATCGCTGCGCCAACCGCTGGAGGATGGCTTCCTGACCATCGTGCGCGCCGCCGGCCGTCTGCGTTTCCCGGCCCGCTGCTGCCTCGTGGCGGCGATGAACCCCTGCCCGTGCGGCTATCTCGGCCACCCGACCCGTCGCTGCACCTGCGGCTCAGACGAGGTGCATCGCTATCGCGCCAAGATCAGTGGCCCCTTGTTGGA
>JAIFND010000136.1 GCA_020047915.1 bacterium | reverse complement strand
CGCAGCTTTCGTTCGCCGACGGTGGGCCGCCGGCCACGACGGCTGCGGACAGCCTGACCCTGCGTCTGGCCGCCCAGGGACGCGGGGCCGGGCTGCGCGCGCTGCGCGTCGAGGTCGATGGGGTGCCGCTGCATGGGCGCGACGGTCTGCCGCTGGCCGGCGCCCCGGCACGCTGGGAGGACGCGATCACGGTGCCGCTGCGTCCCGGCCCCAACCGCTTGCGCGTCGCGGTCGAGGATGCGGAAGGCCGGGAAAGCCTGCGTCGTGTGGCGGTGGTGGTCTGCACCGCCGCCCCGCGTCCGGCGACCACCCACCTCCGGCGACCACCCACCTGATCGCTTTCGGCGTCGGGGCCTATGCCGACGAGCGCTGGCGGCTGCAGTACGCCGCCAAGGACGCGCGCGATCTCGCCGCCCGACTGGGCGCGGCGCCCGGTGCCCGGATCAACGCCACGGTGCTGACCGACGCCTCCGCGACCCGTGCCGCGCTGCGCGCGGCACGCAGCGCCCTGGCGGCGACCGCGGTGCAGGACCGCGCCATCCTCTTCGTCGCCGGCCATGGCGTGCTCGATGCCCGCTACGATTACTGGTTCGCCCCGGCCGACATGGATTTCGCCGCGCCGGAAGCTCGTGGCATCCCCTTTGCCGAGCTGGAGGAGCTGCTCGACGGGATCCCGGCGCGCGATCGTCTGCTGCTCATCGACACCTGCCATTCCGGCGAGCTCGACCGCGACGGTCTCGGCGCCGCGCCGGCGCGTCCGGTCGGCGGTGGCGCGGTGACCGCGCGCGGCTTCCGCCGCCTCGCCGGTTCGGGCCCGCCGGCGATCGACTTCCTCGACCTGCGCCGCGGGGTCGGCGCCAGCGTGCTGACCTCGTCCTCGGGGGCCGAGTTCGCGTTCGAGTCGGATGCCTGGCGCAACGGCGTCTTCACCTACGCCCTGCTCGCCGGCCTCGCCGGCGCGGCCGATGGCGATGGCGACGGCCAGGTGCGGGTCAGCGAATTGCACCGCCATGTCGTGTCCGAGGTCGTGCGCCTCACCGGCGGCGAACAGCGTCCGACGGCGCGGGTCGAGAACCTCGGCAACGACTTCGCCGTGGCGCGCACACGCTGAGATCAGACGAGTCACGGCATCAAAGCCGGGCTTGGACGAGGCCCATAAACGACCGGAGTCCCGCTAGCGGGGCTCCACCCCAGCCCGAGGCTGATTATGGGCGTGACCCCGCTAGTTGGCTGTTGCTGCAGGGGCTGCGCCCCCGCACCCCCGAGTCCTCAAGGGCGGGCGACTTTACCGACTTTGACTTGGCAGGTCAAAGTCGCTGCCCTCAAGGACTCTAGGATGCGAGGCTGCGCCCCTCGACCCACCTGGCCGGGATCTGCAGCGTGCAGGGCTGCTCGGGAAGACCGTGTTCACCTCGGCGCACCAGTTGAGCCAGCCAGTCGGCGGCGGCCTGGGCCCGCAGCTGCAGATCGTAGCTGATGCCGGCGGCCCCGGGATGGCGCAGGCCCTGCACGGCGAGGGTCGCCCAGGGTAGCACGGCGAGTTCGGCCGGAAGGCGATGGCGCAGGGCGGGAAAGCCGGTGAGGACGGCCTGGGGCCTGAAGTCCACGCCTGCAGACGGCAGCGGCTCCGTCTTGCCCAGCGGCAGATCGAGGAGACGCAGGCCGCGTAGCCGGCTGCGGGCCAGGGCGATGCCGGCGCCCTGCAGCTCGTTCAGCAGGCTGAGGCGCGGATCCTGGCGGACGATCAGGATGCGCCTCAGGCCGCGCGCATGCATCTTCTCCAAGGCCAGGGCCATGCCCGCGACGGCATCGCTGCGCACGGCATGGAGTGGCGCCGTCCAGCTGGCCAATCCGACCGACAGCCAGCTGCGTTGCTGCCAGGCCAGTTCCTGCCAGGGGAAGCGGCGGACCAGACTGGTGTCGCGCAGGGGGGTCACCAGCACGCCGACGGCACCAAGGGCGGCAAGCTGACGTTCCACCGGTCCGGCTTCCGCCGTGGCCAGGCGGACAGGCACCAGGCGGAAGCCCTGCGCCTCGGCGGCAGCGGACAGCCGGGCCTGCTCGCCGAGGTTCAGTTGGCCATCATGCAGCAGCGCCCAGGCCGGATCGCGCCTGCCCCGGCGACTGCGATGCCGGCGCCAGGAGAGCGCTGCCAGCACGGGATCCGGACGATAGCCCAGTTCGTCGGCCAGGCGCCGCACCCGCTCGCGCGTGGACGCCGGCAGCAGCGGCGAGCCGCGCAGGGCGCGGCTGACCGTCGCCCGGCTGAGGCCCAGCCGGGCGGCAAGATCGATCTGCGTCAGGGTCGCAGGCATGTTCCCAGACTGGACGGCTGGCCTGGCATGCAACTGATTGCACAAGACCTAGGTGTGATGCCCCTGCCGGCGACGATGATCGGCGTATGGCGACCCGCTGACCACCTCGCCAGGAGACCCGCGCCATGTTCCAGCGATCCGCCCTCCTGCTCGCCCTTGTCGTGGTCCTGCCGGCGGCCGATGCCGTGTTCACCGTCGGAAGCACGCTGCGCGAGGATGCGCTGCGCATTGGCACCAATCTCGAGGTCGATGTCCCCCGGGCGTGGTCGCAGGTCCACCCGATGACCAACCAGTGGAGTCCCACGCCCAACATCGAACCGCTAGCGCTGCGCTTCCGCGGCATTGCCACCGGCGGCTCGGCCAACGAGCTGGTCCACGCCGCCGTCAAGGGCAAGGACGGCGGGGCCGGGGGTTACGACCGCTACCGCGATGGGTTCCTCGATGGCGCCAGCATCACCATCTATCGCCACGAGAACGGCGCTGCCCGCGTACTGCGCTCCGGCACGGTGCGCCGCTCCTTCGGTGGTCCGCAAGGCTCGCGCAACGCCTTCGAACTGGACGGCGATGGGCCGGCGATCCGGGCCGGCGACCAATACATGGTGCAGAAGGAGTTCGACGACATCGCCGCCGGCAGCTATCGGCTGATGGCGGACGCCGAGGCCCTGTCGCGGATGATCGATGGCTGGGCCCCACCCAAGGGCCAGACCGCCGATCTGGTCCTCGACCGCAACACCGTGCCGCCCGGCGGTGGACGCGCCTCGCTGCGCGTCGCCGCCACGTCGGGGCTGTCGATCGGTGGCAACCTGCACGGCAGCAACTGGCCGAACGGACGCCGTTTCAACGCGGGCAAGGCCTACAGCTTCACGGTGTGGCTGCGCCAGGAGGGCATGGCCACCGGTTCGGTCGAGCTGCGCGCCGGCAGCATGGGCAAGACCACGGTCGCCGTCGGCCGGGACTGGCAGGCCCACACCCTGCGCTTCACCGGGGCTGCACCGCAAGAGAAGATCGAACGGCTCGAGATCGTCGCCGCCGAGGCCGGCACCCTGTGGATCGACAACCCGCTGGTCAGCGAGGACGGCCTTGCTCCCTTCGCCTTCTATCCCCAGGTGGTCAAGGAGTTGGCCGATGCCAGGCCGGGCACGATCCGCATCTGGGCCCTGCAGGAGAACACTGGTCCGGCCCTGCCCATCGCCGAGTCGCTGAAGCCGCCCTGCGAGCGGCCGTTGCTGCTGGACGACACCAGCGGCAAGCCGTCGGCCGGCGATCTGCACCAGATGCTGGAGCTGTGCCGCCAGGTCGGTGCCGAGCCGTGGATCATCGTGCCGACCTTTGCCACCCCCGGCGAGTGGCGGCAATTGGCCGAATACCTGTGCGGTGATGCGGCGACGCCGATGGGCCGCCTGCGCGCGGCGCGCGGTCGCAAGGAGCCGTGGAGCACCCAGTTCCCGCACATCTACCTCGATTGCGGCAACGAGACCTGGAACCGGCTCTTCGCGGTGCAGTCCTTCGTCGGCCAGCCTGAAGCCTATGGCGAATACGCAGAACTGTCTTTCGCAGCCTTCCTCGACGCCGCTGGCGCGGCGCGCGGGCTTTTCGTGCCGGTGATCGGCGGCTGGGCCACCAAGGTCACGGCCGACGGCTTCGGGCCCAAGGCCGCGGAGCGGGCGCCCAGCGCGCGCCTGACCAGCTATGCCTCTTACATCGGCGGCTGGGACGGGGTGGGCGCCGGCCTCGACGATGCGGCGGCCGGCGACCGCTGGCAGGACATGGTGATGTTCTACCAGCGCGCCTACCGCCAGGAACGTACCGCGACGGCAGCGGCCCAGACAGCCGAGCGGGCCAAGCGGCTGGGCAAGCCCGGTTCCTTCGCGCTCTACGAGGCCGGCCCCGGCTACCCCCTGCCGGAACCGGGCAAGGGCAGCGACCCACAGGTCGAAAGCGATGGCAAGTCGCTGGCCCGGGCCCTGACCACCATCGACATGTTCCTGGGCGGCCTGGAGCACGGCGCGGGACCGCAGAACTTCTTCCTCTTCCGCACCGGACCTTTCTGGTCCTCGCACGCCACCTGGGATCGTCCGCATGCCGCCTGGCAGGCCATCGTCCTGGCCAACAGCGCGATCGCCCCCCGGCAGCTGCAGGTGCAGTCCCAGGGCGTTCCGACCGTCGATCTGCCTGAGGTGGTGCTGAAGCGTCCGGCCCAGAACAACAAGACCAAGGAGGAGCGCTTCGCCGCCGTGCCGGGTGTGCCGCTGGTCTCGTGCTGGGCTTGGCAGGAGGGCAAGGAGATCCGCGTGGCGCTGCTTAACCGCTCGACCAGCACGGCCCAGGCGGTGCGCATCGCCCTGCCTGTCGCCGTCACTGGCGCGGTGCAGGGTCAGGTGCTGACCGGCGCAGCGTCCACGCACAACATCGTCAGCCAGCAGATCGCCCCGACAGCGTGGAAACTACGCCTTGAGGGCGTCCAGATGGCCGGAGAACTGCCGGCCGCCAGCCTGGCGGTAGCACGCGTGTCGGTCACCACGCCATGACTGATCAGGCGCCTGGATGCGGCTGGCGATCGAACGTCAGGCGCGCGCTGGTGGTGACTTTGGCGATGACGGCGATCTCGGCCGCCGAGGCGTCTGCTCAGCGCGTACGTCTGCTCGCGATCGGCAACAGCTTCTCACGCAACGTCCTCGACCAACTACCGGCCATTGCAGTTGCTGCAGGTCGCGAACTGGTCGTGCTGCACTGCGCCATGCCCGGTGGCCGACTGGAGCAGCACTGGCAGCGCCATGAGGCGGCCCGACGCGATCCCTCCGACCCGAAGGCCCGCTACAACAACGGCCTGACCCTCGATCAGGCCCTGGCCAGGGATTCCTGGGACGTCATCACCATCCAGCAGTACAGCCTGCAATGCCATGATGCCGCCTCCTACCAGCCCTACGCCGGACGTCTGGTCGAGGTGCTGCGCCGAGCGGATCCGCAGGCGCGCATCCTGCTGCACCAGAGCTGGGCCTA
>JAIFND010000074.1 GCA_020047915.1 bacterium | reverse complement strand
CACGGCATCCTTCGACCTGATTTTCATGGATTGCCAGATGCCGGTGATGGACGGCTACGAGGCGACCGCCGCGATCCGCGCCGCAGAAAATCGCTCCGGTCGACATGTGCCGATCGTGGCAATGACCGCCAACGCCGCCTCCGAGGACAGCGACCGCTGCCTGGCCGCCGGCATGGACGCCCACCTCAGCAAGCCGGCGCGAATCGCTGACCTGCGAGCCATACTTGATCGCTGGACCCGTCCTGCAGACCCGAATCGGCAAAGCCGGCGTTGATCGCCAGCGCATTAATCATGGCCACCAATACTTTATCTGAGGCGCAGAGTCCTGTAACTCCTGCAAGCCTCCCGGCTTCGTGGTTGGCGTCCTTGAAGATCCACAACGAGAAAGACCCCCGGGTTGCCTACTTGGTGTTGCGTGAAGCACCCGAGCAGATGCTGGGAGCCTACCGGGTTCAGATCGCCCTTTTTCGACCAGAGCAGAATCCTCCCGACTGGATCTACATCCAGGCGTCCTACGCCATGACCTTCGTTGACGCCCTGCGTTCCTTTTCCACTCGATCCCCAATCAAGGACTTGCTTACCTCCGGGGAAGGATCGTTTCCGGCTTGATTCTGCCATGTCGGTGTGTCGGACGAATACAACGCCGATGATCCTGCGCTGCACTCGACCGGGGCTATCCCGGTCATGCCTTCGTCTTGGCCAAGGACTCTAGCGGGGTGGCGGGGGGACTCCTGCGGCAACAGCCGAACAGCCCGCTTCACAGCGGCCTGCCCCTGTCCATAGTGGGAGGGATGCCACGCCTGCTCCTGCTGCTCTGCCTACTGCGCGCCTTGCCTGCCAGCGAAGCACTGCCGATCCTCAGGCTGGGCTGCGATCCCACCCCGCCCTACATTGAGATGCTGCCCGCCGAGACTGCCGTAGGAGGGCGCCTCGGCGGTCTATGGGTCGATACGGTACAGACGGTTCTCGCCGAACTTGGCCAGCCCCACGAGCCCCTGCGACTGACGCCATGGAACCGCCTGCTGCGCATGGCCGAAGAGGGCGGGGTCGATGGCTTGTTCGGAATCACCCGCAGCCCCGAACGCGAGCGCTACCTCCGCTTTGCCGATGAGCCACTGCTCGCCGACCCCTGGCTGGTATGGATACGCAACGAAGATGCCGATCGCATCGCCTACACCACCCCCGAAGACCTTGCCGGCCACGGCGTCGGCCTCGTGACCGGCTATAATTACGGCGAGGACTTCGTGGCCCGATTGCGTGCCGTCGCCGTGGTCGAAGAAGTCGCCGACGAGCAGACCAACGTGGTATCAACCCTGCAGGTCGGCACGCGCACCGCCGCTGCGGCCGGGCTTGGCGCCACGGTGCGGCCGCTGCATGGCGTACCCGTCAAGCTGTCGGTGTTCCACATCGCGTTCCGTCATGACCGTGCTCCGGCTGAGTGGGTCGCCGCCTTTTCAGATCGCCTCGCCGCCTTCAAACGCACGCCGGCCTACGCCGCCCTGTGGCGACGCTATGCCCTCGCCGGCGATCCCTGAGGCGCGGCAAGCAGATCGACCAGGCACTCGACGGCGAATGGCTTGGCGAGATGTGCGGTGGCTCCGGCTTCCATGACGGCGGCAAGGGCCGACTCCTCGGCATAGCCGCTGATGACGACAACCCGCTGGCCTGGGGACAACCGCCGCACTTCAGCGAATACAGCGCCGCCATCCATCCCCGGCATGCGCATGTCCAGCAGCACCCAGTCGCACGGCTTGGCCGCGAACTGCTGGATGCCTTCCCGACCATCGCCTGCCGTCCGGACCTCTGCTCCCTGGGCGGCCAGGGCGGTGGCCAGCAACTCGCGCAACGGCGCCTCGTCGTCGATCACCAGGATGCTGAGCCCAGCAAGGCGGGCCGCGGCGCGCACGGCCGGCAGCTGGGCTGACGAGTTTCGCGCAACCTCCGCCGATTGCGGCAGCAGGATGATGAAGGTGCTGCCTCTGCCTGGTGCCGTCTCCACCTCGATCGTGCCTCGATGATCGATCACCGTGCCACGCACCGAGGCCAGTCCGAGGCCGGTCCCGGAGCCAGGCCCCTTGGTGGTGAAGAACGGCTCGAAGATCCGTTCGCTTACGCCCACGGACATGCCTGTTCCGGTATCAGCGACGCGGATCGCCACATATGCACCCGGGGAGAGCGGGTCACGCAGGCCCGCCGCCCGCGCCGCGTCGATGTGCTCGACGGTGGCCGACAGGTTCAGCTGCCCGCCGGCCGGCATCGCATCACGACCATTGATCAGGAGATTGAGCAAGGCGTTCTGCAGCATCGCCACGTCTCCCGGCACGACGAGCCCCGGTGGCCCGGTATCGACCACCAAGCGGACGCGTTGGCCCACCAGACGCTCCGCGAGGTTGGCCGTCTCGGTCAGCAGCGTGGCGACAGACAGCGGGGCCTGACTAGTCTCGCCGCGGCGGGCAAAGCGCAGCAGGCTGCGGGTCAGCTCGCTGGCCCGCCGTGTCGAAGTGGTGATGTTGGCACACCAGCGGCGCTGGCGCTCATCCTCGATCCTGGTCGCGAGCAGCTCGGCGAAGCCCTGGATGGCGGCCAAGTGATTGTTGAAATCATGAGCCACCCCCCCCGCCAGCTGGCCGACGACCTGCAGCTTCTCGGCATGACGCAACCGCTCGGCCATCGCCTGCCGCTCGCGCTCGGCGGAGCGTGCGGCCGTGACATCAAGGGCGATGCCGCATACCGCCCACACCCTCCCTTCAGGGTCACGAAGTGGAAACTTCACGGACTGGTAGGTCCGACGCCCCTGGTTCGTCTCGACCTCCTCATCAAACTCCAACGGCATTCCGCTCGCGATGACGTTCTGGTCGTTGAGAGCATAGCTCGCGGCCAGCTCGGGGGGGAACAGCCGGTCGCCGGTGGCGCCGGCAACCGCTGCCGCGGGGGTCCCCATCACCGTCTCGTAGTAGCGGTTGACGAACAATATGCGCCCTGCCAGATCCTTGGCGAAGATCATCGCCGGCGCATGGTCGATGATGCTTTGCAGCTGGGCGCGCTGCGTCGCGAGGGCGGTGCCTGCCACGCGCAGGGCGGTGAGGTCGCGCACCAGCACCAGCGTGCCCGAGCCAGGGCCGGCTAGGGGATGGCGGGTGGCCAGCAGCACGCGTCCGGCGCGTGTCCATTCGTAGCCTCCGGCAGCCAGTCCTGGCTCCCAGACCTCGGGCTGCGCCCCGGTCAGGGCGGCCAGCACCTGGCGCAGGGGCTGGCCCGGCGCAGGGCTGGCCAGCAAGGCTGCCGCCGCGGGGTTGACGCGTTGCACAAGATCATCCGGGCCGGCCGTGATGATGCCATCCTCAAAGGCTCCAAGGATACCGGTCAGGCGCGCAAGAACCACCTCCGCCGCCCCGGCGATGTTGTCGAGACGGTCGGCCGAAGGCTCTGCCGGTGGGGCCTCGGGGGCGGCGGCCAAGCTGTTGGCCAACGAGGCCGTACGACGGTTGACCAGTCGTGCACTGAGCAACCCGGCGGCGAGGGCGGCGGCGAGTCCGGTCAGAGCACTGAGCAGGATGGCGTCGTTGCGGCGCGCCTCGAACTCGCGGCGCAGCGGAGCGTCATCATCGAGCACAGCAAAGCCGCCGGCCGGTTGACGGTCGACATGCGGTGCCGCAATCGGCCGGGCCACCATTCCACGAGAAGGCGCGACGGCGGTGCTCCAGTTGACTAGGCCTTCCTTGGAGACTGCGCGCAACTGCTCGTTGGCGCTCATTTCTATCCACACTTCGCGCAGGTGCGAACCGGTCGTCAGTTCGGCCTCGACCAGTTGCCGAACCTGCGCGACGTCGAGATTCCACACCGGCAGCACCAGGGCCCTCTCGAGCCGCGATACCGCCGCGCTAACCGCTGCGATATGCGTTGACGCCATGCGCTCGCGCTGCTTCTCCCAGGCGAGGCGCTGCATCAGGCCGGTGATCCCGACACACACCAAGCCGACCCCCAGGGCGATCGAG
The DNA here is from genome assembly GCA_020047915.1 of bacterium. Classification (GTDB taxonomy): domain Bacteria; phylum Planctomycetota; class UBA11346; order UBA11346; family UBA11346; genus UBA11346. The sequence continues at coordinate 22,024 of JAIFND010000074.1, read as the reverse complement.
AGGTTCAGACGCATGGGCGAAGCGGCTCCATGCCCCACTGTAGATGCCTCGATTCTGGCGGCAACGCCGGCCCGGCCGTTCACCAGGAATGGCGGCACATCCTCCCCACCCAGCGACCTCGCAGCGCCATTGCGCCGTGGATTCCCCGCCCAGAGCCCCACCATGCGCGGCATGACGACCGCCGCCCAGCGCCTGGAAGCCGCCCGCCGCGACCTGCTCGACCTGTCGCTGCGCAACCAGTTGCTCAACCACCGGCCGTCCAAGGCGCGCGGGGTGCAGATCGCCGACGAACTGCCGCACGAGGTCTATCGCCTGCTGTGGGACGACGAGGCGTCGTTCACCTTCCTGGCCGGCAAGGATGCGGGAGCGGGCGATGATGGCGAGGTCGCGATACCGCCCGCCACCAGCGGCGAGCCCGAAGCCAAGCACCGCGACAAGAAGCTGCAGACCATCCACCTGCCCGAGCGCCTGCAGGCCCGCCTGCTGGCGACCACGCGCGACGCCCGCTTCGTCGAGGAAGAACAAGGTGTCAACGTGCTGTACCTGGCGCTGGGCTACCTGCGCTGGCGCGAGCCCGACGCGGTGGGCGATGCGCCGTGGCGAAGCGCGCCGCTGTGCCTGGCACCGGTGCGCCTGGCGCGCACGCGCGCCGACGCGCAGTTCACCCTGACCGCGGCCGACGCCGAACCGCTCGGCAACCTGACCCTGGCGGTGAAGCTGAAGGCCGACACCGGCATCATCCTGCCCGAGCTGCCGGCCCCCGACGGCCTCGACTTGCGCGCCTGGTTCGCGCAGGTGACGGCGGCAGTGGCGACGCGGCCGGGCTGGGCGGTCGAGGAGCGCCTCGCCCTCGACCTGTTCTCGTTCGGACGCTATCTGATGTGGCGCGACCTCGATCCCGTCGCTTGGCCGCAGGGTGCCGGCCCAGCCGAACGGCCGCTGGTCGCCAAGCTGTTCGGCGGCGGCTTCGCCCCCCTGCCGGCCACCGCCGACCTCGATGCGACGCGCCCGCCGGAGCGCGTCGGCGAGGTGGTCGAGGCGGACGGCTCGCAGGCCGAGGCCCTGGCGGCGGTGGCGGCCGGCGCCGATCTGGTGATCCAGGGCCCGCCCGGCACCGGCAAGTCGCAGACCATCTGCAACCTCATCGCCGAAGCGGTGGTGGCCGGCAAGAGCGTGCTGTTCGTGGCCGAGAAGATGGCCGCGCTGGGCGTGGTGCAGCGCCGGCTGGAGTCGGTCGGCCTGGGCGCGCTGTGCCTCGAACTGCACAGCGACAAGGCGGCCAAGCGCGCGGTGCTGGGCGAGATCGGCCGCACCCTGCGCGCCGATCCGCCGCCTGCCGCGCCGGGCGAGGCGCTGGATCGCAGCTACGCGACGGTGCGCGGCGAGCTGAACACACTGGCGGCGGCGCTGTCCGCCCCGATCGGCGCCAGCGGCCTGTCGCCCGGCAGTGCGCTCGATGCGCTGGCCGACTGCGGGCCGCAGGACGGCGTGCCCGCGCTGCCCGAGGACGCCTTCCCCGACCAGGACGCCGCTGCGATCAGCGCCGCCGACGCCGCCCTGGGCGAACTGCAGGCCGCCCTGGCGCGCACCGGCCCGTTGGCGGCGCACCCGTGGGGCGAGGCCCGCCTGGTCCAGGTGCTGCCCGACGACGAGGCGCGGATCCGCGCGCTGGGCGAAGCCGCCACCGGCGCGCTGGCGTCGGCCCGCCACGCCGCCAGCGCACTGGCGCAGCGCCTCGCCGTCGCCGAACCGGCCGGCCCCGCCGAAGCCCTGACGCTGCTCGCCGCCGCGCGCCATGTCGCGGCCAGACCCGCCGCCGTCGCCGATCCCGAATCACCGGCCTGGACCGCCAACCCCGGCGAATTGGACCGGCTCTTCGCCGACGGCGACGCCGGCGCGGGCCTGCGCGCGCGCCACGCCGCGACCCTGATTCCCGACGCCTGGGACCAGGATCTGGTGCAGACGCGCGCCGATCTCGCGGCCTTCGGCGAGGGCATGTTCCGCTGGGTCTCGGGAGCGTGGCGCGCCGCCAACGCGCGCCTCAAGGGCCTGTGCCAGCCCGGCCGCGCACCTACGACGCACGCCGAGCAGGTCGCGCTGTGCGATGCCGTGCTGGCCGCACGCCGCCATGCCGCCGCGCTGCGCGAACGCGACGGCCTGGGGCTGGCGCTGTTCGGCCCGGCCTGGCGCGGTGCCGCCTCGGCGTGGAGCGAACTCGCGCAGGCGCGCGCCTGGGCCACCGCCTGGGCAGAAGGCCGCAAGCGCGGCTGGCCAGCGATCCGCGCCGCGGATGCCGGTGCCATCGCCACGGCGCAGCCGGCCCTGGCCGCCTGGGAGGACGCCAGCGGCCGGCTGCGTGCCGCCTTGGCTGCACCCGGTACCGAGACCGGCACCTGGGAGGCCTGCGCCGCGCGCTTCTCCGCCCGCGCCGCCGCGCCGGGCAGCCTGCACGATGTCTGCGCGGTCAACCGCGCCGCCGAGCCGCTCGCCGCGCTGCCCGCCGTGGTCGCGCTGGCGCGCACCTGGGACGCCGCCGGCAGCCGCCTGCAGCCGGCGATGCGCGCCGCGCGCCTCGCCGCGCTGCTGGCGCGCGCCCTGCGCGAGCGGCCCGAGCTGGCGCGCTTCGACGCCGCCGCGCACGACCGCGCACGCAGCCGCTTCGCCGAGCTCGACGCCGCGGTGCTGGCCGCCAACCGCGCGCGCATCGCGGCCCGTCATCGCGCCAACCTGCCGCCCGGCAACGAAACCGGCCCGGCGGCGCTGGTGCGCCGCGAGAGCGAGAAGAAGACCCGGCACCTGCCGCTGCGTCAGCTGCTGCGCGACGCCGGCGGCGTGGTGCAGCGGATCAAGCCGGTCTTCCTGATGAGTCCGCTGTCGGTCGCCGCCTACCTCGAACCGGGCGGTCTGACCTTCGATCTGGTGGTCTTCGACGAGGCCAGCCAGGTGCGCCCGGTCGATGCGGTCGGCGCCCTGGCGCGCGGCCGGCAACTCGTGGTGGTGGGCGACAGCAAGCAGATGCCGCCGACCAGCTTCTTCGACCGCCTGATCGGCGGCGACCCCGACGAAACGGGGGAAGAGGCCGGCTACGCCAGCGACCTGGAAAGCGTGCTCGGCCTGTGCCTCGGCGCCGGCTGCCCGTCCACCATGCTGCGCTGGCACTACCGCAGCCGCCATCCCTCGCTCATCGCAGTGAGCAACCAGTGCTTCTACGAGGGCCGGCTGCGCACCTTCCCGAGTCCGGCCGGGGCACCACGCCCGGACGGCGATGGCCTGACCCTGACCCGTCTGCCCGAAGCGGTGTACGACCGCGCCCGCACCCGCTCCAATCCCGGCGAGGCTGCAGCGATCGCCGAGGCCGTGATGCAGCATGCGCTGGCCACGCCGCAGCTCAGTCTCGGGGTCGCGGCATTCTCGCAGGCGCAGATGCAGGCGATCACCAATGCCATCGAGGCCCGACGGCGCGCCGACCAGGCTGGCGAGGCCTTCTTCGCCGCCCACCCGCACGAGCCCTTCTTCGTCAAGAACCTGGAGAACGTGCAGGGCGACGAGCGCGATGTGATCCTCATCTCGGTCGGCTATGGCCGCGACGCCGAGGGCCATGTCGCGCTCAACTTCGGGCCGCTCAACAGCGACGGTGGCGAACGCCGGCTCAACGTGCTGATCACGCGCGCGCGACGGCGCATGCGCGTGTTCACCAACCTGTCGCCAGAGGACATCGACCCGTCGCGCACCCAGGCCAAGGGCCTGCTGGCGCTGCGCGAGTTCCTCGCCTACGCCCGCGACGGCGCGACGCGCAGCGCCGGCCAGGCCCGTCTCACCGGAGTCGCGGCCCGCCTGGCCGGCCCGGAGTCTGAACCCGTGGGCGATGGCGGCGTGGCTTGGCGCCAGGGTCCCGTCGCCGTGCGTATCGATGACCAGGCGTGGGGGGCCGCCGCGACCTGCCGCGACCGCGAGCGCTTGGTCGACCAAGTGCTGCGTGGCCTGGGCTGGAAGATCCACCACGCCTGGCGGCTCGGCTGGTGGCGCCGCCCGGACGACGAGCGCCGCCGTCTGGAACAGGCGGCGGCGCAGGTAACGACGCCATAAGAATTCTAAGAATTGGTCACACAGAGCACCAGAGTGACCAGAGGGGAAAGGCGTTGCAGGGTGCAGTGAACTCACGCAATCGTTCAAAGCCTTGTCTTGACCTCTGGTACCTCTGGTGCTCTGTGTGGATTAGTCTATCTAGCGGGGCTCCACCCCAGCCCGAGGCTGATTATGGGCGTCGCGGGCTGCGCCCCCGCACCCCGAGTCCTCAAGGGCAGCGACTTTGCCGACTTTGACTTGGCAGGTCAAAGTCGCTGCCCTCAAGGACTCTAGGATTACTTGGGAAGGTCGGGGAGCAGATCGTCGCCCCCGCCCTCGCGCGGCGGCTTGCCGTCCTTGCCGCCCTTGCCCTCACGTCCCTTGGGCAGTTCGTCCTGGGTGATCGCGCCGTCGTTGTTCTTGTCGAGGCGCTTCATCATCTCGGCCGGGTCGGGGCCGCGCTTCTTGCGGCCCTTGCCCTCGTCGCCCGGGGGCGCGGGTGGTTCGAAGGCGGCGAACTCGGCCCTCGAGATCTGACCGTCGCCGTTGGCGTCCATCTTGGCGAACATCTCGTCCTTCATCTTCGCCTGATGGCCTTCAACCGCGGCAGTCAGCTCGGCCAGGGTCACCTTGCCGTCCTTGTCGGCATCGGCGCGCTTGAAGATTTCTTCCGGCGGCGGACCGGGCGGGCGCTGGCCGGGCGGGCCGGCGTGCTCGGGTGGCGCAGCGCCGTCAGCGGCGACCAGCATGGCGGTGGTGAGGAGGAGGGGAATGAGGCGCATGGCAGGATTCCTGATTGGGGGGGCTGGAGGCTGGAGGCTGGAAGCTGGAAGCTGGAGGCCGGCCGAAGGTTGACCGAGACAACGCCTGTCCCCAGTCTCCTTCGGGCCTCCAGCGTCCAGCCCTCAGCCTCCAGCCATCGTCCGTTTCACTTGCGGCCCGGGCCGCCGACCTTGCCGGGGGCGCGGTCGCGGCGGTCTTCGGCGCGGTCGCGCACATCCTCGCGCCGGTCCATCGCATCTTCGAGTTCGTCGAGCAGTCCGCCGTCGTGCTTGGCATCGCGCACATCCTCGCGCCGGTCGGCGCGGTCTTCGGCGCGGTCACGCACATCTTCGCGGCGATCGGCGACGCGGCGCTCACCGGCCCCGACCTTGCCGTCGTCATTGCGGTCGAGGCGGTCCTTCAACTCCGGATGACGCTCGGCGAAGCGCGCCTGCCACTGCTGGTGCAGCGCCTGGCGATCCTTGAGCGTGACCTGGCCGTCACCGTCGCGGTCGAGCTTGGCATAGACCTCGGGCTTGTTGGCCTTCAGCCAGGCTTCGCGGCGTTCGAGGCCGGCGACCCACTCGGCCTTGGAGACGCGGCCGTCGCCGTCGCTGTCGAGTTTGGCCAGCAGGGCGCCGCGTTCGGGCTGGGCGGCATTCGGGGTTTCGGCGGCCGGCAGCAGGGTGCAGACGGCGAGCATGGAAAGAATGAGGCGCATGGCAGGGACTCCGGATGTGATGGTAGGTGCGCAGGCGGGAAAGTCGATCAGTCGGCGTTGCCGCGCTTGTCCCCATGGCGCTCGTGGCGCTGCTTGCGCGCGGCCTGGCACTCCTCCTTGGACAGGGTGCCGTCGCCATTGGCGTCGATCTTGGCGAACAGCTCGGGGTGCTTCTCCTGCATGCGGGCGCTGATCGCAGCGCGCGCGGCGGCGCGCTCGGTCTCCGACAGCTTGCCGTCCTGATCGGCGTCGAACTGCGCCTTCTTCTCAGCGAAGCGCTCCTTGCAGGCGGCCTTGGCAGCGGCCTTCTCGGTGTCGGACAGCTTGCCGTCCTTGTCAGCGTCGAACTTGGCGAGGACCTTCTCGCGCACCTCACCGCGGTGGTGGCCCTTGCCCTTGGCGCCGTCGGCCCGCTCGGCGGCGGGCAGCAGGAGGGCGGTGGCGGCGAGGAGGATGATGATCTTGCTCATGGCTGGGTCTCCGGTGGGAGGTTGGTTGGTGCTTCTGCTGATGTGTACTGCGTCAGTCGTGCCAATGGTTTACGAGGGGTTTCGTGGGGGATCGGCAGATTCACGGGGTGATTGTGTGGGGGATTCCGACAGGTCCCGGCCATCCCCCGTGCCGCAACTTCCCGCAACGCTACCATGCCGTCATGCGGCCGATCCACCCCTATCACCAGCGCAGCGCCGTGGTGCGGCTGATCGCTCCACCGCTGATCGCCATCGCCCTCTTCGTCGTCGGCATCTGGGGTCTCATCCTGCCCGCCACCGAGGCCGCCCTGCTGGAGCGCAAGCGCGAGACCCTGCGCGCGATCGTCGCCTCGGCGATCAGCCTGTGCGAACGCCACCAGCGCGCCGAGGCGGATGGCGCGCGGGCCCAGGCGCTGGCCGCCGCCGATCTGCGCGCGCTGCGCTACGGCGAGGCGAACAAGGACTACCTGTGGGTGATCGACGCGACGCCGCGCATGATCGTCCATCCGTATCGGCCCGATCTCGAAGGCCAGGAGGTCGGCGCGCACGCCGATCCCGATGGCGTGCGCCTGTTCGCTGCAAGCGTCGCGCGGGTGCATGACGCCGGCGAGGGGTTCGTCCACTACCGTTGGCAGAAGGCGGATGACGCTGCGCACACCGCGCCCAAGCTGTCCTTCGTGCGCGGCTTCGCGCCGTGGGGGTGGGTGGTCGGCAGCGGCATCTATCTCGACGATGTCCATGCCGAGCTGGCCCGCACCACGCGCACCCTCGGCTGGATCGCCGGTGGCGTCGCCGCCGTCGTCGCCGCGCTGGTCGCCCTCGGCCTGCGCCAGGGCTGGGCCAGCGAACGGGCGCGCCGCGCCGCCGAGCAGGCCCTGGCCGACGAGCACGCCCGCGCCCAGGCCCTCGCCCACGCCACCAGCGAGGCGGTGTGGCTGGTGGTGGACGGACGCATCGCCGGCGCCAACCGCCGGGCCGGCGAGCTGGTCGGCGACGCGGCCGGACCCTCGGCGCTGTTCTCCGATCCCGCCGACCGCGTCCTGGTCGAGGGCCCTGGCGGTCCGCGCCGGGTCCTGCTTGCCGGCCGTACCGGCGCGCTGCCGGCCCTGGTCGCCAGCGACGAGGTGACGGTCGGCGAACGGCCGGCCCTGGTCATCACCGCCCGCCTGCTCGACGGGGCTGAGGTGGAGCCCGGCGACCTGATCCGTCGCGCCGCCGCCGAGGCGCAGAACGATGCCGTCGCCGTCGCCCAGGCCGGATTGCTGGCTCCGGCCGAGGCCCTCGCCGAGACGGTGCCCCACCTGCCGTTGACCGCCGCGCCCGGCGAAGTCATCGCCGCCCTCGCCGCCAGTGGCGGCTCGGCGGCGCTGCTCACCGCCCCGGACGGCGGCGTGGCCGGTCTGGTCACCGCCGGCGACCTGGCGCGCCGTGGCGGCGCCACCGCCTACGCGGCGATGAGCGCCCCGGTGCGCAGCCTCGAACCCGGGGCCAGCCTGGCCGCAGCCGCCGATGCGATGGCCGGCGCCCGGGTCGGACGCCTCGCGGTGCGCGATGCCGCTGGCAGCACCCGGCTGCTCTCCGCCGCACGCCTGCTCGATGCCCTGCGTCAGGGGCCGGGCCAACTGGTGGCGGCGGCGGCCCAGGCCGAGCAGGCCCGCCTGCCGGCGCTGCGTGCGCGGCTGGAGGCCTGGATGGGCTCGTTGGCGCGCGTCCGCCTCGATCCGGAACTGGCCGCCATCGAAGGCACGCGGGTGGCCGACGCGGTGCTGAACCGCTGCGTGGCGCTCGCCCTCGCCGAACTGGGACCGCCGCCGGCCGCCTGCGCCCTGCTGGCGGTGGGCAGCCAGGGCCGCCGTGAGCTGCTGCCCGGAGCCGACCAGGACAACCTGCTGGTCTTCGCCGACGGCGCCGATCCGCGCTGGTTCCACGCCTTCGCCGCCGATGTGGTGGCGCGCTATCACGCTGCCGGCTGGCCGCGCTGCCACGGTGGCTGCCATGCCGCCGATCCGCGCTGGTGCCTGCCGCTGGCCGAGTGGTCGGCCACTTATGCCGGCTGGATCGCGCGCGCGGAACCGCGTGCCCTGCTGGAGGCAGCGGTCTTCTTCGATATCCGCCTGGTATGGGGTGACGAGGGGCTGGCCGGCGCTTTGCACGCGGCGATGCGCACGGCGGTGGCGGCCAGGCCGGTGTTCCTCGTCCAGCTCGCCCAGGAGACCCTGCAGGCCCGCTCGCCGCTCGGCCTGTTCGGCGGCATCCGCCCCGACGACGAGCGCCAGGGCACCACCAACCTCAAGCTCGCCATGCTGCACATCGCCGGCTTCGCCCGGGTGCGCGCCCTGGCGCACGGCCTGGCCGCGCACGGCACCGGCGCCCGGCTGCGCGCCCTGGCCGAGGCCGGCCACCTCGACCGTGAGGCCGCCGACGAGGCGGTGGCGGCGTGGCGCTTCCTGCTCGGCCTGCGCCTCGTCGCACGCACCAGCGCGCGGGGCGACCAGATCGCTCCCGATGCGCTGGATCCCTGGGAGCGCGCCAACCTGCGCCGCGCCCTGGCCTGCATCGACACGCTGCGCGAACGCCTGCGCCATGATCTGAGCCGGCTCGGGGCATGAGGATCGCACTGCTGGGCGATGCGCACGGCGACCTCGCCCTGCTGGCGGCACGCGTCGCGGCGGCGGCGGCGGCCGGGGCCGGGGCGGCGATCCAGCTCGGCGACCTCGGCTTCCGCCCCGACCTCCTGGGTCCGGGCCGGCCGTGGCCGCGCCTGCCCATCCCACTGCTTGCAGTGGACGGCAATCACGAAGACCACGACTTCCTGCGCTGGGCGCACGCCAACGGCCTGGCCGACCGCTGGGCGGCGCACGGCCTCTGCCACATGCGGCGCGGCAGCGTCGTCCGTCTGGGCGGCCGCAGCCTCGGCTTCGTCGGCGGGGCGATGCACGCCGACCGCGCCCAGGATGCCGGCCTTGCCAACTGCCTCGCCCCGGCCGACATCGATGCGGCGGTCGCCGCCTTCAGCGTGCGTCCACCCGAGCTCATCGTGTCGCATTCCTGTCCGGCCGGCATCGGCATCGGCATGCACGGCGCCCCGGCCCTGGCGATGGCGGTGGCCCAGCATGTGGTCGGTGCCGGCCTCGATCCCGGCCCGGCCGGCGATGTCGGCGAGCCCCTGCTGACCCGGCTGTGGCAGGCCCTGCCGCGCCGCCCGACGGCCTGGGCCTTCGGGCATTTCCACGTCAGCCGCAACACGATGATCGACGCCACCCGCTTCGTCTGCGTCGGATCGCTCGATGGCGAGGATGGCGGAATGGCGTGGTGGGACAGCGACTGATCGCAGGCGCATGCGAGATGTATGGCCAGACGAGCGAACGCGTCCTTCAACGCGCCGCCGACTCGACTATGGACGCAATAGAGAAATACCCTAGCCTCGCCTCCCGGTTATTAACCCCCGAGGAGCAGCCATGAGCCCCCCCGACCAGGCGCAAAGCCCCGTCGCCCCCCCTGCCACCAGCATGACCACCAAGGTCCTGGTGAGCTTCGGCATCTTCGGGCTGTTCTTCGCCTTCTATGTCGGCGCCGCATTGCTGCAGACCCCGGTCGGCAAGCATTTGGCCATGATCCCGGTCGCCGGCATGCCGCTCGGCCTGCTGATGTCGCTGGCCATCTTCCCGGTCAGCTGGCTGCTCATCGCCCTCTGGTTCTGGAAAGCGAAGTAACATGGACGGCAACACCCTCGTCGTCGGTTTCGTCGGCTTCTTCGTCCTGGCCTCGATCGGCATCACCTGGTGGAGTTCCCGGTCAACCACTTCCGCCAGCGAGTTCTATGTCGCAGGCAAAGGCGTGCCGTGGGTCCAGGTCGGCATCGCCATGGTCGGCAGCTATCTCTCGGCGGCCAGCTTCCTCGGCTGCCCGGGCGACATCGGCGTGTTCGGCATCGATTCGATCTGGCTGTCGATCGGCTTCTTCGGCGGTTACATGGCCTTGCTCATGCTGATCGCCGGTCCGCTGCGTAATGTGGGCAGCTTCACCGTCGCCGGCGCCCTCGCCCGGCGCTTCCCGGACGACAAGCTCAAACTTGCGGTGATGATCTGCACCCTGATCATCTCGACTTTCTACCTGGTGCCGCAGATGCTTGGCGCCGGCCTGCTCTTCGAACTGCTGATGGGCTGGAACTTCCTCGCCTGTACCATCGGGCTCGGCGTGCTGATGTGCTTCTACATCGTGTTCGGCGGCATGAAGTCCACGCTGTACAATCAGGTGATCCAGGCGCTCTTCCTGTGGGCCGCCATGGTCGTGCTGGTGATCATGGCCTTCTTCATCGTCGGGGACGGCTCCGTCGATGGCATCCTCGCCACCGCCAACCAGACCGTTCCGCCAATGGTCGCCGGCAAGGACCCTGCCGTCGTCGAGGCCCTCCGTTCGATGCCCGCCTTGCCCGCCGATGCGAGCACGGCCCAGGTGCTGGAGCAGTCGAAACAGGCCATCGCCACTGCCCGCCAGATGATGCCCGAGGCGCCCAGCGCGATGAGCATCGGCGTCAAGACCTCCGACACCCTGGCCATGGTCAGCACGATCATCGCCCTGGTATTCGGCACCGCCGGACTGCCGCACATCCTGATCATGTTCTTCACTGTGCCCAGCGCCCGCGCTGCCAAGAAGAGCGTAACCCTGTGCATCGTCGCCCTGGGCATCTTCTACCTCTGCGCCATCGTCCTCGGCTTCCTGCTGTTCCCCGCCATCTACCCCAAGCTGGTCAACTGGATCAGCCAGGGCGGATCGGGTGTCGGTCTGGCCAAGAACATGGCCGTGCTGGAGATCAGCAACATGGTCGGCGGCAAGTGGCTGATGGCGATCGGCGCCGCAGGCGCGGTCGCCGCCATCCTCTCGACCGCGGCCGGTCTGATGATCACCGTCGCCGGCACGGTATCGAACGACCTCTACAAGGTCTACATCAACAAGAACGCTACCGAGAAGCAGGAACTGATGATCGCGCGCATCACCACCGTTGTGATGTCTGCCGTCGCTGTGATCCTGGCCGTGGCCCTGAAAGAGCAGAATATCGCCTGGCTGGTCATGCTCGGCTTCGGCATCGCCGCCTCGGCGATCTTCCCCGGTATGCTCGCCACACTGTGGTGGCGTGGCGCGACCCGCCAGGGTGTCATCGCAAGCATCGTCACCGGCCTGGTGGTCAGCTGCGTCTTCATCGTCCTGCTGTTGTGCGGGGTGAAGAGCTTCCTCGGCCTGCCCACCTCGGGCGGCCCAGGTGTCTTCGGCGTCACCGCCGGCTTCATCGCCCTATTCGTGGTCAGCAAGCTGACCAGCGATCACGGCAAGGACCTCGACCAGTTCATGGCCCTGGCGCACAAGCCGGACGCGGACTGAAACGATGGATGCCGCCCATGCCTTCCCCGGCCCGATGGTGGCCGGGGTGCCGATCGAATTCGGGATCTTCGCCCTGACCCTGCTGGGTGTGGCGGTGTTCCACCACCACACCCTGCGGGTGGCGCTGATCGGCCTGGCGGCACTGGTCGCCTGGAAGCTCGGTTTCTCGGCTTTCGGGCATGACCATCAGACCGGCCTCTCCGGCCTGCTGCACCACCTCGGTGCAGAATGGGTGACCCTGGCCAACCTGCTCGGACTGCTCACCGGCTTCGCCATCCTCGCCAGCGCCTTCGAGCGCAGCGAGGTGCCGGCGCTGCTGCCACGTTTCCTGCCCGATGACTGGAAGGGCGGCTTCGTTCTGCTGATCATGGTCTTCGTGCTGTCCAGCTTCCTCGACAACATCGCCGCCGCGATGATCGGCGGTACGGTGGCAGCCGTGGTCTATCGCAAGCGCGTGCACATCGGCTTCCTCGCCGCCATCGTCGCGGCGAGCAATGCCGGCGGCGCCGGCAGCGTGGTCGGCGACACGACGACGACGATGATGTGGATCCGCGGCGCCTCGCCCCTCGATGTCCTGCACGCCTATGTCGGCGCGGTGGTCGCCCTGTTCGGCTTCGGCATCATCGCCGCCCGCCAGCAGCAGGCCTTCCAGCCGATCCAGAAGGATGCGACGGCCGGTGCGCATCTCGACTGGGCGCAACTCGGCATCGTCGGCCTGATCCTGGCCTGCGCGATCGGCATGAACATCGCGCTGAACACCATCATGGCCTCGAATTGGCGGCCAGATGCCGGCGACCTGTTCCCGTGGATCGGGGCCGCCGTGTGGGTGGCGATCCTCGCCAGCGTGCCGCTACGCCGCCCCGACTGGGCGCTGCTGCCCGGGGCGCTGAAAGGCAGCATCTTCCTGCTCTCGCTGGTGCTGTGCGCCTCGATGATGCCGGTCGAGAAACTGCCCGCGCCGTCCTGGCAGACCACCTGCGGCCTGGGCTTCGTCTCGGCGGTCTTCGACAACATCCCGCTGACCGCACTGGCCATCGCCCAGGGCAACTACGACTGGGGCATGCTGGCCTACGCTGTCGGCTTCGGCGGCTCGATGATCTGGTTCGGCTCGTCGGCCGGCGTCGCGCTGTCGAACAACTTCCCCGAAGCCCGCTCGGTCGGAGCGTGGCTCAAGCACGGCTGGCATGTGGTCCTGGGCTATGTCCTCGGCTTCGCCGCCCTGGTGGTGATCATGGGTTGGCATCCTTCCGCCCTCAGGGGCTGAGGATCTCGGCGCGGTCGCGCTGGCGGTATTCGACTAGTTCACTGCGAGGTTTGCTCCGTGCCGTTAGGAGCCCTCTGGACAGCGGCATCCGGATGCGGCATGGTAGTCGTGTGCCTGCCTCCTCCGCCGACCTACCATCTTCCATCCCACCCGTCCCGGCCCTCGGCTCCAGCGCCACCCGTTCAGCCGTGAACCGGATCAGCATCCTCGTCGTCGATGACGAGAATGCGATCCGCCGGGTCGTCTGCGCACAGCTGGAACGGCGCGGCCTGCTCGCCGTGCCCGCCGTCGATGGCCAGGATGCGCTCGCTGCCCTCTCGGTACGCAAGTTCGACATCCTGATCACCGACCTGCAGATGCCGCGCATGGACGGCCATGCCCTGCTGACCGCCGTGCAGGACCAGTACCCGCTGATGCGGCGCATCGTCATGACCGGCTACACCACGATCGAGAACGCCCTCGGCGCACTCAAACTGGGCGCCATCGGCTTCGTACCCAAGCCGGTCGATCCGATCGTCCTTGATCAGACGGTGGACCTGGCGGTGGCCGAACTGCGCGCCTGGATGCACCAGCTCTCCGCCATCCGCAAACTGCGTCACGACGGCACCTGAACATGAATCTCGAACAGGATCCCGAGCTGCTGGCCGGCTTCCTTGATGAGGCCGAGGAATCCCTCGCCTCGGTCGGCCGCCTCTTCGTCGAACTCGAACGCGAACCGGGCGAACGCCGCATCATCGAGGCGATCTTCCGCCCAGTCCACTCGCTCAAGGGCAACGCCGCCTTCTTCGGCCTGATGACGATCAAGCGCGTCGCCCATGAGATGGAGACGCTGCTCGACCACGTGCGCAAGGGCCGCCTCTCCGCCGATCGCCCGGTGATCGACGTGCTGCTGGCCGGACTCGACGTGCTGCTGGCGCTGACCGCCAAGGTGCGCGCCGGCGGCGACGACGAGGATGCGGTCGCGGTCGAACCGCTGTCGCTGCGCCTGGGCGAACAGGCGGCGCGCGCGGCCGGCCCGGCCCCGGGCGAGGATCCCGGCGCCGACCTCAACGCGATCGAAGCGGTCCTGCCGCCCGGCGACCATCCGGCCCGTGCTGCGCTCGGCCGGCTGCGCGCCAGGCTCGCTCCTGGCACGGTGACGGTGACGGTACCGGTGCCGGCGGGGCAACCGGCTGGCCGCCTCGCCGCCCTGATCGCAGCGGCGCGCACCGCCACACTGCCCGAGGACGATGCGGCGGTGGTACTGAGCGAGCTCGCCGCCCTGCGCGACCGCGCCCCCGACGACCCGGCGCGCAGCCTCGCCCAGGAATGCTGCGACGGCGCCCAGGTCTTCATCGCCGCGATGGGCTTCGAGGCGGCCGGGGCCGAATTCGTGGCCGAACGCCTAGCCAAGATGCCCTGGGCGGCGAGCCCCGCGCCGCCGGCCGCGGTCGCCCTTCCGGCCCCTGCGGCAGCCCACGCCTCCGAGGCGCTCGAACCGCGCCCGGCTGCAAAGGATCGCAGCAAGGACAGCGAGGTCATCCGCAAGGATGGCGATGGCCCGGGCAAGAGCATGCGCGTCGCCGAGACCGCGATCGACACCTTCCTGCACTACGTCGGCGAACTGGTCGTGGTCGGCGACATGTTCCGCCATCTCCAGACGCGCGTCGTCGCCACCCCCGGCATGGGCACCCTGGCGCGCGAGTTCCGGCGCGCCAACGAGACCTTCGCCGGACTGTCCAACCAGCTGCAGCGTTCGATCATGGGCATCCGCCGCGTACCGGTGAAGCCGCTGGCGCAGAAGGTGCCGCGCCTGGTGCGCGACGTGGCGCAGGCGATCGGCAAGGAGATCGACTCGGTGATCGAGGGTGAGACGGTGCAGGTGGACAAGAGCCTGCTCGACCTGCTCGACGCCCCGCTCACCCACATGGTGCGCAACTCGGTCGATCACGGCATCGAGACGCCGGAAAAGCGCGAAGCCGCCGGCAAGCCACGCCGCGGCACGGTGACGGTCAGCTTCGCCGAGGCCGGCAGTCACGTCATCCTCAGCGTGTCCGACGACGGGGCCGGCCTCAACCTCGAAGCGATCCGCAAGAAAGGCGAGTCGATCGGCCTGATCGCCCCCGGCGCCCCGTTGCAGGAGGCCGACATCGTCAACCTGATCTTCGCCTCGGGCCTGTCCACGGCGCAGAAGGTCACCGACATCAGCGGCCGCGGCGTCGGCATGGACGTGGTCAAGCGTGCCATCGAGGAGGCCGGCGGTTCGATCAACGTCAGCACCACCACCGGCAAGGGCAGCAGTTTCCGCATCAAGATGCCCAAGGGCGTGACCACCCAGATCGTCGGCGGCTATCTGGTGCGCGCCGGCGGTTCGACCTACGTGCTGCCCCTCGAACGCGTGCGCGAGACCTTCCGCGCCCGGCCCGACGACCGCCAGTCGCTCGCCGGCCGGGGCCGCTGCCTGATGCGCCGGGGCCAGGTCGTGCCGCTGCAAGAGCTGGGCGAGGTGCTGGCCTGTCGCGCCGAGACCTGGCCAGCGCGCGGCCTGCCCGTCGTCGTGGTCGAAGCCAACCGGCGCCAGCTGGCCCTGGCGGTCGAGGCGGTGATCGGCGTGCAGAAGGTGGTCATCCGCCGCCTCGCCGGCCTGCCGCCGGGTGCCCCGATGCTGTCCGGCGCGGCGCTGCTGGGTGACGGCCACCTGGCACTGGTCCTCGACCTCGATCAGCTGCACGCCGCGATCGAGACGACTGGCAGCGCCGCATGAGCCTGCCCCCGCCCCGCCAGTCCAGCGGCGAATTGCGCGCCATGGGCAGCGGCAACCGCGTCTTCCTGCTGCCCGGCGAGATGGCCTTCGTGCGCGAGCCCAGCTCGATCGAGACCCTGCTCGGCTCATGCGTCGCCGTCGTGCTGCACGATCCGGCGCGCGGCTGGGGCGGCATGAACCACTACATGGTGCCGGCCCAGACCGGCAACATGGACGCTGGCAAGGTCGGCGACCTGGCGGTGCCGAAGCTGCTGCAGATGGCCGCCCTGTCCGGCTGTCAGCCTTCGGCCCTGCGCGCCGCGATCCTCGGGGGTGGCGCGGTGGTCGGCCACCTCGCGGCGGCGGCCGAGGTCGCCGGCCTCGACGTCGGGCGGCGCAACATCGCCTGCGCCGTGCAGATGCTGATGAAGGCTGGCGTGAGCATCACCAAGCAGGACATCGGCGGCACCAACGGCCGACGGGTGAAATTCGACACGGTCAGCGGGGCGATCGAGGTCAAGCAGATCGCCACCACCGCCGAACGCGAGCAACGCAGCGCCAAGCTCGAAGAACTGCGCTCGCGCAAGGGCCGCATCCTGCTGGTCGATGACAGCGCCACGGTGCGCCGCCTGCTGCGCGCGGTGATCGAGCGCAGCGACGACCTCGAGGTGTGCGGCGAGGCCGAGGACCCCTTCCAGGCCCGCGACCTGCTGCTGGAACTCGATCCCGACGCGCTGTGCCTCGACATCATCATGCCCAAGCTCGACGGGCTGTCGTTCCTGCGCCGGCTGATGCAGTACAAGCCGATCCCCACCGTCGTCGTCTCGACCATCGCCAAGGCGGGCAGCCAGATGGAGAAGAACCTCAAGGATGCCGGAGCGGTCGCGATCATCGACAAGGACAGCCTGGCGATCTACCAGGGCTACGAGACCGCCGAACGCGCCCTGCTGCCCGCCCTGCGCCGGGCGGTGTCGGCCGTGGTGCAGAAACGGGTGACGGCATGAACCGCGACGCCATAGCCGAAGCCGCGATGCTGCTCGACCCGGCAGATGCCAAGGCCCGTCAGCGCCTTGCCACGCTATTCAGCGAAGCCCTCCCCGCCCTCGCCGGAACGGCTCAGGCCGCCGCGCGCGAAGCCGCCCAACTGCTGTCCGGCGACCCGCCCGCCGACCTGCTCGACCGTCTCGGCCGCCTCACCGACGACGCCCTCGCCGAAGCCCCGCCACCACCGCAGGCCGCCGATCCCGCTGCGGTCGCCGACTTCCTCGCCCGCGCCAGCGGCGAACCGGACGAACTCGCCGCCCTCGCCCTGGCCTGGGACGGCGGCGACGCCGAGGCCAAGGCCGAACTGCGCCGCCGCCTGCACACCTTCAAGGGCGATGCCGGGGTGCTGGGGCTCAACGACCTGCAGGCCCTGATGCACCGCGCCGAGGATCTCGTACTGACTGCGCCCGGCGTGCCGCTGCAGGCCCTGCTTGCGGCGTGCACCTGGGCGACAGCCGAGATCCGCCACCTCACCGGCGGCCCTGCGCCCGGCCCGGCGCCGCGCCTCGACGCCACCCCGCCTCCCGCCCAGCTCGGCGAACTGCTGATCGCCAGCGGCGCCGTACGTCCCGAAAGCGTCGCCGCCGCCCTGGTCGAACAGGCCGCCGAGCCCAGCCGCCGCCTCGGTGAGGTGCTGGTGGACAGCGGCGCCGCCCACCCCAAGGACGTCAGCGCCGCCCTCGCCGCGCAGCGCGCCGGAGCCACACCGCATCGCCCGGCGGCTGCACCGCCGACCCTGGCTGCACCAGCCAATCAGCTCGCCCCGGCCACCCTGCGCGTCGAGGTCGAACGGGTCGATGCCCTGGCCGAGTCGGTCGGTGAACTGGGCATCGCCCAGGCGATGCTCGCCAACATCCTCGGCCGCACCGACCGCCGCACCGCCAGCCTGCTGGCGCGCATCGACCGTCTGCTGCGCAGCGCCCAGGACGCCTCCAACCGCCTGCGCATGGTGCCGGTCCGCCCGGTGTTCCAGCGCGCCGAGCGCGCCGCGCGCGAACTGGCCGCCCGCCTGGGCAAGCCGATCGCCATCCGTCTGGTCGGCGCCGCCACCGAACTGGACAAGGCGGTGGCCGAGCGGCTCGGCGATCCGCTGCTGCACCTGGTGCGCAACGCCCTTGATCACGGCGTCGAGGACGCAGCCAGTCGCGCCGCCGCCGGCAAGCCCGCCATCGCCACCCTGACCATCGCCGCGGAACGCCACGATGGCCGCGTGGTGGTCAGCGTCGCCGATGATGGCCGCGGCCTCGACCGGGCGCGCATCCTGGCACGTGCGCGCGAGCGTGGCCTGGCCCTGCCGCACGAGCAGGCCCCCGACAGCGCGGTGTGGGAACTGCTCTGCCAGGCCGGCTTCTCCACCGCCGAGAAGGTGACCGACATCAGCGGGCGCGGGGTCGGCCTCGACGTCGTGCGCAGCGCGGTGCACGGCATGCGCGGACGCCTCGAGATCAGCGCCCAGACCGGGGCCGGGGCCCGCTTCACCGTCATCCTGCCGCCCACCCTGGTCGCCGTGGACGGCCTCGGCCTGATGGCCGGCGGCCAGCGCTTCGTCATCCCGACCTCGGCGGTGCGCGCCTGCCTGCGCCCGCGCCCCGGTGATCTCGACAGTGTGGCCGGACGCGGCTCGGTCATCGCCCATCAAGGCCGCCTGCTGCCCTGGCGCCCGCTGCCCGATCTGCTCGGTCTCGCGCCGCTGGCCTCGAAGCGGCCCCTGGCGGTGGTGGTCGATGATGGGGCGCGCCGCGCCGCCATCGCCGTCGATGCCATTCTCGGTCGCACCCAGGCGGTGCTCAAACCGCTGTCCGGCCTGCCCGAACTGCCCGGCGTGGTAGGTACCGCGATCGGTGCCGACGGCCGCGTCGATCTCGTCCTCGATCCTGTCGGCCTGCTCAGCACGGCCGACGATTCCGTCAGGAAAGCCTCATGAGCGAACATGCCCCCCCGCGCTCGCGCACCCGGCGCAACGCCACCGACACCTACCTGACCTTCGCCCTTGGCGACGAGAGCTTCGCCCTGCCCATCCTGCGCGTGCGCGAGATCATCGGCATCACCGACATCACCCCGGTGCCGCGCATGCCGGCGCATGTGCGCGGCGTGCTGAACCTGCGCGGCAAGGTCATCCCGGTGATCGATCTGCGCCGGCGCATGGGCTTCGAACCGGTGCCCGACCACAAGCGCACCTGCATCGTCATCGTGCAGACCGGTAGCGGGGCCGAGGCCATCCTGGTCGGCGCGGTGGTCGATCGCGTCTCCGAGGTGCGCGACATCCCGCCGTCCCAGATCGAGCCGCCGCCGCAGTTCGGCGCCATCGCCGATCCCGGCTGCATCACCGGCGTCGGCAAGGGCGGCAAGCACGTCGTCATGCTGCTCGACACCGACCGCGTCGCCGGGCGGGAAGAACTGCCCGTCAATCTCAAGAACTGAAGCCACGTGCACCTCAGCGTCCGCAGCCGCGTCCTCATCATCACCGGCATCCTCCTGGGCGTCGTCGTGACCGTGATTGCGTTGGCCCAGGCGGGACGCTCGCGGGACGCCGCCATCGACCAGCTCGTCGACAAGGCCCGGGCAATCTGCCTGACCGCCGAAGCGGTGCGCGACTCGATGGAGACCAAGTGGGCCAAGGGCGTGTTCACCACCGAGGCCCTCAAGATCTGGGCCGGTCAGCCCGACGGCCTGCCCAAGATCATGGAGACGGTGCCGATCGTCGCCTCGATGAACGCCGTGTCGGCCAAGGCCGAGCAGGCCGGCTTCACCTTCCGGGTGCCCAAGGACCAGCCGCGCAATCCGGGCAACAAACCGGATGCGGTGGAGGCGGCGATGCTCACCCGGCTCGAGGCGGGAAGTTTGGAAGAGGTGGTGGTGGACGAAAAGGCTGGTTCGGTTCGCTATTTCCGACCCGTCCGCCTCACCGACTCCTGTCTGCTGTGCCACGGCGACTCCAAGAATCCGGCGCACAACATCTGGGGGACCACCGATGGCAACGACATCACCGGTGGCCCGATGGAGAACTGGAAGTCCGGCGAGGTGCACGGCGCCTTCGCCATCACCATGCCGCTCGCGCCGACCGAAGCGCGTATCGCCAGGGACGGGCGTCTCAACGCCGCCATCGCCGCCGTGGCGGTGGTCGTTGCGGTCGGTCTCCTCTCGCTGCTGCTGGGACGCTGGCTCGAACGCCCGCTGCTCCTGGCCTCCGAAGCACTGAGCAACCGCTCAGACCAGATCGCCGGGGCCAGCAGCCAGGTGTCCGACACCGCCCAGAGCCTCGCCCAGGGGGCCAGCCGCCAGGCCGGCAGCCTGGAGGAGACGAGCACCGCCCTGCAGGGCCTGTCCGCCAGCACCCGGCAGACCGCCGATCACGCCAAGCAGGCCGATGCCCTGGCACGCGAGACGCAGCAAGCGAGCACCGCCGGCGAGGCCGGAGCCCGTCAGGTCGCCGGCGAGGTGCAGCGCCAGATCGCCATCCTCGGCGAGGCGATCACCGCCATCCGCTCGGCGACCGAGCGCACCGCAGCCGTGGTCGAGACGATCGACGAGATCGCCTTCCAGACCAACCTCCTGGCGCTCAACGCCGCCGTCGAAGCGGCCCGCGCCGGCGAAGCCGGCGCCGGTTTCGCCGTCGTTGCCGACGAGGTGCGCGCCCTCGCCCAACGCAGCGCCGAAGAGGTCAAGAGCACCAGCGCCCTCATGCAGGAGGCGCAGGCCAGCACGGCGCGCGTCCAGGAGGTCAGCGCTTCCTTGCAGGAATACCTGCAGCGTGCCGTCGATCGCGATGTGATCGCCGCCTTCCAGACCGTGGTGGCCAGTTCGTCGCGCGTGACCGCACTGATGTCCAAGGTCGCCGCCGCCGCCGACGAGCAGGCGCGCAGCCTCGGCCAGGTCAACGCCGCCGTCGCCGACATCGACGGCGTCACCCAGGCCAATGCGGCAGCCGCCGAACAAGCGGCAGCCGCCAGCGAGCAGTTGACCGCCCAGGCGGCTGAACTGCGCGACACCGTTTCCAGTCTCGTCGTCCTCATCCAGGGCGGTGACAATCCCCAGTCTGTCCAGGAGCGTCACTCATGAGCCTCGGCCTTTCCCGTACCATCACCCTCGTCCTCATCCTGGCGGCGCTGATTCCGGCGATCGCGGTGGCGGCTATCGGCTATATCAGTCAGCGCTCGGCCGCGGTCGAATCCACCAACGCGCAGCTGCGCGTCTTCTCCATCGGGCTGATGGACATCATCGACCGCAACTATTTCGAGCGCTACGGAGATGTGCAGGCCTTTACCAAAAATCCCGCCTCCTTCCGCGGCGATCCACCCCAGGTCACGGCCCTGGCCAACGACATGACCGACCTCTATGACATCTACGACCTGATGGTCGTCGCCGATGTCCAATCCGGCAAGATCATCGCGGTCAACACCACGGATCTGAACGGGAAGGCCGTGAAATCTGCCAGCCTCATCGGAATCGACGTGGCCGATCAGCCCTGGTTCCAGGCCTGCCGAGAGGACACCAAGGGCGTCACCTGGGTGCAAGGCGCACGCTCCAACGATCTGGTGATCAAGGCCGGGGCGGGAGACGGCTGGAGCAGCACCTTCGCCTACCCGGTTGTCGACCCCGAATCCGGCGAGGTCGTCCGCATCTGGACAAATTTCGCCAGCTGCGCGCGCATCGAACAGGCCGCCGCGGCAGAGCAGGTCAAGGCCATGGAAGCCGCCGGTCTGAAGAATGTCGATCTGCTGCTGCTCAGCGACCAGGGTAAGGCCCTGGCCTCGAATTCGGGCGTGAATATCGGCAGCGACCTGTCCGCCGACGCCGATGTCCGCGATGCCCGAGCGCTGAAGGTCGCCAGCGGATACACTGATGATCTGCATGCCAACGGCTATGCCCCATCGGTTGGCGCCCTTGGGTTCTCCGGCATGGGGATGTCCGTCCTGCTGCGCATGCCGATCGCGGCCGTCGTCAGCCAGACCGATCCGCTGCGTAATGTCTTCCTTCTCGCTCTCGCCATGGCGGGTTTGACTTCCGCCGTCGTCGGATGGCTGCTGGCGCGTCGCCTATCGAGCTGGTCGCCGCCGCCGACCAGATCGGCTCGGCCTCGGGCCAGGTCAGCTCCAGCGCCCAGACCCTGGCGCAGGGTGCCAGCCAGCAGGCCAGCAGCCTGGAAGAGACCAGCGCCGCGCTCGAAGAACTCGCCGCCGGCACGCGCCAGAACGCCGACCACGCCCGCCAGGCCGACGCCCTGGCCAAGGAGGCGCAGCATGCCAGCGCCCAGGGCGAGGACGAGGCGCGCAAGGTCGCCTCCGAGGTCACCCGCCAGATGGCCGTGCTGTCCGAGGCGGTCAAGGCGATCCGCAGCGCCACCGACCGCACCGCCACGGTGGTCGAGACGATCGACGAGATCGCCTTCCAGACCAACCTCCTGGCCCTGAACGCCGCCGTCGAGGCCGCGCGCGCCGGCGAGGCCGGGGCCGGCTTCGCGGTCGTCGCCGACGAGGTGCGTGCGCTCGCCCAGCGCAGCGCCGAAGAGGTCAAGAGCAGCAACGCGCTGATGCAGGAGGCCAAGGCCGCCACCGAGCGCGTCCAGCAGTCCACCGTGCAGATCGACGGCTATCTCG
>JAIFND010000176.1 GCA_020047915.1 bacterium | reverse complement strand
ACCGCCACGGTGCGGCCGTTGGCGGTCAGGGCGGCCTCGTGCGCAGCGGTGTCGATGCCACGCGCCAAGCCCGAGACGATGGTCGCGCCGACCCGTGCCAGGCCGGTGCTCAGGCGTTGCGCAATGCGGTGACCGTAGGCGCTGCTGCGGCGCGGACCGACCACCGCGACGGCCAAGCGGTCGCGCGGTTCGAGCTGGCCGAGCATCCACAGCGCCAGCGGCGGATCGGGCAGGTTGGCGAGATCCTTGGGCCAGCCGGAATCATGGCAGGTCAGGATCTGCACGCCGGCGGCGGCGCAGCGGGCACGTTCGGCCGCCACCTGCTCGTCGGCGCGCGGGTCGCAGATGCGCCGCGCCTTCTCCGCGCCGATCCCCTCGATCTGCTGCAGGCGGTCCATGTTCCAGCGGAAGATCGCCGCGAGGTCGCCATCCACCGCCGCACTCAGCCGGCCGGCCAGCACCGGACCGACGCCGGGGACGAGGGCGAGGCGCAGCAGGGCGTCGGAGGGGGTCATACCGCGGTCAGATGCCAGGTGCTGGCAATGAAGTCGCCCGGGCTGTCCACGCGCAGGCCGATGCCCATCAGGGCCGAGCCGCTGGCGGTGAAAACGGCGTGCACGGGCGCATGGTGGGCCGCGCCGCCGCCGCTGGGAATCTCGCGCAGGGTCTCGACCTGCACCCGGTAGGTGCGCGCCGGATCGAGGCCGCGCAGGCGCAGCGGCAGGCGGGCGGTGTTGGCCTCGGTCAGCATGCGTACGCAGGTGACCAGCGCCTCGTCGCGCGCCGGGCTCACGCACATCCACGCCGCCCAGCGGTTGGTCATCGGATCGGCCAGCCGGTGCAGGTCGCCATGGTGGAAGAGGTGGCGCAGGCTGCGCCAGCGCTCGCTGTGCTGGCGCATCTCGGCGCGCTCGTCGGCAGACAGCGCCAGCAGGTCGAGCTGGTAGCCGAAGGCGCCGGTGCTGGCGACCGTGGCGCGCGTCGTCAGCGGCGTGCGCCGGCCGACCTGGTGGTTGGGGATCGCCGAGACGTTGGCGTCCATGCTGCTCAGCGGATAGACCATGCTGGTGCCATGCTGGATGCGCAGGCGTTCGATCGCATCGCTGTTGTCGCTGGTCCAGATATAGGGGTGGTAGTGCAGCATGCCGGCGTCGAAGCGCCCGCCGCCGCCGCTGCAGCCCTCGACCAGCACCTCGGGGAACTCGCGGTGCATGCGTTCGAGCAGGTCATAGACCCCGAGCATGAAGCGGTGCGCCGCCTCGCCCTGGCGGTGCGGCGGCAGCTGGCGCGACCACACCTCGGTGAGGTGGCGGTTCATGTCCCACTTCACGAAGCCGATCGGGGCCGAGCGCAGGATCGTCGTCATCATGCCCCAGATGTGGTCGCGCACCTCGGCCCGGCCGAGGTCGAGGACGAGTTGGCTGCGGCCCTCGCTGCGCGGCCGGCCCGGCACGTGCAGGCACCAGTCGGGATGGGCGCGGTAGAGGTCGCTGTCGGGTGAGACCATCTCGGGTTCGAACCACAGGCCGAAGCGCAGGCCGAGCGCGTTGACGCCTTCGGCCAGGCGCTGCAGACCGCCCGGCAGCTTGGCCAGGTTGACCGTGGTCCAGTCGCCCAGGCCGCTGCGGTCGCCCTCACGCTTGCCGAACCAGCCATCGTCGAGCACGAACAGGTCGCAGCCGACCTCGGCCCCGGCTGCAGCCAGGCGCAGCAGCTTCTCGGTGTCGAAGTTGAAGTAGGTCGCCTCCCAGTTGTTGATCAGCACCGGGCGCGGTGCGTCGCGGAAAGGGCCGCGCACCAGGCGCGAGCGGTACAGCCGGTGGTAGGCGCGGCTCATCCCGCCGAGGCCCTCGCCGGAGCGCACCAGCACGGCCTCGGGCGCCTGGAAGGTCGCGCCGGGGGTCAGCTCCCAGGTGAATTCGTGCGGATTGATGCCGATCTGCAGGCGGGTGTGCCCGTACTGGTCCACTTCGGCCTGGGCGAGGAAGTTGCCGCTGTATACGAGGTTGACGGCCAGCACCTCGCCGTGCTCCTCGGTGGTGCCGGGGGCGAGCAGGGCGAGGAAGGGGTTGTGCTGATGGCTGGAGGTGCCGCGCCGGCTCTCCACCGAGCTGATGCCCGGCACCAGCGCGTGGGTCACCACCTGGCGTTCGCGCGCCCACGCCCCCGACAGTTGCAGCAGGGTCCAGTTGCAGTGCGGCAGGTCGAGGCTGGCGGACAGCGCGCGGGTCAGGCGCAGCGAGCCCGAGCCGCGGTTGGTCAGGCGCCACGAGCGGGCGATGGCGTCGCTGTCGCGGAACACGGTGTAGTGCAGCACCACCTCGGCGCCTGAGCTGCGGTCGGCCAGGGTGAGAACCAGGGTGTCGGCTTCGGCCTCGCGCTCGACGTAGGTCGCGGGCAGCCCATCGAGGCGCGGCTTGCCGGCGTGGATCTCCTGCGCGACGACGCGCAGGTCGAGGATATGGCTGCCATCGGCATTGACGACGCCCAGCATCGGCGCGCGGAAGTCGCCATTGCCGCCGGTCGGCGCCTCGCGCGACAGGGTGTCGAGGGCGAAGCCGCTGTCGCGCCCGCCCGGCTCGTTGATGCAGAAGGCGCGGTCGAAGGTCGGCGTGAACCAATCAATGGCGCCGGGCTCGACGCGCGGACCCCAGTGCAGGTGGGTAAGGTGGCCGCTCGGCTCGACGCGCAGGACATAGCTGCTGGTAGCGCCTTGCAGGAACCAGGTGCCGGTGGGGTCGTGGCGCAGGATGGTCGTCATGGTCGCGCCAGCATGGCTGACGGGAGGGGCGGGCAACGCGGCGCTCAGGCGCCGAGCAGCACCTGTCCGCTGGCCGCGTCGAACACCGTGGTCGAGCGCGGCGGCAGCACCGTCTCGATGCGCGGCCCGCCGGGCGGGTGCAGGGTGCGCGCACCACCATCGACGGTGTGCACCAGCAGCAGGCCAGCTCCAACCAGGGTCGCATCGTCATGTTCGTTGACCACCTGGCAGCCGGCGGCACGCAGATGGTGGCGCAACAGGGCTGGATGCGCGGGCGGGATGCCCCACCAGGTGCGGACGCCCTGCGCGTCGCGGTGCCGGGCGGCGGCGACTGTGCCGTCCTGCCAGGTGGCCAGCACCTCGCAGCCGGTGGCGCTGCAGGCGGGCATGGCGAGCGGGGCCGAGAGGGTGCGCGACCACACCGGCCCGGCGCAGGTCGTGAGGGTCGGCACGGCGGCGGCGCCGAGGGCGCAGTCGAGGCCGGTGAGTTCCGCCGCCAGGTCGGCGCCCAGGCGGGTGCGGTCGCTCCATCCGGCGAAGCCCAGGCACCACAGCTCGCGTCCCGGGGCGCGCACCCGCTGCTCGATCATGCGCCGCTGCCCGGCGTCGAGCACCGGCGCGGTCGCCAGGATGACCACGCGGTAGGGCGTGAGGTCGAGGGTGGCGAGTTCGTCGATCAGGGCGTCGCCGTGGATCACCCCGCTGCGATGCAGGGCCTCGCTGAGGTCGTCGATCATCAGGTGCGAGAGCGGGTCGCCGCCCCAGGTGGGGGCGGTCAGCAGCTTGGCGCAGGCCTCGGGGGTGAGGCGCTGCGACACGGTGTGGGCGAAGGACCACGGATCATGCACCACCAGCACCTCGGCCGGCCGGGTGAAGGGCCGGCGCTGCGCCTCGGCGGTGACGCGCAGGATCGCGCCGGCGTCGGCGAGCAGGCGCGGGTGGTCCCACCAGCCGCGCGTGCCGCCGTTGCTGTACCAGTCGCAGCCGGAGATCGGGCCGAAGTCGTACCACCACGCCCCGCCGCCGCGCGTCACCGGGTGCAGGATGTTGCGGCGCTGGATCGCGATGTCGTCCTCCACCGTGCTGGTGAAGGCGCGGTCCCACGGGCTGCCCGCATGGGTCGGCTGGTCCATCTCGTCGAGCCACAGCTTGCCGGCGCGGCGCACCGCGTCGGGCAGGCCGCGCGGATGGCCGGGGCCGCCGAGGCGCCGCGCGCCGTCGGTGTAGCTGGTGGGGGCGCACAGCGCGTCGAGCCACGGGCTGCGCAGGATCGTGGCCAGCGACAGGTGGCCGCCGGCGGCCTGGCGGCCGAACATGCTGTGGAAGTAGCCGAAGAAGGCGGCGGTGACGATCGGGCGCGGCCAGCTCTCCTTGACCGCACGTGCGCCAAGTTCCACGGCTTCGGCGAGGCAGGTGTGCTGCCAGCGGAACGCGTCGATGACCCGCTGGCGCTGGCGCGGATCGCGCAGGATGCCCTGGTCGGCGGCCTCGCGCTCGGCCGAGTCGGGGAGGCTGGCCTGGTCGAGACGCGCCGACGGGTCGCCCCAGGCGCGCGCCAGGCCCGCGTCATCGCCATAGGTCGTCGCCAGCCAGGCGCGGAACGCGGCGGTGGCCGCCGGCCCGACGTCGGGATCGTGCATGAGGAAGCCGAACTGGTGCCATTCGCCATACACCCCGTTGGCGATCTGGATGCCCATCACCGCCCCGCCCTCGGGAGTGGCGGCCAGCTCGCGGCACAGGCTGCGCACCTGGGTGTTGGCCCACGATCGCCAGGCCGGGGCGGCGAACGAGGCGCGCAACGGCCGCGCCTCGTCGCCGGACAGCGGACGGAGCATGCCCCAGCGCAGGGCGGTATCCTCGCAGGTGGTGTCGGCGTAGGCGATGCAGGCCTCGGGATGGGCGGCCAGCCAGGCGGGGGGCGGATTGAGATGCAGACGGATCATTACCGCCGCATCGGCGCACTGCGCCAGCACCCCGGCGACCTGGCGGCGGGCGAGAGCGATGTCGAGCCGGTCCTTGTCATCGACCAGATGGGCCAGCCACAGATCGACCTGGAACAGCCGCACGCCGTGCTCGGCGAAGAGGCGCAGCTGGCGGGCGGGAACTTCCTCCCAGGTCCAGCGTCCGCCCGGCGCGTCGGTCAGGCCGTAGAGCAGCGGCGCCACCGGCCGCCCATCGAGGTGCAGTTCATTGCGGCCGGCATTGCGGATGACCTGCGCGGAGACGTTCATATATATCGATTATTCAAAAGTCTGGCTGCGCGCAAGACAGCGGACCGCTCGGAGCCGACCGACCAGCAGCAACAACCAGCTAGTGTCCTGCTCCTAAAATGTCTTGAATAACAAAGCGGCCCCGGCGTATACCTTGCGGAGGTACACGCATGGGTCGCCCGTCAGC
>JAIFND010000214.1 GCA_020047915.1 bacterium | reverse complement strand
TGATCCATGATCAGCGCCTTGAGCGCCGCGCGACGGTGCCGGCGCACCGCCGCGCGCAACACCTCTCCGGAGAAGTCCGGCCCCAGCGGCTCGGGGCCGAGGCCGTCGAGTGCGACATGCCCGCCATCGGGCCGGCACAGCTCGAACAGGCCGAAGCGGCGCGGGTCGTTGAACACCACGCGGCGGCCGTCGGCCAGCTCCAGCTCGACATGGTCGTGGGTCCGCGCCACATCCGCCAGGCGCCACACCCCGGTCATGCCGAGATGGTTGAGCACGGTCGGACCGTCGGTGGCGATCAGCAGGTACTTGGCCCGATGCGCCGACCGGCCAGGACGGCGAGATCCGGAATCGGCGTGCGCAGATCGGGGCGGTGGGCACGGGCACGACGGATGCGCGCCCCGCGCAGCAGCTCGGCCAGGCCGGCGCGGACGGTTTCGACCTCGGGCAGTTCGGGCATGATGGCATCCTGGCCGGTCGGCCCGCAGCCTCCAGGGCTGCCCCCGTTGCCCCTCGCACGCCGCGTGCATAATCCCCGCCCGATGGAATTCGCCCTGCAGGCCGAGAACGACGGGAAGCGACTGCGCCTCGATCCGGCCCAACCCCTGACCCTGCGGGTCAAGCGTGGTGACCAGCCCGGTGGCGAGATCGTGGTCGGGCTGAAGGATGGCACCCCCTTCCTCGACAACCGCAGCACCGCGATCTGCACCGTCAATGGGGTGGAGAAGGCTGCAGCCCGGCTCGCCCCCGACGATCTGCTGCAACTGGGCGCCCTGCGCTTCACCGTCGTCGGCATCGCCGATCCCCTTGAGGTCATCGAGCCAGCGACCCGTCCGGCGCCAGCAGCCGCCCAGGACAGCGACCGGCAGCGCCAGCAGCGCCGGATCAGCGCCAGCCGCATGGCCGCGGTCGATCAGCCGAGCCAGACCAGCGGGCTGCTCAAGCGCGTCTCGGTGGCATTCAGTGGTCGGGCCGAGAAGCAACGCCTCGATCAGCTCGAAGCCGAGCGCCGCACCGCCCTGATCGAAGCCGGACGGCGCAGCCTGGGCGACGGCTCCGCCCTCGGCATCCCCAACCAGGCGATGAACCAGCTCGCGCGCGGCCAAGCGGTGCAGCTGCGCGCCGAGGATCTGGCTGGACTGCCGCGCTGGCGGGAGGACCGCCAGAAACTGGTCCGCCTCGACGCCGAGATCGCCGCACTGCGCCAGGCGCTTCCTCGCCGCCCCCAACCTGAAAAGCGACGAGCGGCAGAAGGTCGAGCGCGCCTTCGCCACCATGGACGAGGTCGGCACGCAATCGCTGGGTGGCATGGCTGACGCGGCCGAGCCACCACCTCGGCCCGTACCGCGTCGCCGCTGATACGCTGGCCTCACCGCGGCGGGTCGCTACACGGGACCGATCGCCATGCACCAGTCCAACGATCTGCAGCACCAGCACCCCCCCGCCCCGGCCCAGCCGCCGCCGATCGCCAAGCTGCTCGGCCCCTTCACCCGCTTCCTCCACCTGTCGTCGGCTGGCGGCCTGCTGGTGCTGGGTTGCACCGCGATCGCGCTGATCGCCGCCAACAGCCCGTGGCAGCCCGCCATCGACCATCTGCTGCACGCGCCAATCGGCCTGCGCCTGGGTGAAGGCCTCTACGAGAAGTCGCTGTGGCACCTGATCAACGACGGGCTGATGGCGGTGTTCTTCCTGATGGTCGGTCTGGAGATCAAACGCGAACTGCTGCTCGGTGAACTGCGCGACCCGCGCAAGGCGGCGCTGCCACTGGCCGCGGCCCTTGGCGGCATGGCGGTCCCGGCCCTGATCTATGTCGCCTTCAACCACGGCGGCCCCGGTGCCGCCGGCTGGGGCATCCCGATGGCGACCGACATCGCCTTCGCCCTCGGCATCATGCGCCTGGCCGGCCGCGTGCCGTCGTCGCTGCTCGTCTTCCTCGCCGCCCTGGCGATCATCGACGACCTCGGGGCGGTGGTGGTGATCGCCCTGTTCTACACCAACACGATCTCCTTGTCGGCCCTGGCGGTGGCCGGACTCGCCTTCGCCGGCCTGCTGCTGCTCGGCCGACTCGGTGTACGCCATCCGCTTCCCTTCATCGTCGGCGGCATCGTGCTATGGCTGGGCGTGCTCAACTCGGGCGTGCATGCCACCGTCGCCGGGGTCCTGCTGGCGCTGACCATCCCGATCTCGGGGACGGTGGATCCCGACCGCACCATCGGCTGGACCGCCGACTTCGCCGAGGCCGAGCGCAAGACACCGAACACCGGCGACACCATCGAGCGTCTTGCCGAAGGGGTCGGGCGCGGACGCAGTCCGCTGGTGGCGTGGGAGCACGCCCTCGGACCATGGGTCAATTTCGTCATCGTGCCGGTCTTCGCCCTGGCCAACGCCGGCGTGGTGTTCGACCGCGCGATGCTCGCCGCGGTCGGCGATCCGGTCTTCTGGGGCACCCTGCTCGGCCTGGTCGTCGGCAAGCCGATCGGCGTGGTCGCCGCCAGCCTGCTCGCCGTCCGCCTGGGCTGGGCAGCACTGCCCGACGGGCTTGGCCGTCAGGGCATCGTCGCCGCCGGAGTCCTGGCCGGTGTCGGCTTCACCATGGCGATCTTCATCACCGGCCTGGCCTTCGGCGAAACCGATCCGGCGCATACCGCGATCGCCAAAGCGGCGATCCTCGGCGCCTCGCTGATCGCCGGGGTGGTCGGCTTCATACTCTGCCGACGCCTGGGCACGCAGGCGGCCTGATCAGCTAGCGGGGCTCCGCCCCAGCCCGAGGCTGATTATGGGCGTCGGCTGCGCCCCCGCACCCCGAGTCCTCAAGGGCAGCGACTTTGCCGACTTTGACTTGGCAGGTCAAAGTCGCTGCCCTCAAGGACTCTAGAGGATCTCATCCCCCGCCTGGGTGAGCTTGAACACCGGCAGACGCTCGGCGGCGTGGACCTGGGGCGGATGGATCAGGGCATCGATGCGTTCGCGTGTGGCGCGGAAGGCGTCGCTGGCCAGCATCGCACGGGTGCGCGGCACCGGCAGCGGGACCTCGACCGCCTCGCGCAGCCAGCCGCCGGGGTGCGCCGCGTCGGGCGGTTGCAGCACCAGCACGCGGTCAGCCAGCCACACCGCCTCGTCGATGTCGTGGGTGATGAACACGATGGTGATGTCGACATGGCTCCAGATCTGCAGCAGATGCTCCTGCAGATTGGCGCGGGTCTGCGGGTCGAGGGCGCCGAAGGGCTCGTCCATCAGCAGGATGCGCGGCTTCGCCGCCAGGGCGCGGGCGATGGCGACGCGTTGGCGCTGACCACCGGACAACTGGTGCGGCCAGGCCTCGGCCTTGTGCGCGAGGCCGACCAGGTCGAGCCATTGCAACGCCTCGGCGCGCGCCGCGTCATGCCCCACCTCCTGCATTTCCAGACCGAACATGACATTCTTCAGCACCGACAGCCACGGGAACAGGGTGTAGCCCTGGAACACCATGCCGCGATCCGGGCCGGGGCCATTGACCGGCCGGCCGTCGAGCAGCACCTCGCCCGAGCTGTGCGCCGTCAACCCGGCGAGGATGCGCACCAGGGTGCTCTTGCCGCAGCCGCTCGCACCGACCACGGTGACGAACTCGCGCCGCCGCACCTGGAACGAGACGTCGTGCAGGGCATGCACCACTCCACCGCCAGAGCCGGGAAAGGCCATGCCCAGGTGCTGCACATCAAGGACCACCGGCCGGGCGGCAATGCGGCGGAAGCGGTCGGAGACGCTCATGCCACACCCCACTGTTCGATGTTCGGTGTTCGGCGTTCGGCGTTTCGGCGACCTGGTGGGGCAAACCCCAAGGACTCCACAGAGCGCCTGCGGAACGCCGAACGCCGAACGCCGAACGCCGAACCAGGCGCCTGGTGCATGCTCATGGCTTCACCTGATTCGCCGGATGATGCTTGCGCGCCAGGACCAGGAGGATCCACGGCAGGCGCAGCGGGAAGGAGACGATGGCGAAGGCGATCTGCGAGGGTTTGGACGGCCGCTGACCGCTCCACGGGAAGAGGAATCGGCCGATCCACGCCAGCACCTGGTCGGACACCAGACCGATGATGCCGATCAGAATGATGCCGGCGAACACATTCTCGTAGGCGCGGTACTTGCCCTGCTGGTTGATGTACCACGAGATGCCGCTGCTGGCGCCGATCAGCTCGGCGACGATCAGATAGGTCCACGCCCAGCCGAGCAGCACACGCAGGTCGGTATAGAGGTTGGGCAGGATGCCCGGCACGACCACACGCAGCAGCAGGCGCTTGTCCGAAGCGCCCAGGGTCAGCGCCGCCTCGACCAATGAACGATCGAGGTTGCGCGTCGTGTTGGCGATGACCAGGACCATCTGGAAGAGCGTGCCGATGACGATGATGGCGATCTTCGGTGCATCGTTGATGCCCAGCACCGCGACGCACAGCGCCCCGAAGGCCGGGGCCGGCATGTAGCGGATGAAATCGACGAAAGGCTCGACCAGACGCGCCATCGCCGGGACCGCGCCGCAGAGGATGCCGAGCGGCACACCGATCAGCGAGGCGATGACGAAACCCCACAGGATGACCGAGACCGAGTGGCCCAGGCTTTCGTGCAGCCAGGGATCACCACGCCGCAGCGGCGGGGTGGTGAAGCCGGTCCACAGCGCCTGCCCCACCGCATGCGGGGCCGGCAGGAAGATCGGATTCACCCGCTCACCGCTCGGCGGTGCCGTCCCCGCGCTGGCCGCCTCGCGCTGCGCCGCAGCGAAGTCGGCTCGCTCGACCCGCATCCCGGCGCTGTACGATGAACCGCCAGGTTCGCTGATCAGCACCTGGGGATGCCACAGCCACGGCACATAGGACACCGCGCACCATGCCGCCAGCGGCAGGAGGAACGCGCAGCACCACAGCACCGCGGCGGAGCGCGGGGACAGTTCGCCCCCGACGCGCCAGCCGCCTCGCGCCATCGGTTACTTCTTCGCGGCCTGGATGAACGACGGGTCGATGAAATCTTCGACGTTCAGCGGCTTGTCATAGACCTTGTTGGCCAGGTTGAAGGCATGGGCGATCTTTGACGAGCCATAGACGCTGCCCAGGCCATCGGTCTTGGCGAAGCGCTCGAGATTACCGGCGAGGTCGAGGATGAAGGTGCCGGGCATCGCGGCGGCATACTTGGCCGGCGGGACATTGACCCGCGCCGCCATGATTTTGATGCCGTCCTCGCGCGTCGCCGGATCGGCGAGATAGGCCGTAACCTTGGGCCAGATCGCCGCGATCTTCAGCCAGTCGGCCTTGCGCTTGGTCAGGCTCTCGGTGGCGACGACGGTGAAGTCGTAGATCAGACCGGGCGCGTCTTTGCTGGTGAAGATCGGCTTCGACCCGGGCACCTGCTCCAGGGCCTGGCCGCTGACCGGATACCACGCGCCGATCGCATCGACCTGGCCGCTGGCCAGGGTCTGCGGCGTGTCATTGGTCGGCACGTTGACCAGGGTGATGTCGGCCTCGGTCATGCCGTTGGCCTCAAGCGCCTTGAGCAGCAGCAGGTGCTCGACGAAGCCGACCTCGAGGCCGACCTTCTTGCCCTTCAGATCCTTCACCGAGTTGATGCCCGGCTTGCCGACGATCATGTCGTTGCCGTTGCTGTAGTCGGTCAGGATGATGCCCTTCGAGGCCTTGCCCGCCGCGCCCATCACCAGCTGGTCGCCGTTGGTGACGGTGACGGCATCGACCTTGCCGGCTTGGAAGGCTTCCATCGACGGGCCGTATTCCATCCACACGAACTCGACGTTGACGCCGGCCTCCTTGAACCAGCCCTTCTGGATGGCGATCTCCCAGGCCGTCCAACCCGGCCAGTCGGAGTAGGCGACCTTGAGCGGCGGATCGGCGGCGTGGACGGCCGCGAAGGCGAGGACGAGGGCGGCGAGGGACCTGAGCATGACGACTCCTGCGGAGGGTGTCCGCGATCTGTGCACCGGACTGCACGCATTTTGAGCAACTGCCCGTTCCGAGGGATTCGCCGTGCTGCTTCGTTGTGCAGTCGCTACGGCAGGTCTCTCGGGAATGGACGGTCAGTTGTTCATGCGTGAAGCGTTCCGGACCGGGCCGTCCCGGCGATGAGGATCTCGCGCGGGTCGTCCCGCGTGGCCGGCAGCGCGTTTCTGCCGGGAGGATGCGCGTATGGGGTACTGGCACATGGCGTGCCATTCCAGTTTTGAGAGCGCACGGTCGTGCGGCGCTGCAATCAGCCACGCAAGGCGGAAGGAGGAAGGCGGAAGGCGGAAGAGATGCAGGGCCTAGCTGCGGTGCCCTGCCTTGTCGAAGCAGGTTGGCTGGGCTGGGGACAGACCACCGGGATCGCAGCCCAGCGACTCTTCCGCCTTCCGTCTTCCGCCTTCCGCCTTCCCAGTCCTCCGCGCCAATGGCACAGAATGTGCAGTGTCCCCCCCCGGAAGTCGGTGCTGGGACGAGGTCGGCCACGGAGGGCGGTCGGCGGCGGGTCGGTTCCCGGCTTCCATAACCACACTACCGGCGGGACGGCCCGTCGGGATCACACGCATGCCGGGACGGCCCGGCCGATGGCGATGCCATGCCGGATCAACCGGTGCGTTGGGAGCGGCTGACCTGGGAAGAGGTCGCCGCGATCCGTGACGGCGGCTGCGACCTGTGCGTGCTTCCGGTCGGTGCGACCGAGCAGCACGGGCCGCACCTGCCCCTTGATGTCGATACCGTCACTGCCGAGGCGATCGCCCTCGGCGCTTCGGCGCGCACCGGCGTGCCGGTGCTGCCGGCCCTGCCCTACGGCTGCTCGCTGGGGCATTCGGGGCGCTGGCCGGGCACCATCTCGCTGCGCCCCGAGACGCTGTCCGCGATCCTCGTGCAGATCGCCGAGTGGGTACGGCTCGGCGGCTTCCGCCGCCTGGTGGTGCTCAACGCGCATGTCACCAACTGGGCGCCGCTGCGCTGCGGCCTGGAGAATATCCGCCACCAGTGGCCGGACCTGCGCATCGGCATCCGCAACGTGTGGGACCTGTCGCCGCAGATCCATGAGCGTTATCACCACGACGCCGCCAACTTCCACGCCAACGAGGCCGAGACCTCGCTGTCGCTGCACCTGCGCCCGACCACGGTGCGCCTGGAGCGCGCCGAGGACGAGCCCGACCGCTCGGCCGACTGCTGCTTCAGCTACCGCGTCGATCAGGAGAGCCGCACCGGCACGGTCGGCACGCCGAGCGCCGCCAGCGCAGCGCGCGGTGCCGAGCTGCACGCGCTACTGATCGACGCCTTCGCCGCCTACCTCACCCGTGCGCGCGCCGAGCGCGCACCCCTGGAGCCCTGACATGCCCCCTCCGCTGCCCAAGCCGGTCGCCCCCGCCCGCGTCATCGCCGACATGAAGAAGAAGGGTGTGAAATACGGCCTCGCCAGCTTCGTCGATGTGCATGGCGTCAGCAAAGGCAAGATCGTGCCGATCGACCACTGGCCGCAGATGTTCGCCGGCAGCGAACTGTTCACCGGCTTCGCCGTCGATGGCGTGCCGCAGGCGGTCAATGAAGAGGAGGTCGCCACCCATCCCGACGCGGCGGCCGGCGTGGTCTGCCCGTGGAACCACGAACTGGCGTGGTTCCCCAGCGACCTGTGGTGCAAGGGCGCGCCCTTCGAGGCGTGCAGCCGCAACATTCTCAAGCGCCAGGTCGCGGCGGCGGCCAAGCTCGGCTACGTCTGCCACCTCGGCATCGAGACCGAGTTCTTCGTGCTGAAGGACGGACCCGACGGCCGGCCGCTGACCCCCGGCCCGCGCGACACCCTGGCCAAGCCGTGCTACGACCTGGTCGGATTCCTCGACAACTACGCGTGGATGGACGAGCTGGTGACGGCGATGAACGACCTGGGCTGGGACGTCTATTCGCTCGACCACGAGGACGCCAACGGCCAGTTCGAGACCGACTTCGACTACGCCGACGCGCTGACCATGGCCGACCGCTTCACCT
>JAIFND010000112.1 GCA_020047915.1 bacterium | reverse complement strand
CGGCTCATCGCTGCTCAACCGCGTCACCGGCATCCTGACCCTCAACGGCGTCGGCCTGTTCATGTGGGGCTACGCCACGTTGTTCCTGCCACCCGGCGGCGAGACGACGCGGATCTGCCTGCGCGAGGTGCACCCTGCGGCCGAGATCGAGGCGGCGGTCGCGGCCGTCGCGTGGCGGAATCCGGCTGATGGATCCAGCGGGAGCGGTGCGACGATCACCGCCCGGCCATGGTATTCCACCGGAGCGGCGCTGGATTATGGCCGCGCCTACGAGGTGCGCTTCGGCGATCCGGACAGCGTCAGGAAACGCGAACACCGCGACGCCCTGGATGGCGAGCGGGCGGAACTTCAGGCCTCCGCAAGCACCGAACAGGATCTCGCCAAGCTCACCGGTGACGCCAGGCGCGCAGCCAAGGCCGAAGAACTTACCCGCAAGGCGACGGCCCTGGCCGATGAGGTCGCTGGTCTCGACGCCGAGCTGCAGCGGCGCGCCGAGGCCTGGCGCGGCCAGGTCGAGTCGGCGCTCGCCAGCCGCCTCATCACCGATGGCGAGCAGATCCTCGCCGCCGGTGACGTGCCGGTCGAGATCGTCGGCGTACCGCTGAGCGGCAAGCCCGAGGTCGAGCAGGTCGAGCGGTTCCTCGACCGCATCCGCGAGCGATGCCCGTGGATCGTGGACCTGCGCGTGGCGCACGGCAGCGCAGGCTACCGCCTGGAGGTGGCCTGCCTCGCCGGTGCCGATCGCAGCGGACTGACGGAGATCTGCGTCACGGCGGCGGGGCCGCGTCTGGCGCCGCTGCTGGTTCCGGGTGCGACCCCGGTCGTGCTGCGCAACGCCGTCGCCCAGTCAAGATCCGCTCGATCGCCATCCCTCGCCGGTCACCCGGCTGGTCAATACGATCGTCGGCTGGTTCGGTGAGGTGCCGGGTCCAGGCCAGCGGCTCGCCGCGCTCGGCCGTGGCCTGCGCGGTCCGCCGGCCGATCCCGGGATGCCGCCAGGTGGTCAGTCCTTCGCCCAGGCCAGCGTGGTTCCCGGCAACGCGCAGGCGATCCGCGTCATCGTCGTCGCCCAGCACGGCGCTGCGATCAAGGCGCCGCCCGCGCCTGCAAGTCCGGCCGTCGCAGAGCGCCTGCGTCATCTTCTGCCTGCCACGGCGGTCGAGGCGGCGATCGCCCTGCATCCGGTCATCGTCCAGGCGGCGGCCGAGCAGCGTCTGACCGTCTGCCGGCCGGTGGTGGAAGCCTCGTACAAGGCGCAGAAGTACGACTACATGTGCGGCTACATCTGGATGTTCATCATGCAGATGATCGGGCTGGTCATCGTGATCGCCTTCGTGCGCAAGGTGCGTCGGGGCGAGATCCGGCGACGCGGGGTCGAGGAAGCGGAGGCGGGATCATGAACGTCCACCACCAAGCGCCCCAGGCCCCGTCGTCTGCGCCGCCGTCGGCAGAGCAGGGGCATCCGCATATCGACTATGTGCCGGGCTATGTCCTCGCCAAGGTCGGCATGATCACGCTCGGACTGCTGCTGCTCGGCCTCTCATCCATCGAACTGGTGCCGAAGGTGCGCCTCCTGCTGGTCGGAACCTCGGCCCAGGCCGAGGCCGTGCGCGTGGTGAAGACCCGGGCCGGTGATTCGGATCGGGTATTCACCGATGATGCCTCGCTGCTTGCAGCGCAGGAGACGCGCGACCGGCGCTACGTTTTCTGGAACGAATACCGTTTCCCCACCCAGGATGGCGCCGAGCGGGAATTCAGGGCTCCGGTCGGCAGCCAGTTGAAGGCGTCCTATCCGTTGCGCGACGCGGCCGGCCTGCCGACCGTGATCCCGATCTGCTACGATCCGGCCCAACCCAGTCGGGTGATCCTGCCCAGCGAGTTCAGCACCTGGTTCCTGCCTGGATTCATGGCCGCTTGTGGCCTGGTGACGATGGCGGTGGGTTCGCTGCTGCTCTATTTCGCTCGCCGTCCGGTGGCCATGCCCGATCTGTCCGCGGCAGCAATTCCACCGCGGTAAGGCGGCGAGGCGGACTTCTTCACGGGTCGGGCAGGGTTGCTGCACGGGCCACCAGACCTTCACCCTGCCGTTGCAGCCGCCGCCGGGCAGGTGTCCGGCAGGCGGGACTCGACCTGGAGCCCAGCCGGACCGGCTGTCTGGATGCCTCCGGCATCATCGATGTGCTGCTGGGCCAGCGTCCGGCGCGTCTGGGCTCTGACGAGGTCCAGCGCCTGCTCGATCTGCTCAGCCCCACGCATATCCCTGAGCGGCTGAACCTCGCGCAATGCGGTCTGACCAGCCTCAGGGTGCTGCGTGGCCTGCCGTGCCGCCGTCTGCTGCTTGCGGGCAGCGCCATCCGCGACCTGTCA
The DNA here is from genome assembly GCA_020047915.1 of bacterium. Lineage (GTDB taxonomy): Bacteria > Planctomycetota > UBA11346 > UBA11346 > UBA11346 > UBA11346. The sequence goes on along the minus strand of JAIFND010000112.1, from coordinate 4,756 downwards.
CCGCTCGCCCGTGCACGCTTCGTCCACCTCGAACTTTCCGGTTTGCAGATCGCCAGCCTGGACCCCTTGGGCGGCCTTCCTCTCACCGGCATCACGGTATATTCAGCACTGGGAGTGGTGGTGCTTGAATGGGCGCATTGAGTCAAAGCCCAGTGCCATGCGCGGTGATCACGGAGCGCGCACCGGGAGGGATCAGGATTCGACACAAAAAGCCTGAACTTCAGCTTCGAAGCGTACTTAGGTAAGGATAGGCAGGGTCGGAAGGCGCTCAATCTCGAACCCGCATCGGCGGTCGATGAGGCGGCCTGGCTGGCCTCGCTCAGCGAACTCTCCTCGCTCGAACTGGCCAAGCGCCTCGGCGTCACCGACCGCCAGGTGCGCCGGATCAGGGCCGGCAAGGTCAGCGTGGCGCGGCTGCGCGAGCACGCCAAGGCTGATGCCGAACGCACGACAGGACGAAGCCCGCCCGTGCCCTGAAAGGGGCACGGGCGGGCTTTCTTTTAAGACGAGCGGCGGGAGATAACCGGGAGGCGACGACACCTCCACCTGGAGGCCTGGTGGGTCGGCTTGTCCAGAAAGCGGTATCAGTTAACTTGATACCAGTAGACTGTCCTGGAGGCTCAGCCATGGGCTTTAGCCGCACACTGCTGCCCGATCCGATGCCGACAGGCGATGAACTCGACGCCATGCTCGCCGGCATCGGCTGCGCCGTCGCTGCGACCCCGCTACGGGACGCGAACATCGAGGATGCCCTGCTCGGTGCGGTTGTCTCCGGCATGGAGGAGGATGACCTGCGCCGCCTCGGCCTCGCCGTACAATGGATCACCCTCCACGCCCGCGCCATCAACGCCGATCGTTTGGTGCGGGCAGTCCCGCTACTGCCTGGTGAGCGCTCACGCGCCTGTTGGGCGGCGATTGCCCGCTGGCACAAGACCGATCGGCGTTGGAAGCGTCTTGCCGGCCGTCGCGAGTCCGCCGACCTACTCCGCGTCGGCAACCCGTTCCAGATGCAGCGCCGAGGGCCCGACCCCCGCTTCGCCGACACTGCTTTGCGCGTCCCGGCCGGCGCTTTGCGAGAACGACCCGGTGACATACTGGAACCGACCGTCCTGGCGAAATGGCACAGCGGCTACAGGCATCGCATCATGCTAGGCCCCAGCTATCGCGCCGACATGTGGGCGATCGCCGAGCGTGAACCCGAGGCCAGCGCCAGTGCGCTCGCCCGTCGGTCCTACGGGTCCTTCGCAACGGCTTGGCAGGTGCGACAGGACCTCGCTGTACTCTCGCCATAATATCCATGGCGCGCATGAATATTCAGTGCGCGCATGAATATTGATGCCCGAAGCCGGTTGGACTATCCCTCCATCTCGCCGCCCCCCGCAGGCGCAGGTAGTCCTGCCACAACCTCGGCGTCCGAGCGGTCCGGGTTGATGCAGTCAGCGATGATGTGGTCGGCTAGTTCGCCGAGGTACTCGGTGAGGACCTTGTTCATCTCCAGGTACTCCGGCCACAGGTCGGTGTTCACCGCCACCTTGCCGATCATCAGGCAGACCGAGGTTCGGCGCATCCGCGGGTGGCGGTAGGGCTTGAGGCCCTTGGAGCGGGCGAGGGCCAGGAACAGGCGCAGCGACCACGGGTTGGTCAGCGAGAAGCGGAACTCCATTGGCGGATCGGCCAGGGCCTGTGGTCGAGGGATGCCGTCGATGCGCTGCTGCACCCGGTCGAGGGCGGCCTGGGCGGCCTGCCGCTCGCCGGGCGTGGTCGCGCCGGCGAAGAGCGCCTTGATCTTGGCCAGCTTCTCGCGGATCTGGGCGTCGTCGGGCATGGCATGGTCGTCGGCCTACCGCAGGACCATGCAAGTGGTCGCCCAAGGTCGACCATCGACGGATTGCTGGTGACCAGGGTCAGGCAGAATCCGCTGCATGACCACGTTCGCGACCTCTCGCTCCTTCACCGCCCCGCCCGAGCAGGTGTTCGCCGCGTTCGCTGCACCTGCCCGCCTGGCACGTTGGTGGGGTCCCGATGGGTTCCGCAACACGTTCGATGTGTTCGAGTTCAAGCCGGGCGGCCACTGGCGCTTCACCATGCACGGACCGGACGGGAAGTACTACCCCAACGAGGCTGTCTTCGTCGCGATTGAGCCTGCCCGCAGCATCGTCATCAAGCACACCTGTCAGCCGTTGTTCCGGCTCAGCATCGGCTTCGAGCGTACACCGACAGGCACCCTGGTGACGTGGAAGCAGGAGTTCGCGAGCGCCGAGGTCGCGGCTGCTGTCGCCCACATCGTCGCTCCCGCCAACGAGCAGAACCTCAGCCGCTGGCAGGCCGAGGTCGCAGCGCCATCACGCTGAGACGATCACGGCGTGCGCAGCGCCGCGCTAGCCAGCTTGTCCAGTTCCTGACGGAAGCGCCGGCGGTCGGCTTCGTCGAGCGGCTTCTGGTTGCCCGAGGTGTCGCCCGAGGCGCGCACATACTGCATCAACTCGCGCATGGCCAGGGCCTCGCCGATGTTGTTGGCGTCGCGGACCACGCCGCGGTTGGTGATGACGCGGGCGCCCTTCTCGATGCAGCGGCCCGCGAGGAGGATGTCATCGGTGACGACGACGTCGCTCCGCCCGACCTTCTCGACGATCCAATGGTCGGCCGCGTCGAACCCATCGTCGACGACCTCCAGGCGGATCATCGGATCGTCCGGCATGTTCATCCACTGGTTGGCGACCACATGGACGATGAGGTTCAGCCGCTTGGCGATGGCGTAGGCCTCGTTCTTCACCGGACAGGCATCGGCATCCACGTAGATCTTGGCCATGGGAGAGGGTCGCCGAGACCACACGCATCACAACTGCCGGTGTTCAGCGAGCTGCAGTGCACACGTCCACGACCAGGCCACGCAGCCAGCAGTGCACCGGGTCGGCCTCCAGACGCGGATGCCAGAGCAGGGACACAGTGATCTCGGGCGTCGGGAACGGCAGCGGGAAGGTGTGCAGACCGGCGCGCAAAACCCCTGTATGCCGCTCTGGAACACTGGCGATCAGGTCGGATGCCCGCGCCAGGGCCAGCACACCCGCATAGCCGCTGACGGTCGTGATGATCTCCCGCTCCAGCCCGAGCTGCCCGAGGGCATCCTCGATCGGCTCCGCGTCGATGCCGAGCCCCGCGACGGAGATGTGGCGGCCGGCTGAAAACCGGGCAGGCGTGATCCTGCCCCGGCTCAGCGGGTGCCTGCGACGCACGACGCCCACGAAGCGGTCCCTGAACAAAGCCTGTGAACGTATCTCCGGGCCCGTTGTCCGCCCCACCACGCCGGTCTCCAGATCGACGCTGCCGTCGCGCAGTGACGCGCTTTCCTTGCTGGTCTTCTGCAGGAAGCAGAGCCGCACGCCAGGAGCCGCCGCTCCGGCGCGGGAGACGAGGGCGGGGCCGAAGTTCTCCACGAAGCCCTCGCGGGTGCGGATGGTGAAGGTCCGGGCGATCCGCGTGAGGTTGACCTGCTCGGCAGGACGGAGGACCGCTTCCACGTCCTGGACGAGCTGACCGGTCCGCCCGCGGAGTTCGAGCGCCCGGGGCGTGGGGACAAGACCCCGTCCGGCCCTGACCAGGTCGTCTGCCGCAATCGTGCGAGCGTGCGGCTCATCGCCGACGGGCTCAGCCGCAGACGCTGGGCTGCTCGCGCCACGCTGCCTTCCGCGAGCAGCACGTCCAAGGTGATCAGCAGGTTGAGGTCTGGCGTCGACATGGCATTCACCTCGGCACGGTCTGATGGATATATGGCGTCTGATGCAGGTAGTCAGTGCATAGGCTGCGTCTTCCGCCTGGTCACACAAGCCGCTACGGTGACGGCAGCTCCAATCACGGAGCCGCCAACGCGACGGAGTCCCCAATGAAACCCCTCCCTGCTGAACTGATTGCCGCCGAAGACACGGCGACGGGGCGGTCGGTACCCTGGGCATTGGTCAGCCTGTCCCTGTCCATGCTGCTGGCCTCGCTGGGTACCAGCATCGCCAACGTCGGCCTGCCGACGCTGGCACAGGCGTTCAACGCTTCATTCCAGCACGTGCAGTGGGTCGTCGTCGCCTATCTGCTCGCCATCACCACCCTGATCGTCAGCGTCGGACGGCTGGGCGACCTCATCGGCCGCCGACGGCTGCTCCTGGCCGGCATCGTCCTGTTCACCGTGGCGTCGGCGCTCTGCGGACTCGCCCCCACGCTCGGTCTGCTGATCGCCGCCCGGGTGGCCCAGGGCCTGGGCGCAGCCGTCATGATGGCCCTGACCATGGCGTGCGTTGGCGAAGCGGTGCCGAAGTCCAGGACCGGGAGCGCCATGGGACTGCTCGGCACGATGTCCGCCATCGGCACCGCGCTCGGTCCGACCCTCGGCGGCGTCCTGATCGGCGGTTTCGGCTGGCCAGCCATCTTCCATGTCATGGTGCCGCTGGGCGTCCTGACCCTGGTGCTGGCGCATCGTTTCCTGCCAGCCGATCGCCGCGCCGCACCGGCTGAGCGGATCGCCTTCGACCACGTGGGCACCGTGCTGCTGGGTCTGACGCTGGCGGCGTATGCGCTCGCCATGACGACGGGCCGCGGCAACTTCGGCCTGCTCAATATAGTCCTGCTGCTCACAGCCATCGTCGGTGTGGCCATCTTCGCCATCGCCGAGACGAAGGTCTCCGCCCCGTTGATCCGCATGGCCATGTTCCGCAATCCGGTGCTGAGCGCCGGCTTCATCACGAGCGCCCTGGTCACCACCGTGGTCATG
>JAIFND010000131.1 GCA_020047915.1 bacterium | reverse complement strand
AGCCGTCGTAGAAGCTGCCGCGCATGCCGCCATGCGCCATGTTGCGGCGTTCGACCGAGCAGACCGTGCGACGATGCTGCCAGGCCGTGCGTGTCTCCGCATCGATGTGGCCAAGCGGCAAGAAGGTCAGCGGGTTCAGCTGGACGGGATGCTTCTGGGAGTTGGCCGAGAAGGTCACACGGGCGTTGCTGCGCCGGAAGCCCTGCGGTTCACGCAGGCGATCGTAGGCGAGTCCGGCGGCAAGCACGCTGCGCCAGCGTTCCGCCAGGGGATGGCTGAGGCCCAGTCGTCGGGCGAGATCGAGAGCGATGGTGAAAGTGTACTCGGCGGCGAAGAGCGCACACAGGTAGTCGGGAGCGTCGGCTCCACCGTATTCGTCCTGCCCCATCGAGGGCGTGACCTGGATGCCCCACCGGCCGTCGGCACCCATGACGACGCAGTCCACAAAGAAGCGGGCCGAGGCTTCGACCACCGGCCAGGCCTGGGCCAGGGCCCAGGCCGGATCAGAATGGATCGCAGCTTCATAGGACATGCGCGCCGGATAGGCGGCGTTGTGGATCTCGTACTGGAAGGGATTGGGCGGCGGCCCGTCGGCGAGCAGATCGGCCCCCTCGCCGATCGGGAACTCCCACGCCCACATGACCCCATCCTTGCCGTAGATCCGCCGCGTCACCTGTTCCTGCGTTGCGAGGCGGGAACGATAGAAGGCGACGTGCGCCTGCACGACGTCCAAGTGTCCCAGGCGCAGTAGCGCGGGATGGATGTACGACAGATCCTGTGGGAAATGGTAGCCCCAGGCGTTGCCGGAGCAGCCCATCGGCGGCATCGGGCAACGCTCATCGGGGGCGTAGGTCGCCAGCACCTGGGCCAGCCAGCGCACCCACATGCGCTGCACGGCGCGATCGCCGACCTCGACGTAGGCATCCCCAAGTCGCTTCTGCCAGGCTGCGGCGATAGTGGAGAAGGGATCGGACTCTGCCGCTGCCGAAGCGGCAAGACGCTCGAGCACGCTGCTGCGCTCCTGCGGTCCCATCGCCAGGTGCACCCGGCCCGAGCCCGTCCGCGTACGCGCCACCAGACGCAGCGACCTGCCATCGCCCTGCACTTCGACCTCGCCCGTGGTGGTCACGGCGACGGCCCCGCGCGCACTGCCCAGGGCGACCCGCAGCAGTCCGCTGGTGCGGGTGGCGGCGGCTTCGCTGAGCGGCATCAGGATGCCGCTGTAATCCGTCTCATGGCTGTCCACCGCAGCCAGCACGATCGACGGGACCTCGGCGCTCGACTGCCAGGTCCAGGCCAGCACCAGCAGATCCCGCCGCTGCGGGTCGGCGGCGACGCGCAGTTCATACTCCAGCCCATCACCCTGCCAGCGCGTCACCAGGCTGCCGCTGGCGAGGTCCTGCACCTGGCTCCACGACCTGGGCCGACCCAGCGGACGCGACCATCGCATCTGGGCGAGCGGCACCAGGCCATCGATGCCGTGCCGGCCATGGTGGAACACCTCGGCATGCATCAGGACGGTGCGTGAGGTGCGCCTGCTCAGGCCGGGGTCGGCAGCATGCTGCAGTCCCCAGGCATCGAAGCAGCCCCCGCAACGCCCGTTGGCGACCAGCAGGTTGAGATGGGTCGCCTGATCATCCGGCCAGAGGCGGCGGTCGATACGGGCGTCGTCGAGGATGGCTGCCGGAATGGGCATGCCGGCATCGTCGGCATCAGCCGGTTTCGACAAGAGCGACCGGCGTGGCCCATGCCGCGCGTGTGGGGCAGCAAACGGCTGCGCAATCATCACGCGCCCGTGCGCGATTGCATCAGCCTACGACGGATCCCCGGTTGGACCGAGTCGGGACAAGGTGCGCGACCGCGTCGGGGCGGAACGGATCGATGCGCTTGCCGACCGCGGCATAGGCGGCCACCCGCTCGTCGAGGGGCAGAGCCGCAAGCGGATTCGCTGGCGAGAACAAGGCCAGGTCGGGATCGTGGTTGGCCAGGCGCTCGTGCGCAAACAGTGCCCAGGTCGCATCGACGAGGTGGCGGAACTGCGGTTCCAGGATGATCGGGCAGGTGAAGGCCTGGCGCGAACTGTTGATGTCCACGCCGCTGATCTCGAACAGGCGGTGCGTCCGGCACAGGCGCTGCAGGCGGGCCAACTGCTCGGCGGTGTTGCGCGGCGGCATGTAGGTGATGCCCTTGAAACCGAGGTTGACCACCTCCTCGACCAGCAGGTCGAGGAAGGCGTCCTCGAAGCGCTCCGCCTTCTTGTCACCGGTCGGCGATTCACCGACATCGCCCAGGTAGGCATAGACCGGGATCGCCCCGACGCGGTTGCCAAATTCGACGGCCCGCGCCACCGGCACGCATTCGGCCGCATCGGGCTGGATGAAGACGCGGTCGAGGAACGAACTCTTGAGCACCCCGAGCAGGTCGTACACGCGGTGCGGATTGGACTGATCGGCAAGCAGGGTCGCCAGCTTGGCCGGCACCGCCACGCCCAACCGGTCGCGCAGCAGGGTCAGCAGCGCCTGGCCTTCCGGCGCGGACTCCAGCAGCCGGCGGGCGAGCGCGCACATCAGATGACGCTCAGTGATGCTGCCCTGGTCGGCGGCCTGGCTGATGCCGGCGACGTCGCGGGCGAAGTCGAGGGCGGGGACGCCCAGCGGCACGATCAGCGCATTCAGCGCCTCGACCATGCGCCAGGTGCGCTTGTTGCGCGCCGCGAACATCGGTGCGAGGAAGGCCTTGGCCTCGGTGAAGGCACGACGCGGCAGACCGTGGATCGCGATGTAGCCGATGTCCTCGGAATCGGGATTGTTGAGCTTGCGACCGGCGACCCGCGTGCCGGCGAAGGACACGCGCATCTCGAAGCCGGCGGTGGCGGCGATGCCCAGGCTGGCACCGGCATCGAGCATCTCGTGACAGCCGCTGACCGAGTCATGGTCGATGATGCCCACCGCCAGCAGCCTGGCCTCGATCGCCTTCCACGCGGCCATCGCCGGGTAGTAGGGGCTGAACGAGTACATGGTGTGGACGTGGCAGTTGACCTCGTCGCTGGTCTCGCGCCGGAGCGTCCCGGCCTTCAGGGCCGCACCGACGCGCTCGGCGGCGGACAGCCGGGTGGCGCGATCGGGATGGTTGAGCAGGGCGAGGTCAGCGGCGGGCGAGGTCATGGCGCGAACGCTATGCCCCCGTTCGGCAAGGAAACCATCAGCCGCCCGCCGCGCGCTGGCGGGTGCGATAGCGGGCCGGGGGGCAGCCGAAGCGGACGGAGAACGCCCGGGTGAGATGGAAGCGGTCGGCGAACCCGCAGTCGGATGCGATCGCATCGATCGCATCCACGGTCGTGGCCAGGCGTTCGGCCGCCCGGTCGAGGCGGCGCTGCAGCAGCCAGCGCGCCGGAGTCAGACCGAGGGTGCGGCGGAAGCAGCGCGTGAAGTGGTCCGGACTGAGTCCGCAGGTCGCCGCCAATCCGGCCACCGACATGTTCAGGCCGTCGCCACTGGCGATCCACGCGAAGGCAGGGGCGAGACGCGCATGGTCGCCGAGGTCGGAAGCCTGCGGCCCGTCCCACGCGGTCAGCACCTGCGCCAACGCGTTGCTACCCGCCGACTGCAAGCGCAGCTGGCCACTGGGACTGGCAAGCAACGTGCGCCCGATGGCAAGCACCCCGTCAATCGTCGGCTCGCGCCGGAGCACCTGCGGCAGCGGGGCATGATGCCGGATCCAGGCGGCCGGAAGCCCGGGCAGATCAAGGTGGAGAAAGAGATGACCGAGGCCGTTCCGACGACACGAAGATCGGAAACGACCATACGGAGGTATGAGCACAGCGCGCAGTCCGGGAATATCAACCCGGCCATGATCATGCTGGATCGTGGCCCCGCCATCCTCGTTCCAATACAGACGCCAGTACGGATCCATCATGCGGTAGGCCCACCATGGCCCAAGCTGGGTGTACCCGGCATACGTCAGACGGCAGGTGACTGGTCCGAGCATATCCACGGCATATCGGATTTGTTCATATCCGCCACGGATACCGGCATGGCACTGTAGTTCGGCCGGCGTAGCATCGTGATATGACCGCATCCCCCCTGCGCTGCGCCCCCCACCACGCCTGGTTCGACGAAGCCCGCTTCGGGATCTTCCTCCACTGGGGCATCTACAGCGTCGGCCAGTACGAGGCGTCGTGGGCCTTCTATAACGACGGCGTCAAGGGCCAGGATCCGCGCGACAGCATCCCGCACGACCAGTACATGGCCCAGCGCCACGCCTTCCTTGCCCGGCGCTACGACCCGGAGGCCTGGCTCGACGCCTTCAAGGACGCCGGAGCTCGTTACACCGTGCTGACCTCGAAGCACCACGACGGCGTTGCCCTGTGGGATACCGCCGAGGGCCTGTCCACGGTGCGCGACTGCGGAGCGGGCCGCGACCTGCTGGCTCCCTTCTGCGCCGCGACCCGCCGGGCCGGCCTGAACCTCGGCATCTACTACTCGCACCTCGACTGGAACCACCCCGACTACGCCAGCCAGCCCAAGCAGCCCGGCACCTTCACCGATCCGCATCCTGGTCACCGCTACAGCTTCGGCGAACGCGAGGACGCCGCCCGATGGGAACGCTTCCTGCGCTTCCACCGCCTGCAACTGCGCGAGCTGTGCGAACGCTACAGCCCCGATCTGCTGTGGTTTGATGGCGACTGGGAGCGCACCTGGCAGCAGTGGCGCTTCACCGAGTTGCGCCAGCAACTGCTGCAATGGCGGCCGGGCGTGCTGCTCAACAGCCGTATGGGCGACCAGGGCGACTACGCGACCCCTGAACAGGCCATCCCGATGAGCCCGCCCCCCGGCCCGTGGGAGCTGTGCATGACTATGAACCGCAGCTGGTCGATGGCCCTCGACCAGTCCTACAAGACGCCGCAGGAACTTATTCGCCTGCTCGCCGAATGCGCCGGCATGGGCGGCAACCTGCTGCTCAACGTCAGCCCGCTGTCCGACGGCACACTGTGGCACCAGCAGCTCGGCCTGCTGCGCGAGATCGGCACCTGGCTGCGCCGCAACGGCGAGGCCATCTACGGCACGCAGGCCGGCCTGCCAGCCGGCCACTGGTACGGCCCCAGCACCCTGTCCAAGGACCGCACCACGCTCTATCTCACCGTCCTCGATCGGCCCTCGGGCGAGGTCGCGGTCAAAGGCATCCGCAACCGCATACGTTCAGCCACCCTGCTGGGCGACGGCGGACATCAGCTTCCCCAACGGGTCAGTGGCGGAGCCCCGTGGATGAAGGTCCCCGGCGTGCTCTGGCTTGGCGTGCCCGCCTCGGCGGTCGATGCCAACGGCAGCGTGATCAAGCTCGAGCTCGAAGGCCCGCTTGATCTGTACACCGGGCATGGGGCGGTGGTAACGCAGAACTGAATGCTGGACTGCAGGAATGCAGCAAGACAGCTAACTGCGCATTCACGCCTTCTCATATTTCAGCATGAGAACCCCGTGCGCCGGGACGTCGGAGCGGCCGACGGCGACGCTGCGTCCGGAAAGCAGATCCTGGCTGGCCTCGGGCACATCCACCCAGCCGCCGGCTCCGGCGTAGTCCACCACCAGGCAGGCACCGTCGCGCAGGAAGACGGCGACGCCGGGACTACTGCTGGTGCGCAACGGAACACGGGTCGCGGCCAGGCGCGCGACGATGGCACCATAGGCGTCCCTCTTCGACTGGGTCGCGGGATAAGCGAGGACCACGATCTCGCCACGGCCGATCCGGCGGCGAACCGCCCAGCAGCGCCCAGCCGCCCAGCCGTCATTGATGACCCCGATGGCCTCGCAGGCGGGATCGCGTGGTTCCAGGACGTAACCACGACCGTTCAGCACCACCGCCTCGTCGAGGAGCTTCGCCGCCGCGCCGTTCAGACCGTGCATCCACAACGTACGCATGCCCAGCAGGGCATCGAGGCGTCCGAGCCCGCCCTCCACCGGGACGGTGGCGTGCTCGGTGCGGTAGCCGGCGTGCGGACCGATGATCCACAGACCTCCCGCCTCGACCCAGGCGGTCATGCGCCGGAGAAGATCGTCGGTGAGAATCGGCATGGCCGGCGACAACACCACGTCGAGACCGCTGGGGTCGTGCTCTTCCAGCAGCCCGACGCTCGGAATGCCACTGTTCGTCAGCGACTCATGATGCTGGAGGCGCTGCTGCCAGTAAGCCCAGCCATCGGTGGGCAATCCGGGCACGGGGGCGTAGGCGCGGGCCTGCGCTGATTCGTGCAGAGCGACACGATCGGGCAGAGCTGGATGCGCGCGCAGCAGCGGATCAAGCCGCTGCATCAACCGCGAGGCTGCCAGCACCTCGGGCCACACCGCGCCGCGCTCGCCCCAGGCGGTGACGAGGTGGGCATGCCACATCTCCTGGCCGCTGCGCTGCTGCTGCCACACCCAGTAGCCGACCAGATGCGCGCCGGCGCCCAGGTAGAATGCGGCATGGGCGGCGCTCCGGCCGGGTACCGGCGAGGCGGCTGATTCGATCACCGCGATAGGCAGCGTGCTGCCGTCGTTCCGGCGTCGGGCGCCGCGCATCCACTCGAGATTGGACAGGGAACCAGCCAGGCCCTCGGGAGGTCCGTAGATGTCGATGCCTGCCGCGTCCACCACCTCCATCAGCCCGGCGGGGGTGAGGCGGTCGTGGCTGACATGGTTGTGCGTGATCGGGGCTGCGCTGTGGGCGCGGATGGCGGCGGCCTGCTCGGCCAGGAAACGCTGGTTGGTCCAGCTGACGAAGCGCCACCAGTCGGTGGTCAGCGACGCCGAATGCGCTCCGTCGGGATTGCCTGGGTGGCGGTCAAAGGGCGTCTTGCCCGGCAGTTCGATGTCGGAGAAGGCGTCGTAGCGCGTGCTCCACATGCCGGTGCCCCAGCGCTGGTTGAGCGTCACGATGTCGCCGTGGCGCTGGGCCAGCCACTCCTGCCACGCCAGGCGCGCCTCGCCCGAAAAATCGCCATCGACATGCATGCCGATCTCGTTGTCGAGTTGCCAGGCGACCAGCGCTGGATGGCCAGCGAAGGCGCGCGCCAGGACATCGGAAATTCGGCGGCTGTGGCTGCGGTAGCAGGCGCTGACGTGGCTGGCGTGCTGGCGTGAGCCGTGCACGAAGGTGCGGCCGTCGCGATCAACGCGCAGGCACTCGGGATGGTCGCGGGTCAGCCAGCGCGGCGGGGTGGCGGTCGGAGTGCACAGCATCACCGCGATGCCAGCCGCGTGGCAGGCGTCGAGCACTGCGGTCATCCAGCCCAGGGCGTAGGTCCCCTCCTGCGGTTCGAACTCGGCCCAGGCGAACTCGCCGACCCGCACGAGGTTGATCCCCGCCTCGCGCATCAGCGCGAGATCGGCGGCGATACGCTCGGGCCATAGTTCGGGATACCACGCCACGGCGTGCCAAGTGGTGGCGAAATAGCGCTGGTGGACAGGTGACAGGTTGATCATGACGCCCCCAACAACGCGTCGCCGATGACTCGGGCATAGTGGACATGGCCGATGGAACTGAGGTGGACTCCATCCTTGGCCAGGAGGTCGGCGCGGGCTACCCCAGCGATGGCGGCGAGATCGATGCAGGCCGCACCGAGCTCGCCAGCCAGACGCGGGACCACCTCTTGATAGGGCCGGTAGTTCTCGGGCTGGGGCCGGCCGTTGCCCTGGACGAAGATCCCCGAATCGATCAGGTCGTGCCCGGCGAGCAGGATCACCTCGCCGCCGCGTTCGCGCACGACGCGCACGATCTCGGCCATGTTGCGCCGGTATTCGCCAAGGCTGACCCGTGGAATGCGCTGCCAGGCCTGATGATAGGCGTCATTGATGCCGCAGCCGAGCAGCACCAGACCGGGCAGGTGGGGCAGCACATGCTCGCCCATGCGGTCGAGCAGTTCGCCGCTCTGCCGTCCACCGAAGCCGGCGATGTGGATACGGTGCGCCTTGGGCCTCGACACATCCAGCCGAGCCTGCAGCAAGGTGCACCAGCCGGTCGGGGCACCTCCGGATTCAGTGATCGAGTCGCCGAAGGGAACGATGCTGGCGGTGGTCGGGCTCAGGAGCGGGAGGGGCATGGATGAACCTCGGGAAACGACTCTGACGGGATCGGCCTCATCCGCCACCCTCGGGGAACCGGGCGGCGGAGCCTGCGCTCATTTCGCAGGCGCGGCGGGTGGCGGCGCGATAACCGGCGGAACATCCTTCGCCGGCCGCACCCACGCCATGTCGGGGATCGGCTGGAAGCGTCCGCCCTGCAAGCGCCACATCAGGTTCAGCTCCCTGCCCCAGCGGCTTTGCCAATGCAGCACCGTGGCCTGGTGGATGCCCTGCTTCAGCGCGATCTGGCCGATCGCCTGCGTCGTCCCCCAACCGCCTGGCGTGGCCGCGATGTGCTCGTCGCCGATGCGCAGGACGATGCCGTCATCGCCGCGCAGCCGGAATTCATAGACCCCGTCCTCGGGGGCGCTGAGGTAGCCACGGAAGCGCAGGGTGAAGTTCTCGTCCGGAATGGGCTGGAGTTTGGCCTGACCCAGGGCGTCGTAATCGACGCCGAGCCACGATGCCGTCCTGGGCGCCGGGGCGGTGGCGGTAATATCCTTCTCGGCATAGCCATCGAACAGATCGATCATCAACCCGGGCAGCGGATCCTTGATCTTGTCCGGGGCGCGCATTTTGGCTTTCTCGAAGCGGGCCCCGCCACGCTGAGTGGTGCCATCGCTGCGCGTAGCCAGCCATTTGACCATCGCCGAGTTGCGCAGTTCCGGCGGCTTCGCCGCCGGCTTGGACTGCGGATTGGGATCCTTGCCGTCGGTGGACACGCGCCATTCGACCGAAGCGGCGGGGACGCGGTGGACGATCGGGGCTAGGACCACGCTGTCGAGAAACAACGACGGCGGCATCTCGATCCACCACGGCGCCTTGCTCAGGCCCTCGTTCATCGCCTTGGCCAGCGGAACCCCCGCCGCCGCAATGAAGGCATTGGACCACGAACCGTTTTCCAAGATCGGGGTCGCCGTGACCTCGGCCAGATCGACCCAGGCCAAGGCCTCCTCGGTTGCCAGTTCGCGCCCAATGGTGGCGATGGCCTTGACCTTGTCGTTGGCCGCCTCGCCGGGCAGCGGCGAGACCAGCACGACGACCTCGCCGCCGGCCCGCGCGGCACGCAGCAGATTGCGCAGGGCTTCGCGGTAGGCGTCGGGTTCCAGCTTCCTCGTGTCGCCGGCGGCATCGCTGCCGAAGGAGACGGCGATGACCGCATAGCGTCCGGAAGTCAGGTGCGCAGTCAGCAGGCTGGGTGCATTCTGCAGGTTGCATCCCGCCTCGTCGACGACGATGCCGCAGCCCGGCTGCTGCGTGCGGAAGGCTGCACGCAGGACTGCCGGCACGCGATAGCCATAGCCCTCACCGAGCAGCAGGATGCGATCGTTGTTCTCCCACGGCGCCTGGCCGATGAGCGGGGGAAAGGGATCGGCGGCGACGAGGCTGGCCGGCAGCATCACGCAGCAGGTGACCACGATGGAACCGAGGAGGAGACGGCAGGTGGGCATGGGTCATTCCTGGTGGACGCACTGGTGGGCGGTAACCCATCAGCCTGCCATCTTGGTGCACCCGCTTCCGTGTCTGTCGTCTGATGCGCAAGGATTATGCGGAAATGCGCAAGGATGCACAGGCCGAGCCGTGGCGGTGGCCATTTACGCCCGTCCCCCCGAACGGTAGCGCACCGGCGGGCAGCCCATGCGGGCGGTGAAGACGCGGGTGAAGTGGAAACGATTGGCAAAGCCGGCAGCGCGGGCGATGTCCTCGACCGGCTCATCGCCAGCCTGCAGGCGCTGCGCGGCCTGGGCGATGCGCCGTTCGCGCACGTAGGCACCAGGCGACTGGCCGATCTGGCGGCGGAAGGCGCGAATGAAGGTGTCCTCGGCCAGTCCGCACAACCGGGCGAGCAAGGCGTTGGGCAGTGGCTCGGGCAGGTGATCTTCGATGTGGCGCAGGGCGGGCACCATCGCGTTGCCGCCCTCGATCAGACCCAGACAGCGCGCCGCCTGCGCCTCGGGCAGGCGGTCAAAGGCCGGCGCCAGGCATTCGTAGAGCAGGGCCTTGACCCGGCACAGCTGCGCCGGCCGGGCCAGCGGCCGCAGGCGCAGTTGGTCTTCGAGGCGTCGAGCCGTCTCCAGCTGGTGCGTGTCAAGCGGGACGGCAAAAGGCTTCGGAAACATCGTCCGGACGACGGCACCGGGCAGGCCGATCGGATCGAAGTGGACATAGAGATGACGCACGGTCTCGGAACAATGGCAGTCGAAGCGCACCCACGCCGGCACGAAGTGGGCGCGCCCCCCCGCCAGCAGGTACCGGCCCGTCCCTGTGGCCAGCCAGGCGCCATCCCGATCATGGATATAGAGTCGCCAATAGGCCGAACGCACCTCCCTGGCCCGCCACCAGGGTCCGATATCGATCGCTTCAGCCTGCAGGATACGGACATGCAGGTGATCGTCACCGCGCAGGGGGTTGGTTGTCGGCAGCATGCGGAGATGCTACGTGCAGCCGGTTTTAGATACAAGGCATCCAGCTACCGGCATAGCTGCGGGTACGCTGCCACGCTAGACTGCCGGCATGCGCTACCGTCAGATCCACCTCGACTTCCACAACACCGCCGCAGTGGGCGCCATCGCCGCCGCGTGGGATCCGGCCCGTTTCCAGGGCCAGCTCAAGGCCGGCCATGTCGATAGTGTGACGTTGTTCAGCAAGTGCTGCCACGGCTGGCATTACCACCCGACCACGACCGGGGCGATGCACCCCGGCCTGTCCTTCGATCTGCTCGGCGAGCAGATACGCGCCTGCAAGGCGATCGGCGTGGCCACACCCTGCTACCTCGGCGCCGGACTTGATGACCGTCTCGCCATGCTGCATCCGGAGTGGGAACGCCGGTTGAACGACGGACGCAATCCCTGGCACCACACCGCCGACCAGCCGGGCTTTCACGAGATGTGCCTGAACACCCCCTACCTTGATGTCTTGTGCGCCCAGATCGGCGAGGCGGTACGGAACTACGACATCGACGGGCTGTTCCTCGACATCGTCAGTCCGCGCCCGTGCTGGTGCAACACCTGCGTGCGCGAGGTGCTGGCCGCCGGCGGCGATCCGCGCGACCTGGCGACCATGCAGGCGAAGGGCCGCGCCACCTATCTGCGCTATGCCGAGCGCAGCGTCTCAGCCGCCCACGCCGCGAAGCCGGGCCTGCCTGTGTTCCACAACGCGGGTAATGTGCGGCGCGGCGATCGCGCACTGGTGAGCTACAATAGCCGCCATCTCGAACTGGAAAGCCTGCCAACCGGTGGCTGGGGCTACGACCACTTCGCCGTGTCGGCTGGCTACGCCCGCACTCTCGGCATGCCTTTCCTTGGCATGACCGGCCGTTTTCATGGCAACTGGGGCGAGTTCGGCGGCTACAAGCATCCCAACGCGCTGCGCCTCGAGTGCGCACGCATGCTTGCGCTCGGCGCGCACTGCTCGGTCGGCGACCAGTTGCACCCCTCGGCCGAGATGGACGCCGCGACCTATGCGATCATCGGCGCCGCCTATGCCGAGGTCCAGGCGATCGAACCGTGGTGCAGCGAGGCCGTCAATCGCAGCGACGTGGCCATTCTGTCGCTCGAAGGCGTGACGCCCGGCCAAGCCGATCCCGCCGGCGAGATGAACGACAATGCCAGCGACACCGGCGCGGCACGCATGCTGCTTGAAGGCCACATCACCTTCGACCTGATCGACCCGGAGAGCGATTTCATCTCCTACCGCGTGCTGGTCCTGCCTGACGCGGTGCGGCCTGACGCCATCCTGGCGCGGCGCCTGCGCGACTTCGTCGCCCAGGGCGGTCGGATCCTGGCCACCGGCCTGAGCGGACGGAACGCCGGTGATGACGCCTTTGCCCTGGATTTTGCTTGCACCGACGCAGGTCCCGGGGCCTTCGATCCGGAATACCTCGTCCCGGCCGAACCGCTCGGACCGTGGGGCACGCCGCGCTTCCTGGTCCGCGCCGCTGGCCGCATCCTTGAGGCGAAATCGGGCGAGGTGCTGGCCTGGCGCGACGAGCCGATGTTCAACCGCGACATCCGGCATTACGTCAGCCACCAGCACGCCCCGCCCCGCGGCATCCATGCTTCTGCTGCGATGGTGCACGGCCCTGCCGGCATCACCTGCGCCCACCCGCTGTGCCGCCTTTACGCCGAACACGGCGTGCAGGCGCTGCGCGATCTCTTTTTACGCGCCCTTCGCCGTCTGCTGCCCGTGCCACTGCTGCGCGTCAGCCTGCCAAGCAACGGCTTGGCCACGGTCACCCGTCAGGAGGCCAAGCAACGCGACCTCGTGCATCTGGTCTGGGCACCGACAATCAAGCGCGGGACCGGAGTCGAGGTGGTCGAGGATCTCGTCCCCCTGCATGCGGTCAGCGTCGAACTGAGGCGCCATAACGCCCCGTCGCGGGTCACCCTGGTGCCGAGCGGCGACGACCTCCCGTTCAGCCACGCCGATGGCGTGACCCGCTTCACCGTGCCACGCATGGTCTGCGCACAACGCATCGCCATCACCGACTGAGGAACCCGACATGGACAAGCGCACCCGCTTCCACCGCACCATCGAGCGCCAGGAGGTCGATCGCCCCGCCTGCTGGCTGGGCCTGCCCGTGCCCGCCGCCGAGCCGGCCCTGTTCCAGCACTTCGGGGTCGGTGACGCCCGCGCCCTGCGCGCCGCCATCGATGATGACGTGGTGCCGATCGAGGTCCCCTACCACGATGGCAAGGCGAACCATATCGCCGTCGCCTTTGATTTCGCCCTCGACCGGGTCAACGACGCGCAGGAGCGCACCCTGACAGCACGGGGCTGGTTCAGCGAGCATCCCGAAGACGATGCCGTCGAGCGCTTCGCCTGGCCGGATCCCGCCCGCCACCTTGATCCGGCCGCCTGCCGGGCCGCCGTCGCCGCGGCCGAACCCGACCGCGCCGCCCTCGGCGTGCTGTGGTCGTGCCACTTCCAGGACGCCTGCGCCGCCTTCGGCATGGAGGAGGCCCTGATGGTGATGAAGACCGAGCCGGAACGATTCAAGGCAGTGATCGACCGCATCACCCGCTTCTATCTGGACGCCAACCGGATCTTCCTGGAGGCGACACGCGGGCGCCTCGACGCGGTGCTGATCGGCAACGACTTCGGCAGCCAGACCGGGCTGATGCTGCGCCGCGCCGAGATTGAGAGCTTCGTCCTGCCCGGGACGCGCGCTCTGATCGCGCAGGCGCACAGTCACGGCGTCAAGGTGCTGCACCATTCATGCGGCGCGGTGTGCGACCTGATCGATCCCCTGACCGCCTGCGGCGCCGACGCGATCCATCCGATCCAGGCCCGCGCCACCGGCATGGACGCCGCGCGCCTGCGCGAACGCTTCGGCGGCTCGGTGTCCTTTTGCGGCGGCGTCGATGCGCAGTTCCTGCTGGTCAACGGCACCCCCGACGAGGTGGCCAGCGAGGTCGGCCGGCTGCGCGAACTGTTCCCCACCGGCCTGGTGATCAGCCCCAGCCACGAAGCGATCCTGCCCGACATCGCCCCAGCCAACATCGCCGCGCTGTTCCAAGCCACCGCGTCTGGTAACCTAGCGTTCCGATGAACGCCTACCATCTCCAGCAACCGGCCCAACGCTGGGAAGACGCCATCCCCACCGGCAACGGCCCGCTCGGCATCCTCGTCCACGGCCACCTCTGCCAGGACGCCATCCTCATCAACCACGACCGGTGCTGGCTGGAGCAGCCCCGGCCCGATCTACCTGATTTCGCCCCGCTGCTGCCCGGGATCCGCCGGCTGCAGGCCGAGGGGCGCTGGGTCGAAGCGGCACGGCTCCACCCCCAGGCCCAGCGGGAGTGCGGCTACCGCCTGGACGTAGCCGACTACCACCCGCTCGGCGAATTGTGGTGGAACCACCCCGACCTCGCGCCAACCACCGGCTGGTCCGCCGGACTTGACCATGCCACCGGCGAAATCCGCATCGCCTGGGACATGGACGGCCGCCGCCACGAGCGGCGCGGCTTCGTCTCGCGCGCCGATGACGCCATCATCTTCACCACCACCGGCTGGTGCCCGGGAAGCCTGAGTCTCGACTGCCGCCTGCGCCCCTATCGGATCGAGGGGGTGACCGACTACGGCTCAGGACGGGCGCCGCAGTGGCGGAGTCCGCCGATCGCCTGGAGCGCCATCTCCGGCGACGGCTGGCACGCGCACATCGGCCGCTACGCGGATGGCCGCGAGTTCGGTGCCGTGATCGAGGTGCTGGCGCTCGGGAGCGGCACGGTTCGTTCCAACGACTATTGGGGCGGTCCGTGGACAGGCGTCGCCGGGGCCGATGGCGCCCTGGTGCGCATCGCCTGCTGGCATGGCGAGCCATCCGCCACCGCCATCCCGCGCCTGCGTGCCCATCTGGCCACGCTGCCGCTGGACTACGCGACGCTGCTGGCCCGGCACTGTGCCGTCCACCAACCCCTCGCTGACGCCTTCGCCCTTGATCTGGGGGCGGACGAAACCGAACGCGCCCGCTCGAACGGCAGCCTCCTCGATGAAGCCTTCCAGGGCCGCGTTCTGCCAGCTCTGGTCGAACGCATGGTCGCCCACCAGCGCCATCTGCTGATCGCGGCGACGCGGGACGGCGCCTGGCCGGCCAACCTCCAGGGGCGCTGGAACGGCGACTATGCACCGGCCTGGCAGAGCGACTACCACGGTGACATCAACGTGCAGATGACCTACTGGCCGGCGCCGCTCACCGGCTTGGCCCGGCTGATCGAGCCGCTCGCCGACTACTACTTCGCTTTCCTCGACGACTACCGGCTGAACGCCCGGCGTCTGTTCGGCTGCCGCGGCATCTTCCTGCCCACCTGCCAGGCCACCCATGGACAGGTCCGTCATGGCGACTTCGTCCAATGGACCGGCGGCGCCGGCTGGATCGGCCAGCACTGGTGGGAGCACTGGCTGACCACCGGCGACCGCGACTTCCTGCGCCGCCGGACCCTGCCGTGGCTGCGTGAGACGGCCGCGTTCTACCTCGACTTCATCACGATCCGTGATGGGGTGGCTCACTTCTCGCCTTCGCTGTCGCCCGAGAACCATCCGCAGGGGCGACCGATGGTCGTCGCCGACGCGACCATGGATGCGGCCATATGTCGCGAGACGCTAAGCAACCTGCTGGCGGCGCTCGCGGTCCTGGCTGAGGACGACCCCGATGAGCCGCGCTATCGCGCACTGCTCGCCGCCTTGCCGGACTACGCCGTCAATGACGCCGGCGGCTTGAAGGAATGGCTCCATCCCGATCTGCCCGACAACCAGGAGCACCGCCACCTTTCACACCTCTACGGCCTATTCCCCGGCCTTGAGATAACCGACGAGGATCCCGCTACCTTCGCGCATGCCGTCCGCGCCCTCGAGTTGCGCCAATGCAACCTCGGCAGCATGGCAGGCTGGAGCTACGCCTTCATGGCCTGCCTGTGGGCCCGCGCCGGAGATGGACCGCGAGCCAAGCGCAACCTCGACCTGCTGCTGCGTACCTGCACCACGCCCAACCTCTTCACCTGGCACAACGATTGGCGCTCCCAGGGCCTGAGTCTGTTCTGGGGCCATGGCGCTCTGCCCCCCTTCCAGATCGAAGCCGGCATGGGCCTTGTCGCCGCAGTGTGCGAGATGCTGGTGCGCCACCGCCCCGGGCACCTCCACCTGCTCCCCGCCTTGCCAGCGGAGTGGCCCCGCGGCCAGGTACGTGGCCTGACCACCCGCTGCGGCGTCACCATCGATATGGTTTGGGCTGAGGGCGGCCACCGCATCGAAGCCGTCCTGCATGCGACGGTCGCCGTCCGCCTGCAGTTGACCCTGCCGGGACCGGACTCGGAGGGACGTTCACGGCTCGACCTGGACATTCCCGCCGGCACCAGCGCCCACGCCTTCGACCTGCGCCCAGCACCGGGCAAGCGGCACGTCGGGCTCGCGGACTGAGGACGTCGACCCCGCTAACCCTCAACGCTGCAATTGTACAGGAGGATACGGGGCCAACGGAGGAAGAATTCGCACATTCTCGCATTCCCGGACGGTCACCACCTGGGTGAGGAACTGGAAAGGCGCAAGCCTATGCCCCTCCGTTATCTCCTGTTCCGTGATCTGC
The DNA here is from genome assembly GCA_020047915.1 of bacterium. Taxonomy (GTDB): domain Bacteria; phylum Planctomycetota; class UBA11346; order UBA11346; family UBA11346; genus UBA11346. The sequence goes on along the minus strand of JAIFND010000131.1, from coordinate 1,815 downwards.
GTTTTCCGGGATCATTATACATACAGCGGACTACACTAGCGGCAGCCGGCCGCCCAGCGGCCAGCCGCCTCACCCATCGGCACGGCGTTGCCGGTGACCCGGTAGCTGGCATGGGCGACGAAGTCGCCGCTGATGCAGCGCCCGGCGAAGGCGAGGTTGTCGTGCGCCACGCTCTGCAGGGCGCGCAGCGGGATGTCGTAGGGCTGGGCGCGCACTCCTCCATCACTGTAGCCCTTGTCGCGACGCGGATCGAGGGCGTGGATGTCGACCGGAAAGTTCACCCGGCACACCGCGTCCGCGAACCTCGTTCCGCGCGCCAGATCGTCAGCCGTCAGGGTGTAGCGGCCTGCCAGGCGACGGCCCTCACGGATGCCGATCTGCCCAGCCGTCGCCACCACGCGCAGACCGCTCCATGCCCCACCCAGGCGACGCAGGGCGGCGACCAGGGCATGCACTTCGCGCCGCGCTGCGATCGTCGCCCGCGACAGGCCAAGAGCGTCATCACAGCGGATGCCGTACTCGTGGTTGGCCATCAGCGACCACAGGCCGGGTCCGGCCGGGAAGAGTACCGGATGGCCGTAGCTGGGGTCGGTGCCAGCCGAGCGCAGAGCCACCAGCAGGCGCCGGCCGGGCTCGCCGCCGCTGCCCGGGGCGCCATGCACGAAGGGCGCAATCGCCGTCGAATCAACCCCACCGACCAGGGCGAGCAACGACAGCGGCTGCACCTGACCGCCGTACTCATTACCCATGGCGAAGGCGCAGCCCGCCAGGGCGCCGAGATCGCCATTCCCGGTCGCATCGACACAGGCGCGCGCTGCCCAGGCGAGACGGCCTCCTGGGCCTTCGCTGAGCACATGCGTCACGCGGCGCCCTGTCACCAGCGCCGACACGACGCGACTGTGGTAGAGCACGGTGATACCCAGTTCGCTGCACCACGACTCGAGCACGGCGCGCATCGTTTCGGGATCGAAATACCACGATCCGGTGACCCACGGCAGGTCGTGTGCCTGGTCGGTGGATACCGACTGGCCCTCAGCCTGGCGCAGACGTTCGAGCAGTCCGGCCATGACGCCGCCGGTCTTATTGCCGGCGTCGAGCACATAGGTCAGCAGGCCACTGGTCCATACCCCGCCAAGCGCGCCGGCCGCCTCAATAAGCAGCACCGTGGCACCGGCCTGGGCGGCGGCAATCGCGACCGCCACGCCAGCCGGCCCGCCTCCGGCGACGATGACATCATGACTGCCAGCAATCGTGACCTGTCGGGCGTTCTCGTCGATCTGCATGACGCCAGCATGGCAGACCCGCGCTATACGCCACGCGTCGCTGCGCAGTCTGCGATCGGATTAGCGCACGGCGGCGGTCAGCCGGCGCCGAGCACCACCACCGCCACGCAGGCCGGCGGCAGCTCGACCAGCGCGCAGCGCTCGGTCCAGGTGATGGGCAGGGCGCGGCGCTCGATGACGCCGGGTGCCTTGGGACCGCCGGTCAGCAGATGCATCGTGCCACTGCCGGCCACAGGCGCCGAGGGCGGCAGCAGGATGCGCAGCAGGCGCGGCTGGTCTTGCGAACGATTCAGGACATGCACATGCCAGCGCGCGGCGCTGGCCGTGACCACCGCATCGACATCGGCCAGTTTTTGCACCTCGGGCCACCAGCCGGTCAGGCGCGGCGGAGGCGGCAGGAAGGCCACGCCATCGAGCGGAGCTGCGACCACCTGGGGACCATGGTGCTCGGCATGCAGGCGCGTGACCTCGGCCTGTGGCAGATAGCCCACCGAACCATCCTTGGCGACCCGCACCGCGGTGATGCCCCACA